>ONSO01000192.1 GCA_900320485.1 uncultured Lachnospiraceae bacterium | reverse complement strand
GCGTATTGTACGTCAATGACATGGAGGTTATCAATTCTCCCGCGGAGACGGAAAAAATGCGGGAGGCAAGAAGGAATAAAAAGAATCAGGAGATCTATGGCCAGATCGCGGAAGGCCTGGCATCTCATTATGACATTATTTATTACGTGAATTCCGTCAATGCAAAATACATGGAATTCAAGGGGAAGAGTGCGGATGGAAGCTTGGAGGTCAGCGTTGAGGGGCGGGATTTCTTTGCGGAGACCATGAAAAATGCCATAAAGGTCGTTCATCCGGAGGATCTAAACCGCATTACCGCCGCTCTTGGAAAGGATCACCTGATCACGGCTCTGGAGGATCGGAAACAGTTTCAGGCAGATTACCGCCTTATGAGAGACGGAAAGCCGGAATATGCAAGACTTACCGTTATGTGGGGGAGTGACCGGATCCACTTTATCATCGGAATAGAGAACGTGAATGATGAGGTTCAGCGTGAGGAAGAGCACGTAAAGGCACTGCAGATGGCAAATGAGCTGGCAAGGCGGGACGGCCTTACCGGCGCCAAGAACAACAATGCCTACAAAGAGGTAGAGGAAGCGTTGCAACGGGAACTGGAAGGGAACCGGGGTAACATGGCATTTTCCATTGTTGTGTGTGACATCAATAATCTGAAGTACGTTAATGATACCTTTGGACATAAAGCCGGTGATGAGTACATCAAGGCATCCTGTAAGCTGATCTTTGACACGTTTTCCCACAGTCCCGTATTCCGCATCGGCGGTGATGAGTTTGTCGTGGTAATGATGGGGGCGGACTATGAAAACAGAGATCGCCTGATCCGTATCATGCAGGATCAGGTGTTACACAATCAGATCAACGACAATGGTCCCGTGGTGGCCGTCGGTATTGCAACGTTTCGGGCGGATCTGGACAATAAAGTCTCGGAAGTTTTTGAAAGAGCCGATGCGGAAATGTATCAGAATAAGAATCACTTGAAACGCTTAAAACTATTGAATGAGGTATAGTCTATGGCGGAAGAGAAGAGAAAAAGGATCACGCTGTTGCATGCAAATGATCTTCACGGGCAACTGTCATTTACCGTGGGGAAGGATCTGAAATTATATGGCGGCATTTCCATGCTGGCGGATTACGTGGCGAAAAGCCGGGAGGCCGGACCGACGTTTTTTGGAATCTGCGGAGACATTCTGCAGGAGGACGTCTGGGGGTCGGATTATAAGGGAACCAACACGGTGAGCCTGATCAGGGTACTGCATCCTGACGCATTGTCTCTGGGGAATCATGAACTGGATTACGGCTTGTCGCATCTGATGATCTTTAAGGAGTGTATCAAGGCACCGGTACTTTGTACCAACATTATGCTGAAAAAGCTGGACATGCCATTATTTGAGCCGTCCCTGATCTGTGAGGTGGGCGGAGTGAGACTCCTTTTGGTCGGCATCATTCCGAAAGAGTTTTTTGGGAAGATCATCAGTGATCCCTTCTGCCGCGACATGCTGGAATACCGGGAATCTTATGACGGCATACGGGAAGAGATCGCAAGGAATGAGGGGAAGTTTGATCTTGTGGTGATCATGTCCCATTATGGCCTTAAGGGCGACGAGGATTTCCTGAACGGACTGCCGGAGGATCTGCCCGTTTCCCTTTTGCTGGGCGGACATTCCCACGTAAACATGAATGAGGCGGAGGTGATCCGCGGCATTCCCATGGCGCAATCCAGCTATGGAACGACTCACGTGGGAAGGTTTGACCTGGAGGTTGACCTGGAACGGAAGTGCATCACGGACTGGAGTTGGCAGAGAGTGGAAATTTCGGAGGACAACTGCGGCTCCAACAGGGAGGTAGACGAGCTGGCAGACAAGGTTGTATTCCAGCGGAAGAAGGAAAATAAGTCGGATGCCCTTGCAAGATTTGAAAAGAAATACGAGCATAAGAGCAGATTGTATGAGACGGATCTTGGAAAGATCGTGGCTGATGCCTTTAAGGACTGTTATCCCGTGGATTTTGTAATTTTACAGACCGGAAGCCTTCGGAGCAAGGAATGCGGTCCGGAGGTGACGGAGAAGGATCTTCGAAAGCTGTATCCCTTCGACGATCTGTTCCTGAGAATTCATATGACGGGGAAGCAGATCCGGGAAGCCTTTGAATATTTGTTTACGCTTAAGCCCGACGGCTCCGTCATGAATGGAACTTTTGTGTTTAGCAAAGGATTTCGACTGGAGGCTGATTTTGAGGATTGCTGGAACAAGGGCTGCCGTATTTTAGATCTCCGGCTGAACGGAAGAGAGCTGGAGGAGGATCGTACGTATCGCGTGGGCGTGACAGGCAATTGCTGGAAAAGCTTTCCGAAGTATTTTGGCATGGAGCCGCCTGCAGATCCCAAAACCTTATCGCTTTCTACCTTTTATGATTTGGCAAAATGGATGATGACCAGGGAGGGTGCCATCAGTGCCCCGGAAGATCAGCGTTTTGTGATTCAAAATTTTGAAAACAACGGCCAACGGGCGTAAGAAAAACTTATGAGGAGTCGCTATCATGGACGCATTGGATAAGATGAAGCAAGAAACGGAGTTACTCTGCCGTTTTCTGGAACTGGCAGACGTACGGGAGTTTATCTACGACATTGAGGCGGACGAGCTGGAAAACTTCAGATATGGTAAAGAACGCAAAGTCTTTTTTAAGGGGACTTTGGATGAATGGGCAGAGGATTATAAGAAAAGAGTTTCAGAAGCAGGCGCGGAGCAGTTTCGTGAGTTTTACCTCGCTTTGAAAAATGGCTTAGAGTCTTTTGGACATCAGTATGAATACAAGGGATTATACCGCATTGTGAAGGGCGCCACGATGCAGGATGAGGATGGACGGAGAAGGGTGTACGGCGTTCTTTTGACGGGACAGTTCCAAAAGCGGAAGGAGGTCCCGTTTCAGAGGGCTTCGGACAAGGATCCCGTATTGAATCTGTTGAATAAAAAGGCCATCCTGGAATATGCACAGCAGAAATGTGAGATGAAGGATGGTACGGTTACGTATCTTGTGATCTTAGACCTGGATCATTTTAAGATGATCAATGATTCCTTTGGGCATCTCTTTGGCGATGAGGTTTTGGTTACCGTTACGGACATCGTCAACAAGGTGGTGGGAGATCATGGAATGGTCGGGAGGATCGGAGGTGATGAACTCCTGATCGTCACAAAGGACGTTAATGACAAGGCAGAGCTGCGCCCCATTCTCAGGGAGATCCGCATGACCGTGGAGGAGACGTATCGCGGGAAAATGCATGACATGGAGCTGACCTGTTCCATGGGCGCCGTCGCGTATCCGACCCACGTGGGAAGCTTTAAGGAAGGCATGGATCTTGCGGACAAAATGCTTTACCTTGCAAAGGAAAAGGGCAGGAACCGTTATTTGATCTACACGCCGGAGCTACATGAAAATCTTGTGCCGAGCATTGGCAGCGGGGAGACAAGGGTTGCGCAGACGTTTCCGCTGGCATTTGACAAGATCGGAATCGTACAGTTTATGATGGAGGATTATCTGCGTAAGGGAACCAGCAGTAATGAAGCTGCCTTTCAAAACGTGGGAAAAGCCTTTGGACTCAGTGAGATCCTGATCGTTTATGAGCAGGGAAGAAATGGATTCCGCTGGACGCCGGAAGAAACGGCGCACGGGGAAGAGGACTTGAAGTTTATTCCCCTGACGGAGCGCTTTTATGCCAATTTTGACGCAAACCACATTTACGTTCTTGACGGGCTGTTTGCCCTGAAAGAGGATCAGAAGGAGCTGAAGGATAAGCTGGAGGCCAGGGGCGTGGAATCGGCTTTGTTTTATAAATTAAGCAACGGCAGCATTAACGAGGGCTACGTAATGTATGCCAAGAAAGTATTGCGGCAGAAATGGTCGGAGTACGAACTTCTGGCTTTATCGACCATAGCGAAAATATTTGAAATGTCCATATATCATTAATGGGATCAGGACGGGAGGAAGTAAAGGAAAAATGGAGTTTTTGGATTCTTTAACCAGGTTTAATGACGCAGTGAATGGGTTTGTCTGGACGACGGTGGGCGTTTGGCTCCTGCTGGCAACGGGCATTCTTATGACAGTATTAACAAAGTTCTTTCAGGTAACTCACTTGGGTCACTGGATGAAAAAGACCGTGGGAGCGCTGTTTGACAAGAAGGTTACGGGACATACGGGAGAGAAGGCTTCCATTTCCCAGTTTCAGGCACTTTGTACCGCACTTGCCGCTACCGTCGGCGTTGGTAACATTGCAGGCGTTTCCGCAGCCATTTTGACGGGCGGCCCCGGCGCCGTTTTCTGGATGTGGATGGCAGCATTCTTTGGAATGATGACGAATTATTCCGAGAACATTCTGGGCATCTATTTCCGCAGAAAGAATCATCAGGGAGAGTGGTCCGGAGGAGCCATGTATTACCTTCAGGACGGCCTTGGCGGATATAAGGGAATGAAGGTTGTAGGTAAGGTTCTGGCAGTGATCTTTGCCATCTGCGCCGTATTGGCTTCTTTTGGCATCGGCAACATGGGACAGGTCAATAAGATCGTCATGAATTTTACCGCTGCCTTTGACGTAAAGGCACTTTCCGACCAGGTGATCTATACCTCCGGCGGTACGGACGTGACGCTGTACATGTTGATCGTTGGAATGGTCCTGATGATCATGGTAGGCGTGGTTGTCATTGGGGGCATTCAGAGGATCGCAGTGGTGGCGGAAAAGATCATCCCCTTCATGGTGATCACTTACGTGGTTGGTGCATTGATCA
>ONSO01000190.1 GCA_900320485.1 uncultured Lachnospiraceae bacterium | reverse complement strand
CATGTGGGAACGGATGAATTATACGTTGTTATCCAGAAACTTAGAAGGGAGCTCTTGTCGCTGGGGACGGAGATCCGGTTTTCGTCCCAGGTAACGGATCTGGTTTTGGAAAGTGGCAGAGTGACTGGCGTCATTATAAACGGCAAGGAGACTTTGCCGTGCGGCTTTGTGGTGCTTGCCATTGGTCACAGTGCCAGGGATACCTTTGCCACGCTGCAGGACAGAAATGTTCCCATGGAAGCAAAATCCTTTGCCGTTGGCTTTCGCGTGGAGCATCCGCAGGAAATGATCAATGAGAGCCAATACGGCATGACCAGCCCGGGTGAGCTGGGAGCCGCGGCTTATAAAGTGACGGCAAAAACGGCCTGCGGCAGGGGCGTTTACTCCTTCTGCATGTGTCCGGGAGGGTACGTGGTCAATGCTTCTTCCGAACCCGGAAGGCTGGCAGTCAATGGCATGAGTTATAGTAAAAGGGACGGTAAAAATGCAAACAGCGCCATTATCGTCTCCGTGACGCCGAAGGATTTTCCGGGAGAAGGGCCGCTTGCAGGCATTGCTTTTCAAAGAGCCCTAGAGGAAAAAGCCTTTGCGCTTGGCAAGGGGAAGATACCTGTGCAGCGCTATGGCGAATATCGCGAAAAGGTGCTCCTTGAAAGTAAGGATTCGGAAATCAGAGGGCGTGCGACGAAAGAACTATCGGAGCAAGATGCCGAGAATGTAGCTAAGCTGCAACCTCAGTGTAAGGGAAGTTATGCATGGGCGGATCTGACGGGACTTTTGCCTAAGGAATGCAATGAAGCCATTGTGGAAGGCATGACGGCCTTTGGAAGGCAGATCCGAGGCTTTGATCGCCCGGATGCCATTATGTCCGGCGTGGAGAGCAGAACCTCGTCACCCGTAAGGATCCTTCGGGATGAGGGGCTGGAGTCCGAGATCCGCGGACTTTTCCCCTGCGGAGAGGGCGCCGGATATGCAGGAGGCATTACGTCCGCGGCCATGGACGGACTACGCGTCGGGGAAGAAATCCTGAAACGATTGACGAATCCGTAAAAAAGAAGTAGAATAGAAAGGTATATCAAATAAAGGCTGGGACAAAAAAGTGAGCAACTTAAGAGACGGAATTAAAGATAAGAAGCGCATTGTCGTAAAAATCGGTTCGTCCTCCCTTCAGCATAAGGAGACGGGGGAGATGGATTACGTCAGGCTGGAGAAGCTGGTGCGTGAACTGAGTGACGTGCGAAATCAGGGAAAGGAAGTGATCCTGGTTACCAGCGGAGCCATTGCCGCAGGGAAAAAGGCCGTGGGCATCCGGGAGATCAAACAGGAGAATCATGCGGAAGCCATGGCGATAAAGCAGGCGTGTTCTGCCGTTGGACAGGCAAGGCTTATGATGACTTATTCCAGGCTTTTTGCGGAATATAATCAGATCGCGGCCCAGATCCTTATGACTAAGAATACCATCGTGGACAATCTGAACAGGTATAATGCCCATAATACCTTTTCACAGCTTTTGCAGATGGGAGTCATTCCCGTTGTGAATGAAAATGACACGGTCGCTACCTACGAGATTGAGATCGGCGACAATGATACCCTTTCTGCCATAGTGGCAGCCCTGGTGGATGCGGATCTTTTGATCCTGCTTTCGGACATTGACGGTTTATATACGGATGATCCGAGAAAGAACCCGGATGCTAAGTTTATTGAGGAAGTGGAGGAACTGACGCCTCAGCTGATGGAAATGGGTAAGGCTTCCACGGGAAGCGGCGTGGGAACCGGTGGCATGAGTACGAAGCTTATTGCTGCACGGATCGCAACTGCCTCCGGTGCGGACATGGTCATCGCCAACAGCAAGGATCTGGGCGTTCTTCATCGCATTTTAGACGGTAAAAACATAGGTACCATCTTTAAGGCTAACAAGGATGAAGGCTTTGACCTTCCGGAATTTGTAGATAATTTACATAAAAAATAACTATCCATCCAAACCGTGGAAGTTCATTTAGACGTTTTATGCAAGGCGGTGTACAATATGAACATGGATGAAAAGATAAAAAGGATCAATGAGTTGTGGCATAAGTCTCAGAAAGAGGGGCTTTCCGCCGAGGAAAAGGAAGAACAGACAAGGCTTCGCAGGGAGTACGTGGCCAGCATCCGCGGAAATCTGCGCAGCCAGCTCGACAGCATGACCATTCAATACGAGGACGGTCATCGGGAAAAGGTCAGTGACAGAAGGCTTCGATATGAAGGAGAAAAACGTCTGGAGGAGTCTTTGGAGCAAGAGGAAATTAAATGACGAAGATCGGCAACTGCGCAGAAGCAGATCCGGATGAGGACCTAATGGAAAACTTAAAAGAAGAAAAAAAGCATATCCGTCGCGAGATCCTGAATAAAAGGGATGCCTTGACCGAAATGGATCAGGAACGAGCGGAGGTTTTGATCACCGAAAGAATCCTTGGCCATCAATGGTTTTATCTTTCTGACGTGATCCTTGGATTTGCCAGCTACGGAAGCGAGATCCGTACGTGGGAGATATTGACCGAATCACTTCGGAAAAAGAAAAAGCTTTATCTTCCTAAGGTTATGGAAGATAAAATGCAATTTTTCAGGGTGGAAGCCTTGGAAGAGCTTCAGAGAGGCTATAAAGGAATCTGGGAACCGTCCGGGGAAGGAGAGGCTTACGTCTATCAACCGGAGGAAGCGAAGCGTACGCTGCTTATAATGCCAGGAGTGGCATTTGACCCTTACGGAAACCGCATGGGTTACGGCAAGGGGTTTTACGACCGTTTTTTGGAAGACAAGGAAGGATTGCAGATAAGAAGCATTGGTATTGGTCACGCCTGCCAAAGGGTGGGAAAAGTGCCAACGGGATCATTTGACGTTAAGCCTTATCAGGTGATCCTTGTATAAATAGGCTTAGGGGAGGAAGAACATGAAAAGAAAAGTGATTGTTGCGTTAATGACTGCCATGACGATCTTTGCATTTACGGCTTGCAGTGACCAGTCAGTGGCCGGAGAAGGGAAGGCTTCCGTGGAAAATACTGCTTCGGAGTCCGAAGGTGAAGGAAACGGAAAAGAAAGTCAGGAAAACGGGGGATCGGTAGCCGCGCAACCCACGGCGCAGCCTACGGTGGAACCTACCGTGGAACCGACTGTGGAACCTACGGCTGAACCTACCGCAGAGCCTACTGCGGAACCTACCGTGGAACCGACTGTGGAACCTACGGCGGAGCCTACCACAAAACCTACTGCGCAGCCCACGGCAAAGCCTACGGTTGCACCGACTGCAAATCCTACGCAGGCGCCTACTACGCCGCCTAATTCCGTTACCATCACGGATGGTCAGTTTGGTACGCTGATGCCGGGCGACGCAGATTCCGGCGTATCGGGAGTCCAGTTGAATCCATAAGGAAGGGAGCAGCGTCCGTATGAGTGACATGCGTGGGATCGACACGCCGGTGAGACAAAGAAGACGGCGCGTTTTCCGTGAAGTGGCTAATCTGGCCTATCATTCTCAGAATCTCAAGGATGACATGGAAGCTTTGCCATATAAGATCGTTGACTATGAAGAATCGAAATATTGGGAGAGCGTTTACCGGGATCGTGCCATTATCAGGGAACGGATCCGGCTTGCCATGGGCATGAGCCTTAGACCGGAAAACCGGGAACGCCCCGGGCATTTGACGGAGGGCTTAGAGGAGAGCAACATAGACGAAAAGTACTATGAACCGCCTTTGATGCAGGTGATCCCTTCCGCATGTAATGCCTGTCCTGAAAACCAATATGAAGTGACCAGTTCCTGCATGGGCTGCGTTGCCCACCCCTGCCAGGAGGTTTGCCCAAGAGATGCCATTTCCTTTGTGGGCGGGAAATCCGTCATTGATCAGGAAAAATGCATCAAGTGCGGAAAATGTAAGGCAGTTTGTCCTTATGACGCCATTTGCCATAAGCAAAGGCCATGCAAGGCAGCATGCGGCGTGAACGCAATAAAATCAGATTCCTATGGCCGTGCAACCATTGACAGCGACATATGCGTATCCTGTGGCATGTGCATGGTAAGCTGTCCCTTTGGCGCCATTGCTGATAAATCGCAGATCTTTCAGCTGATCCGCGCCATGCAAAGCGGACGGGAGATCGTTGCACAGGTGGCACCGGCATTTGTTGGTCAATTTGGTCCGAAGGTTACGCCGGACGTCTTTAAGACGGCGCTGAAAGAGCTTGGATTTGCAGACGTTTATGAGACAGCCATGGGCGCCGACATGGGGTGCATGGCGGAGGCGGAACATTACGTGAAGGAAGTGGCTACCGGAAATCAGGAATTTGCCCTTACCAGCTGTTGCCCTTCCTGGTCAGTGATGGCAAAGCACTTTTTCCCTGAAACCTTGGACAAGATCAGTAATGAACTGACTCCCATGGTGGCGACGGCGAGATTGATCAAAAAAGAGCGGCCGAACGCCTCCGTGGTATTTATCGGGCCCTGCGCATCCAAGAAGCTGGAGGCCAGCAGACGGACGGTCCGTTCAGACGTTGATTTTGTCATAACTTTTGAAGAATTGACCGGAATGTTCGAGGCAAAGGGAATTCTCCTGGAAGAGATCAAGGCCATGGATGAGATGCGGGATGCCACCGGTGCCGGGCGAGGCTACGGCGTGGCAGGGGGCGTTGCGTCAGCCATTGAAAGATGCATCCGTGAATACTATCCTGAAACGGAGGTCCACGTGGAACACGCGGAAGGACTTGCTGATTGCCGTAAGGTTTTGGCTTTGGCAAAGGCCGGGAAGATGAAGGGATGCCTGATCGAAGGAATGGCATGTCCCGGTGGATGCGTAGCCGGAGCAGGCACAAACATTGCCATTATGCAGG
>ONSO01000189.1 GCA_900320485.1 uncultured Lachnospiraceae bacterium | reverse complement strand
TGCCCAAGAAGCGACCCTGCACCTGTGCGCTGAAGCGGTTGCGTGCATCGAGGTCGTAGTTGCCGCGCAGCAGGAGGCTGGTATTCAAAGCGGTGGTGTACTTATCCATGGGCGAGAACCCCACTTGGAAATAGCGCTGCAAGGTATCCAAGAAATGTTCACGATAATAGTCATCTGAGAGAATACGTTGCACCTCGTCGACACTCAAACCATCGAAGAGGAAGTCACCGTTGTCGTAGAAGTCGCCCATGTCGTTCCAGCGAGACGAACCAATCCGGCGGGAAATGCAGAGTGCGTTCACCAGTGTGTAGTCCAGCTTCGCCGCATCCTTCACCGGATCCTTCAACAGGATGGCTCCGCCATTGGCAAGGGCCACGTCCTGAGGGCCAACGCCCTTTACGGGTGCACCGGTCATGTATACTCCGACAACGCCGGGCATGTTAATGTCATAGGTCTGGTTCAGCAGCTGCTTTACCAGCTCGGGGCCGCCTTCGCCCATGGCCATGGTTCCCAATGCGCCGTATCTGGTATGGGAATCACTGCCCAAAATCATTCTGCCGCCGCCTGCAAGCATCTCTCTTGCAAACTGATGGATGACTGCCTGATGAGGGGGCACGTACACTCCGCCGTACTTCTTCGCGCAGGACAGTCCAAACATGTGGTCATCCTCGTTGATGGTTCCGCCAACTGCACAAAGAGAGTTATGGCAGTTGGTCAATACGTAAGGCATGGGGAACTTCTGAAGTCCTGAAGCCCTGGCCGTCTGGATAATGCCTACAAACGTAATGTCGTGACTGGTAAGCTTGTCAAAACGGATCTTTAACTTCTCCATGTTGCCGGAGGTATTATGACTCTCCAAAATGCCGTAAGCAATGGTATTTTTCGCTGCCTCTGCCTTGGAAATCTCCTTTCCGGTCTTTGCCTTGATGGCTGCGGGAGCCTCAGGCGTTTCAGCAATGATCTCGGTGCCGTTCACCAAATACGCACCACCCTGCAGTAATTCGATCATGATTTTCCTCCTAGTCGTTCACTCAAATAAATAACGGAATTCTACCGTCTACTAATCCAATTTTTGATTATAAAGGATTCGCCATGGATATGCAAGGGAAAAATATACCATGTCCTTCCTTTCGTGATCGTTATCTTTTGATTCTTCTGCTTTGCTTATCCGCATATAGTTTTTCATCCGCACGCATCATACATTCCTGCATGGTATCCTTTTCATCCTGGAGTTCTTCATAGCCGATACTGGCTTCCAGCGCATACGGCAATTGGTTCTCCTCTTTCTTTTTCGCCAGATTTTCGCGGATCACGTCCACGAGCTGCTCAGGATGATTTTTCTCCTCCGGATTTTGGAGAATGATCGTAAATTCATCCCCGCCATATCTCCCAAGAAAGATCGGCGTTCTAACCCTTTCACAGGTGCGTTTCAGCGCTTCTGCCGCCAGGATCAGCGCCCGATCCCCTTCCGCATGCCCATAGGTATCGTTGATCTGCTTAAAATGATCCAAATCCATCAACATAACAAAAATCTTTACGTTGTCCTGATATTTTAACTGATCCACGTACCGGTTGATCTGCCCGCGGTTGTTAAGGCGGGTAAGCGCATCTACGGAGATTCTTGCCTGCATGCTCTGAATATAGAAAAATAACAGCATCACCGTAACGCCAAAACAAAACGCCGGAGAATTCAAAAACAGAATCTGAAGTATGCCAAAAAGCAAAACGGCAATGGGATAGATTCCGATAAGCCGGTAAATCTTCTTATCCTCCCTTGTTTCAGCCTTGCTTGCATTCCTCATGGACAATCCTAATGCAACCAAAAGATAAACCGCCGGAGCCGCAACGTGCAGGAGATGATACGTGTCGTTTAGCTCTCCCGCCTCACTGATCCAATAATATGGCTTGATAACGTAGGCAATGACAATCCCCAAAATGGATATGGTCATGGGCATACGGCAGATGATTCTGTTCCTTTTGCTTTTCCAGAATGTCATTCCTTCCGACACTGCCATGTACATGAACCATTCAAACGCCATTAGGCTCAGTAGCACGTAGTTCGTAAAATTTAAAAATATGATCAGAACGCGGATCTTCGGAATCTGTCCTCCAAGTATGGCAGCCCAGAAAATGTCCGAAGTAAAATACAAAATATGCGCGATAATAGTGCGGTTGAACCAGATCTGTTTCTCTTGTTTGGTATTATGCAGCCAATCATTGCCAAGAATGATCAGCAGAATCAGAATGCTAACGATGTTTCCTTCCGCATAGCCGATAAAATAATCATTTCCCATATATGTTATCGCCTCCTTAGAAATCTGCGATGATCCTGCATTATTATAACATAGTTTTTGAGAATTTTTAACCTTTTGTGAAAATAACCTGATAATGCGACAAAAAAGCCCGGTCCAAAAGGGCCGGGCTTACGTCCAACTTCTTCATATTTTTACAATCCTCTGACTGCTCTTGATAGCCGCCAGCATATATCCACCGTATAGTAACATCATTACAATGCTTGTTACCAGAATGCCATAGCCTGCGTCAATGGAAAGGAGTGCCTGCAGGGAGGACTTTGCAAAGCGCACGCCAAAGATGGAATGCACCGCCGCAATACACATGGGAAGCAGGAAAAAGATTCCGATTTGTGCAAAGAGCGCATGATGCAGCATCTTGTCACCACATCCCAGTTTCTTTAAGACGTCATATCTTCCCTGGGAATCGATGGACTCCGACAAAGCCTTCAGGGACAGGATCGCCGCGCTGGAAAGAAGGAATACCACGCCTACGTAAGTCACCAGGAACGTAACCATCATGGCCAATCCGTTATTGGATTCACGGATGCCGATCTTCGTTCCCACCATCATGTGCTGATCTGCCATATTCATGGCATATTCCGTCTTACTTTCTCCGTAGGCAAGCTTGTTTAGAAGATTATCCAGTTCCTTTCGCTCCTGCTTTCCCTTCGCCTGATAGTCCCCGGCCGCGATATAATTGGCGGGAACAAAAACTCCTTCCTCCACGGCCTTTGCGGCGACCTCATCCGATACGATCAGCGTTCCCGTATCCATGCTAAGTCCCGACATCATCAGGTATTGACTTCGGCACTTTGCGGCAGCAGGCTTTAACACGTGACTGCCAACGGGGATCTCAAGCCTCTCCTGCATGGCTTTATCACGGGCAGAGGCAAAGATCTCATAGGTGCATGCAGCCAGGTATTCATCCCCGGAAAGCTCCGCCTCCTCCTGACCGTAAACCCTCATCAGCCGGTTATAATCAGAAACGGAAATGAACTGCGCGGGATACCCCCAGAAGATGGCAAGCGGAAATTGCTCCTTCAGCTCCTTGATAAAACCTCCCATGGTCTCTTCAAAAGCAAGTCCCTGATGTGCATAAACGGGAATCTCCACGTATCCCGGCTTTGCCCAGTCATCCATGGGATGCCCCGCCTGTTCAAGGTACTCCGACACCTTTACACCGTCATCTCTTTGTATGCTGAAATCCACCGGCGTCTTTTCCCTTGCGCTCCCCTGGAACTGATTTGCCATGGAAAATCCGATCACAAAGGAAAGAATGGTTGCAAAAAGCATCAGACAAATGATCCCCATGGTGATGGAAGAACTGCGAAGACCGCTGCAAAACTGCCGCAGCACAAAGGCATTCAGCTTCCGGAAATAAAACCCTTTGAACCGCCTTACCACTTCCATAAGGAACCCGGCCAGCGACCGGAACAGCACCATGTTTGCCACAATGCCGATCAGAATCAGTCTGATCATTTCCTTGAATACGATCTGGTCAGAACAAAAGCCCACGCGATAATAAGCATATCCAAGGGACACGGCCGAAATGACAAACAAGACAAGATTGATCACGGAGCCACTGACAATATTAGTTTCAGGCTTCTTTCCCGCGGAAAGAAGATCCACCAGACGATACTTTGTGATCGCCCCAGCGTGAAAAATAAGAACCACAAAATTCATGACCAAAAAAGAGATCATGGTCTTAACCGTTGCCGCCAGGGAAAAACGGAACTGATAACTGCTCAAGTCTGCATCAAAGAAATTACCCACAAGAAAGGAAAGGAACTGGGACCCAAGAATGCCAACGCAAAGTCCGATCCCCAGAGAGATCAGTCCCGCGATTACCGTCTCGCAGAATAAAATCTTTGACACCTGCTTCTTTCCCATGCCAAGGAGAAGATAGATGCCAAACTCCTTCTTCCTCCTGCGGATCAGAAAATTATTAGCATAAATGATCAGGAATCCCAGGACGCACGCCACGCCAATGGATGCCCCCGTAAGCAGCGAGATCATCATCTTGATCACGTCATAACCCGAATCCGTCAGGTCATTTACCAGCGCCTGGTCACCAATGGCATTAAAAATATAAAAGATCGCAACGCCAAGGATCAGGGTAATAAAGTACACCACATAATCGCTGACGCTTTTTTTCATGTTCGTAAAAGCCAGTTTCCAAGTATTCATCTTCGTTCCACCTTTACCAAATTATGCCATCTCATCCGCATCGCCGCCAAGAAGGGACTGTACCTGAATGATGCGGGCATAGAAATCCTTGCGGTCCTCATTCTCTTCGCGGCGCAGCTCCGTAAAAAGCTTGCCGTCCTTGATGAAAAGGATGCGGGAGGCGTAGCTTGCACTAAGTGCATCATGCGTTACCATCATGATTGTGGAACCAAGTTCCTGATTCAGCGTAAGAAGGCTCTCAAGAAGCATGCGGGAAGACTTAGAATCCAGAGCGCCCGTAGGCTCATCCGCCAGGATCAGCTTCGGATCCGTCACAACCGCTCTTGCGCAGGCCACGCGCTGCTTCTGACCGCCGGACATCTGATAGGGATACTTTTCAAGCACCTCCGTAATTCCCAGCTTTGCCGCG
>ONSO01000001.1 GCA_900320485.1 uncultured Lachnospiraceae bacterium | reverse complement strand
TGCGTAAATATTGCGTAAAATTTTGCGTAATATTTTGCGAATTTTGCTCCGTGATTTCCGTGATACACTGCGCCGAATTTTGCACCACAAACCCCACGCTATCATCACTTGGCGTAACTATATCTCTATCGTTATCCAAATAAAAAGGCAACCCATTTTTGTGAGATAAAAGCGCATCCTTGCCGGCTGGCAAAGAAGCCCCGTCCGAAGTGATGCCCTCTTCCATTCTTCTCCAAAATACAATACCGCCATAAGGGCAAAAAAATTCTGCGTCAGATATATGCTTTGAAGACATTTTGTTATAACAAGCGTTTCTCCCGTCATTCCCGAAATTCTTAAAAGAGACGCCATTCCGGCCGTAAACGGCGGAATGAAAAGCGACACGGGCAGGATCCAACGATGATACAACATTTTTAAAAATTCACTCTTCATGATTTCCAAGATCCTCCCTGCAGATCCTCCACGTTGCAAAAAGCAGAATGATCACAACGTAGATCAAAAGAATCGCGGCACTTTGTACGGGACTTTTGGCAAAAGCATCCGGCGAGGTTGCGATCAGGCTCTCGGCCAGCGAGACGGGGAGAAGCTTTCCCAAAACGCTCCCTGCCGGCAGATAGATCACAAGATAGAACTGAGAAAGCAAAAACAAGAGCGGCAGCGTTGCGCCGCGAAGTAAAAACGCCAGCACAAAAGCCAATAAAGTTAACAGCACTTCCGAAATCATTGTCCACCCAAGGAAACTCCAGGTCTGACGGCAAAGCAGCACCGGTGAAAGCCCTTCACCTGCCAGCCCTGCGTGGGCCACCGCCAAAGTCACGTACGTGGACAAAAAAGAGATCAAAATAACGGCCGCCGCCAGGCTTCCCGTCTTTGCAAAAACGGCCTTGCACCGGGATGGCGTTGCAAGCAAAGTACTTCGCAGGCTTCTTGCACGGAATTCCTTCGCACCGATAAGCGCCCCCAAGACAACCAACGCAAAAATACCAAACAAGGCCGCATCAAAGCCAATATACTCCAATGGAGGAACTGCCTCCAAAAGATCCGCTTGCGTAAGCGGCGTCGCATCCAAGCCAATGCTGCGAAACTGCCTGCTCTCCAAATAAGCCATGAATGCCTGGCAAACCGTTGCCAGTAAAAATACGATCTTTGTTTCCCCGGAATAAATAAGTTTTAATCCTTCACTATATAGCGTCCGCATGCACGCGATCCTCCCCCGTTATTTTGAAAAAGAATTCCTCAAGGGACGAAGCGTCTCCCCGAACCTCTTTTGCTTCTCCCTTTGCCAAGATTTTCCCGCGATAAATAATGACCACGTCATCCGTGATCATCTCCACTTCCGATAACACGTGCGAAGACAACAGAACGGTTTTTCCCTCCCTGGCCTGCTCCCTGATAAATTCACGAAACCACCGGATTCCCTGAGGATCCAGCCCGTTTGTCGGCTCATCCAAGATCAGGAATTGAGGATTTCCCAATAGGGCGGACGCTATGCCAAGACGCTGTTCCTCCCCAAGGGAAAGCGTACCGATCTTCGCATTCCTTTTTCGTTCCATGCCCGTCTGGCGAAGCACTTCCCCAATTCTCTCATTGGAAATGCCGTTACTTGCCGCCATAACGTGCAGGTGCTGACGGACGCTCCTGTCCGGCGGCGCACCAACGCCGTCAAAAGAGGCGCCGACTACGGTGAGTGGCCTTTGATATCCGGCATATGCCTTCCCCGCGATCATTGCACTGCCCTCACTCGCCCCGTCAAGGCCAAGCAGGATCCGAAGGGTCGTGCTCTTTCCCGCGCCGTTTGGCCCCAAAAAGGCCGTAACCCTGCCCGCCCTTGCGGAAAAGGATACTTGATCCAGTATTTTTTTTCCTCTGATCATTTTTGAAACGTTTCGTATTTCAATGACTTGCTCCATAAAAACCTCCCGTACTGCATTTCGTTGTTAGTTTTAAGCATATCAGGAGTTTTTCAGAAGATTTTCAGAATTATGGAAAGAATGTATCCTAAATTCTACTTGACGTGACGAAATCTTAGTGATATCATAATGATATCAAAAGGAGGTGCTCTTATGAAAGAAAAACTCTTAACTTCTAAGAAAAACGGTATGTTGGTACTTCTTCTGTCAATCATTCTGTACGTGATCGCCATTCCGGGTACGGGTATCTCTGCTGCCTTGGGGCTCATTCCGGTTACCATTCTTTGCGTATTATATATTTGTCTCGGATGGATCCTCTGGTGCGGCCTTAAGATCCTAAAGCCTCAGGAAGCACTTGTTTTAACTCTGTTTGGTAAATACGTCGGGACTTTGAAGGAAGAAGGATTTTACTTTGTGAATCCCTTCTGCTCCGCGGTAAACCCCGCCGCAGGCACGTCCCTGAATCAAAGTGGTGACGTAAAGGATAAAAGTGAAGCCCTTCAGGCACAGAGCTTTTATTCCAAAAAGATGTCCTTAAAGATCATGACCCTGAATAACAGCCGCCAGAAGATCAACGATTGCCTGGGTAACCCCATTGAGATCGGCATCGCCGTGACCTGGAGGATCGTGGATACCGCAAAGGCTGCCTTCAACGTTGACAACTACAAGGAGTTCCTTTCCCTTCAATGTGACAGCGCCCTTCGTAACATTGTAAGAATCTACCCTTATGACGTGGCACCCGGCGTGGATACCACCGGTGACGGCGTGGCGGACGAGGGAAGCCTTAGAGGCTCCAGTGAGACCGTTGCAAAAAGGATCAAAGAAGAAATCCAGTCAAGAGTCAATGAAGCCGGCATCGAAGTGATCGAGGCCCGCATTACCTACCTGGCTTATGCTACCGAGATCGCATCCGTAATGCTCCAAAGACAGCAGGCTTCCGCCATCATCGACGCGAGAAAGATGATCGTGGACGGCGCCGTAGGCATGGTGGAGATGGCGCTGGAAAGACTGAACGAAAAGGACATCGTGAATCTCGACGAGGAGCGCAAGGCTGCCATGGTATCCAACCTTCTGGTGGTACTTTGCGGCAATAAAGATGCACAGCCTGTTGTGAATTCCGGAAGTTTGTATTAAAATAGAAATTTGTATTGGCAAAGAAACTGCGGGGCAGTGATTTTGTGAATACACTTCCGTGCAAAAAGAAAGGAGTTCGCCCATGGCAGACAATAAAAAGCAAGTCCCGCTCCGCCTTTCTGCAAAGCTTTATGATGCGATTGCCGCATGGGCAGAGGACGATTTCCGGTCCGTCAACGGTCAGATCGAGTATCTTCTGACTGAATGCGTAAGGCAACGGAAAAAAAACGGGAAGTACGTATCCGATGAAATCGACGTACCCCCGGAACTGGACGTTAAATGATTATTTTACAAAAAACAAAGGGTCCGCCTTCCCGGCAGACCCTTTTTCCTTGCTTATGTTTTATTTTCTTTTATTTAGCGGTACCTTCCATGTTCCGCCTTGAATTTCTCTTTATCCTCATACATGGCCTTGTCCGCACGCTTAAATACAAACTCAACGGTAGCATCATCGGATGCATGCTCCGCCAGGCCAACCGCCGCGGAATACCGAAGCCAGGGATCAAGCTCTTCCCGTGCAAAACTTTTTGCATATTCGCCCTTTAGAGCCTCTGTTATCTCTTTACGTTTGTCATAATCCGGCCCTTGCAGCAGCGCCACAAACTCATCACCGCCGATCCGATAGATGGGAGAATGCTTAAAGGCTTCACAGATCAGATGGCAGCAACCCTTGATGTACTGATCTCCGGCTTTGTGACCGTGCTCGTCATTGATCTGCTTTAGGTTATTCATGTCCACCATGACAATGGCAAATTCCAAGGGGGCATTCTTCAGTTTCCGGTTTAGTTCCTCCGCCATTTTTACGTATGCAGCCTTATTTCCCACGCCCGTCAATGCATCCTTATAGGTTTCGACGTTTAGTTTGTCGATCTCTTTGTCCTTATTCTTAATGTCAATTTCCGCCTTGATCTTATCCTTTTGAAGCGTCGACAGATCACGGAGATAGTTTAACGTATTGATCTGCATGGTGCGGATTCCCTGATAAATCTCACTGATCTCGTCATTGCTCTTAATACTGACGTTGATAACGCCTGCTTCTTCATGGCTTAACTGATCGGAGGGCCTGAACTTTTTCATCTCCCTTGTCATCGCATCCAGCGGCTTTACCACGACCTCGTTGATAAACAGCATGGCACCGGTCAGAACAATCGTTACAAATATCAACGTGCCAATGAACAGATACAAGAGAAGCCTTCCTCTTTCGGCCACAACGTCGTCCATGCCCACGTCACAGCCAACGATACATACTGCGTTTCCGTCAGACCCGAACACGGGTGCAAAAGAGGAACACAGCCATCCCCAATCTCCGTGCGAAATCTGTGGTTCAATCATCTTTGTAAGGTCGGTTTCAAGAAACTCTTCCTCACGTTCTTCGTAATACCCGGTTTCATAAAGAGGATTCTCGTAGTCATCAATGAGATACATGTCATATTCCGAATCAGCATCCCCATGTGCAACAATGTACAGATACTTTATCTGATCCATGTTTTCAAGATATTGGTTCAACATGGCCCGCGTCTGCGCATATCTCTCCCACAGCCCCTTTTCCGTGAGCCAGTCCTCGATCAATTTCTCGTCCTCTTCCTCTTCTGCCTTAACGCGAAGTGCCTGAAACTCATCTGACGCTGCCGCCTCTTTCAGCTCTGCCAGAAAATCACCGTCAACAAAGGACGCAAAGTTTCGGGCATTATCCGCAGTATTTTGTTTGTAATAACGGTCTATCTGATCTGCTTCTACACGAAATGCAACGGCTGACGTTCCCGCTGCAACTGCCAACACGGTTATGATCACAAATACGTACATCTTGGCTTTTACCGAAAACCGCATACGTTCTTTCCGTTCCATTCAGCCTTCCCCCTTCACACAAATTACTGCTTCTTTGAATACAGCGCCCTTACTAACCCTTAACCTCTATTTCCACGCTCTCCGCCTGCCTGCGGACATATGCTGCCGCCTCACGGTAGGTTTCATAATCCGGCAAATGCTCGACAAATAAAGGCATGTCCGATCCCAGTTTTTCCACCATGGCAAGGATCTTGGGATAATCCAGCGTACCCTTTCCCGGCATGGTCTCGTGGATCAGCGTGGTATAACCCTGCTCCATCATGACGTCCTTGCCGTGAATGCTGCAGACGTACGGGCCCAAGAGATCGAAGCAGTGTTTAATAAATTCCGTGCTCTTACAATACCTCTCCGGACAGTTGATCATGTTTACAAAGTCCAAATGCACGCCGAAGCCGTCTCTGGCCACGTCCCTGATCAGCCTCAGATAAGCCTCCGGAGAATCCGGCGTTACCCAAGGCATGGTCTCGATGGAGTAATACGTGTGCCGCGGTTTTACGTCATCAATGATCTCCCGGATGCTGTCCACCGCCAGGGCATAAAAATCATCACTGTAGTTCTCCGCACAGAACCCGTCCCAAGCAGTCTCACTGTGGCTGCCGATAATGTTCACGCAGCAGTTCGCGCCAAATTCGTCCGCCAGCGCAAGCTGTGCCTTGGCATATTCCATGGCCGCCTTCCTCTCCGCATCATTCTTGGAAAGGCAATTACGCCAGACACCCACCTCGCCGATCAGCAGGTCTGCATCGATGGCCGCCCTTAAATAATCCCTGCGCGTGGCCCTGTCGCTCTTACAATCCACGGGACACAGCACTGCGCTATATCTTAAATCCTTCGCCAGCTTCACCCATTCCTCCGGGTTATGCCATTCCTTTTCAATTGCTCCGCCAATCCTCATCTTACCCTCCTTTGTGCCACTGGGGACGGTTCTCCCTGGCACGTTTTTGCCACCTTGTGCCACCGGGGACGGTTCTCCCTGGCACGTTTTTGCCACCTTGTGTGCCACCGGGGACGGTTCTCCCTGGCACGTCAACCGATTTACGTGCCAGGGAGAACCGTCCCCGGTGGCACGCAGCACCTAGAAATCCCGTTTATAAATCACGCCGTCATCGATTTTGCTAAGCTTGGTAAAAGCCGTGCGCTCCATGACTGCCTTCAATTCCTGATTCATGGCCGTCAGCTTCTCGTATACGCCCTCTGCGCCTTTTTCTTTTAATGGCGGCATAATTGCCCGGCCCACGCAGACCGCATCCGCTCCCAGCGCCAGCGCCTTAAAGACGTCCATACCCGACTCCACGCAACAATCCACAAAAATGGGAATGCGATTTCCTACGACTTCCTTGATCTTCGGCAGAACGTAAAGCGGCGGCACCGCGCTACTCATAATGCCATGGTGATGCGAAACTATAATACCGGCCGCACCGACGTCCAGACATTTTTTAGCATCCTGCACGCTGAGAACCCCTTTTACGATAAAGGGGAGCTTCGTACTTTCCACAAAGCTTCTCATCTCTTCCAGAGACTTAGGCCTCATGGGTAATCCGACAACATTGTCATATTCCCCGGTTCTGGAAAAAGCGTGGTCAATATCCATGCCTACGCCAAAGGCTCCTGCCTCCTGCGCCTCCTGGATCTTTGCAAAGACTTTCTCATTCTCAGCATGCGGCTTTACGATCTTGATAACCTTTGCACCCGTGGCGCACATGGCCTGAATCTCATCTGCCTCCCCCATGCCGGAAAAGCACAAAGCTCCCGCCATTCTTGCGCCCTCCGCCATCTTTGCCATGCCATCCGGCGTCGTCCCATTTAAATGTGACAAAGCCGCCGTTGCAATGGGCATGGAGAATTCCTGTCCAAAGAGCCGGATTCTTGTATCCGGTATCTCACTGTCTATGTGCCTTAGTTCAATCATGAGACTGTCAAAATAATCTCTTGTGATCTGATTGGAATCCTGCTTTTCACTCCCCATATTTTCATCCTCCATATCACTTATTTTAACGTTAACCCTTCCGCGTCGCAATGCCTTCCTGCATTCTTACGCAATTATTTTTGCTTTTCACGTTCTTTGCCATCTCGCCCCACCGCGTTTATTCTTCCACAAAAACTCCCGTCAATCTCGGAACCTGAAAACGACTGGTAAAAAGCTCACACTTGCACAAAAATGAATAAAACGCGTGGCGACCCTGCCTGCTAAACGCTTCATAATTACCCTGCCCCTTCGAAAGGATCACGTCAGCCTCGTCCACGGCCTTCCTTGCATCCGGCGGAAGCAGGTCATATGCTGCCCCCGTCATGGGAAGACCATTTGTTACAATTGTTGCCAATTTTTCCATGCCAACATATTCTGCATCTTCGATCGTTGCATCATTTAGGGCTTCGCCACCCCTGACCATCACCGTAAATTCCAGCTGCGGAAATTGTTTTTTCAGCTGTTCCAAAAACAATCTGTCGAGTACAATCTCCCCGCAATTATCCGCAAGCAAAAGAAACTTTGAGGCCTGACTGCACTTCTTAAAAAAGGCTTCCAGCGTCTCTTCCTCGCTCGCTCCCGGCGTCACGTTGTCAAACATTTTCAGGAAAACCTCTTCCTCCACCTGATTCATGGCACCAAAATCCACGTAATTGCCGATCCGCGCGAGAAGAAAAGCCGTCTGCAGCGGGTTAGGGGATTCTTCGATCCTGCTTCGCAGCGCTCCTTCCATGGACAGAACAAGATCATTATATTTTTTCTTGATCTCGCCGTAGGAAGGCTTTTTCCCAAAATGCTTTTCATAAATCTGGTTAAATCGGTATACCAAATATGGCGCGCTGTCATTTTCCCCCCGCGCCCGTAAAATCCTCTGCACTTCCTCCAAATACGCTTTATCTTCCGTCAAACGTGCCTGCTTGTCATACAGACAACGTGCGCAGCTCTCCGAAACTCTCATTTTTTCCCTCCCACGTGCCAGAAAGAACCGTCCCCGGTGGCACATACGTGCCAGAAAGAACCGTCCCCGGTGGCATGTTTAAGTATACCATGAGACTTTCAAAAAGAAAACTCGATTTCAAAAGATACAAAATAATACACTGTCTGCTAAGCAAAACAGGAGGCACCCACCAGCACCAAGGCTACTGGGGCGCGGAAAAGCTTCACGACGTCCTAAACCGTTTCTCACGCTTCGGCCTGCCCATTCATTTGACTTCACGGATGATCCTTGCGTGACCGATGCTTCCGCCCCGATCCGCCATAAAAACGTCTTTAGTTTCTTCTTGAATATGCCATGGCAATCGAGTATAATCCTAGATAGGGCAGTTGCCATGCATTTAGAAAATTAAGTAAATGAATATAGGAGGTACGTACAATGATTTCATGGAAAAACCTTGATACCCTCGCTTCTTTCAAAGAGCTTGGAAAAGTGGAAAAGGTCAGTCTCAAGGACGTGATGAGCGGCGAGGCAGGCGCAAAGCGCGTTAAGAATTATCAGATGCCCATGGCGGAAGGCATGACCTACTGCTATGCCGCGAAAGCCGTTGATGATAAGGTTTTGGACGGTCTGAAGGCTCTTGCCGACGAGGCGCAGCTTTTGGAGAAATTTGAAGCGCTGTACAATGGCGAGGTGATCAATACCGGTGAGAAGAGACTGGTACTGCACCAGCTTACCCGCGGCCAGCTTGGCAATGACGTAGTAAAGGACGGCGTAAACAAGAGAGACTTCTATCTGGCACAGCAAAAGAAGATTGCCGATTTTGCCAATGACGTACACTCCGGAAAGATTGTAAACGGCGCCGGTGAAAAATTCACCACGGTTGTTCAGATCGGCATCGGCGGATCCGACCTTGGCCCCCGCGCCATCTACCTGTCTTTGGAAAATTGGGCAAAGCAGACCGGGAACTTCAACATGGAAGCAAAGTTCATCAGCAACGTGGATCCCGATGACGCGGCAGCAGTTCTTGCAGGCATCGACGTAGCTCATTCCCTGTTCGTTCTGGTTTCCAAGTCCGGTACCACCCTGGAGACCCTGACCAATGAATCCTTTGTAAAGGATGCCCTGAAAAACGCAGGCCTGGACGCTTCCAAGCACATGGTTGCCGTTACCAGCGAGACTTCTCCCCTTGCAACCAGCAGCGATTACCTTTGCGCTTTCTTCATGGATGATTACATTGGCGGAAGATTCTCCTCTACCTCTGCGGTAGGCGGCGCTATCCTTTCCCTGGCATATACTCCTGAAGTATTCGCCCGGTTCCTTGAGGGCGCGGCAGCGCAGGATAAGCTTGCAACCAACAAGGATCTCAAAGAGAATCCCGCACTTCTCGATGCCCTTATCGGCGTATATGAGAGAAACGTGCTTGGCTATCCTGCCACCGCAGTATTGCCTTATTCTCAGGCGCTCAGCCGTTTCCCTGCGCATCTGCAGCAGGCTGACATGGAGTCCAACGGAAAGTCCGTGAACCGCTTTGGCGAACCCGTGAATTACCCGACGGGTCCCGTTCTCTTCGGCGAGCCCGGCACCAATGGCCAGCACTCCTTCTACCAGCTGCTCCATCAGGGAACCGACGTTGTTCCCCTGCAGTTCATCGGCTTCAAGGAGAGCCAGCTTGGCGTTGACGTAAACATTCAGGGCAGTACCAGCCAGAAGAAGCTCTGCGCCAACGTAGTTGCCCAGATCATGGCTTTCGCATGCGGCAAGGACAACGAGGACAACAACAAGAAATTTGCCGGAAACCGTCCTTCCAGCATCATCATTGGCAAGAAGCTCACTCCCGAAACCGTGGGCGCCCTTCTCTCCCATTATGAGAACAAGATCATGTTCCAGGGCTTCCTTTGGAACGTGAACAGCTTCGACCAGGAAGGCGTTCAGCTCGGCAAGGTGCTTGCAAAGAAAGTGCTTGCCCATGAGACCGACGGTGCCCTGAAGGAATTCAGCGACATGTTTGAAATCTAAGGAAAAGAAAAATAAAGGCCCCGATGCATCTGCACCGGGGCTTTTTCATCATGCTTCATCCTTTTTTTGCTGGTAGATCAGGTAATTGATAAACTGCTGCGCCGTTCTTCCGGAAATTCCTCCGTGGGACATCTCCCACTTCATGGCCTCCTTCTTTAGAACGTCCTCCTCCATGCTGATGCCGGCTCTCCTTGCAAGCGTTACGACAATGTTTTCAAATTCCTTAGGCATGGGCTTTACGTAACCGATGGTAATGCCGAACCTGTTGACCAGCGACAGCTTCTCTTCCACCGTGTCGGAATGATGTATGTCATCCTGATTGGTATGATCCTCCTTGTCATTCCAGGTTTCCTTGATCAGATGCCTCCGGTTGGAGGTTGCATAGATCAGAATGTTGTCCGGCTTTGTCTCCACGCCGCCCTCAATGACGGCTTTCAGGAACTTATATTCAATTTCATTTTCTTCAAAGGATAAGTCATCCATGTAAATGATAAACTTATAATTTCGGTTCTTGATGGTGGAAATGATGGTTGAGAGGTACTTAAACTGATGCTTATAGATCTCGATCATTCTAAGTCCCCTGTCATAATATTGGTTGATAATGGCCTTTATGCTGGTGGATTTACCCGTGCCGCTGTCACCAAACAGAAGCACGTTGTTGGCTCGGTTCCCGCTGACAAAGGCCTCCGTGTTCTCCACAAGCTTTTTCTTCTGCAGCTCATATCCCACAAGATCGTCAAGCGTTACCACGTCCATGTTGTTAATGGCAATAAAGCGTATGCCGCCCGACGGGTTCTCTTCGATTCGGAATGCCTTGTTCAGTCCAAAGGATCCAACGCCGTAATCCCGGTAAAAATCCGTGATCACTTGGTAGAACTCCTTGTCATCCGCCGCTTCCTCCATGCGCTTTGAAAGATACTGCACCTTCTCGCTGACGTTCCAGTTATAGATCTTTTTATTCTTCTTCACCGCCTGATAATTTGAAAGAATGGAGAAGCAGTCCACGCCAAGTTCCTTTTCCACCTGTGAAAAATCATAGAAAAAAATCTTGCGGATCCTGACAAAGTCCTCCTGAACGATGGTCGTTACCGTCCCTTCACTGATCACGCTCTTCTCACAAACAAGGGAGAAGGGATTTTCATTCATCATGAGGAAGAAGGCTATGTAATTATGCCATAAATTCTTGTCAAAGCCATAATCCGTGGCAACTACCAAAAGGCGCTTCAGCTGCTCCTTTACGTCACGGATAACTCTGGATTTATTGTAATTTCCAGACTTAATGACTTCAAAGATCTCTCCCAGTTTTCCTAAAATGCTGTCTTCTTCCAAGCCGCCATACATAAACAATTCCGATATTTCCTGATTCATGGTTCGTTCCTTTCCGCCGGTATTTCCAAATTCATTTATCTTCCAAACAGCGCCGCGGTCTTGCGCATGCGCGTCGCGATCTTGACGCCAAAGGGGCATCTGGATTCACAGCCCTTGCATCCAATGCAGGCGCCGGCGGTAGTGCCAAGGGCTTCATAATGCGCTTTGACGCTCTCAGGCACGGCAGGCTGCTGCACGGCAAGATCATAGAATTTATTCACCATGGCGATGTCAATATTCACGGGACAAGGCTTGCAGTGTCCGCAATAGGTACACTGTCCCATATAGGAATGGAGCGGCGCGGAGGCAATGACGGAAGCATAATCCTTCTCATCAGCCGAAGCTGTTTCATAGGCAACTGCCTCATCCACCTGCCGTTTATCGTCATATCCGCAAAGGATCGAAGCCACGCCGGGCCTGGTCAGGGAATAGTGGATCAGTTGCGCCGGCGTAAATGATACGCCAAAGGGGGAAGTCTTCGCATCAAAGAGGCGTCCGCCAAAGAAGCCCTTCATGACCGTAATGCCAACCTCTTTTTCCTCGCAGAGCTGATAGAGGGAGGCCCGCTCCTCGTCGATGCCGGAATAAGAAGCATCATACTCGCCAAACATGGAATCCAGATCCTCCGTTGCCGGCCGCATGTCAAAGGCAGGGTTTATGGAAAACAGGAGCATCTCGATAAAGCCCGTCTCCACGGCTCTCTTTGCCATGACGGGATTATGGGTGGACATGCCAATATGTCGGATCACGCCGCGGTCATGCAGGTCATGGACGTACTTTATAAAATCCGAGTTCATGCTCCGCTCCCAATCCTCCTCGGAATCAATATAATGGATCATGCCAAGGTCAATATAATCCGTCTTTAGCCTTTTTAGCAAGTCCTCAAATGCCGGAACCACGTATTTCAGATCTCTGGATCGCACGTACTGCCCGTTCTGATAAGTGGATCCGATATGCCCCTGTACCAGCCAGTGCTCCCGGTTACCCTCCATGGCCTTGCCAATAATGTCCCGGGACTTGGGATCCGGCATCCAGCAATCAATGATATTGATGCCCTTCTCCGCCGCATAACGCAGCAGTTCTACGGATTCCTCCTCCGGATGACGTTCCAGCCACTCTCCGCCAAAGCCGATCTCACTCACTGCTAATCCCGTCTTACCCAATTTCCTGTAATTCATGCCATATTCTCCTTTGAAACTCATGCTCTGTGCTACTTGGCGTGCCAGAGAGAACCGTCCCCAGTGGCACATTCCGGGCGTGCCAGAGAGAACCGTCCCCGGTGGCATGTTACTCAGCCAGCGTTCTCCTCAAAAATGATAAGAGCGCCTCCTTCTTCCGAGCCTCTTCCATGGCCATGAAGGCTTTGGAATGGATGGTACCGGAGATTCCGTAAACAAGCTGCCCGGCCAGGATCTCCCGCGGCACCTCGCTCTTTATGCCCCACTTTTCGAGGGTCTCGGCCACCACTGGCAAAAAGGCCGCCACCGTTCTCGCGTTCATTGCATACTGAATGGTCCAATGCATGTTTCCCCGGAGCTTGCCAAACTCCTGCATGGATTTCTCATAGACCGGCAAGAGTACGTTTACCAACTCCTCCGGGGAAGCACACCCTCTGATCAGGTCGGAAAACTTTTCTTCATAATTCCTGAAAAAAGCTTCCACCACCTGATCAAACAGCTCCTCCTTGGATTTGAAATAGTGGTAAAACATTCCGATCTCCCCGCCCACCTGATCCATGATCATGCGCACGGAGGTACCCTCATATCCATTTTCAAAAAACAGCATTCCTGCCTTTGTTATGATCTCATCACGCTTGCCGCCCGTCAGCACAGGTTTCCTTGCCACCGCTCTTCTCCTCGATCCAATCCGTCATAACCTTTAGTAAAAGGCCCATGTTGCCCACCTGACAATGATGATCCGCGTTTTCCTCCCGGGTAAAGAGCCTCCCTGTCACGCTCCTCGCATTTGTCAGTGCTTTTAATTGTTCCTCATAATATATTGTATACAAATCTGACGCTCCTGCCAAGACCAAAATATCCTGCGTGAGCAATTTTGACAGATCCCTCGTGTTAAATTTCCGGATGTAATTGAAATACTCGCAAGGCGTATGAATGTTTTCGTAGATGGCGTACCCCTGCTTTAACAGCCAATTCGTAAAATAGTTCTGATCCAGCTTCCTGTTCACGCTCTTCCACAAAAGATTCTTTGGATGTTTCGTGAGATAGTCAAAAAGCTTTGCCTTCTTTCCCATCTTCGCAAGAACTGCTCCATAAAAATCATAAATCAGGTCATACATAACTACCCTGCTGATCCTTTTCTCATAGGCCGCTGCCCGGGGCGCAAGATATCCTCCCAGGGAAATGCCAATGAGCGTCACGTCCTTTAGATGAAAATAATCTAAGACAGCGCTGGTACAACCTTCCCATTCTGGGGTCATCCTGACGTCATAACGCATCAGGACCTCCCCCTGGCCGGGCCCCTCAAACAGGTATACGTTATATCCCATCTCCTGAAAATAAGGCAGAAAAACCAGGAACTCCTGCGCAATGCTGTCATATCCGCCGTGGATCACAATGTCGCCTTTCGCATTTTCGCAAAGCGCATGATAAACCGGAATCTTGTAATTCTGAAACGGAATCTGTACGTACTTAATCGACGGACACCGGCTTAGATATGCGTCATACATTTTCCGGCACTTCTCGTATAGGATAACCTTTAGATTGTTCCCCTTTTCATCCTTTTCGTCGCTCAGCGTATAAAACTGTGCCGCGCGGTAACAGGTTGCCGCCCTTAGGTACTCCTGCCCTGCTTCCGATTCCTCCCCGAGCCTCCGGAAGAGACTGATCCATTTTTCAAAGCCGTCGATCTCCTTCGCGATGGCAAAAAGCTCTTCCTTGGAAAAAACGCCTTGAGAATAAAACCGGTTCAATTGAAAATTAAATGCCGCAACCTCATGAAACTCATAAAATCCTACGGGAAAATCCTTCCATACCTTTTCCTGCATGCTCCCATACCTCTCTTTCACGTGCTTTATTAACAGAATATCGTTCTGTTAATTCTTTATAACACGTAAAATATGGCATGTCAAGAATAAACCGAATATCGTTCTCTGAATTTCATGGAGACATGCCAAGGGGGACGGTTCTCTCTGGCACAAACGTGCCAGAGAGAACCGTCCCCCTTGGCATATATTTATTCGGCAACCAACAGCTTCACGTTTACGTCGCCGGAGGAAGTCTCCACCTTTAACTGATTTGCACCGCTTCCGCAGACATAGCTGTCACCCTTCTTGGTAAAGGCCTGCTCGTAATAGAGCTTTCCGCTTGACAGTTCAAAATTCGCCGTAACGTCTGCCTTTTCGGGAAGGTAAATGGTCACGTTGCCGGAAGAAGCGCCAATATCACACTTTTCCGGAGTCTCTTCAAACCGGAATTCGCAGGATCCGCTGGAGGATCTGGCCTTGCATTCCTTCACGCTCTTAGCAGAAGTAAAAATTTTCCCGGAGCTGACTTCCACGTTCAGTTTTCCAACGGTTTCCATTTCCGCGCGAACCTGACCTGACGATGCGCTGAGGGAAATCTCATCGCTGCTTCCGTTTTGATTTAGCGTTATGTCGCCGGAGGAGGCAGAAATCTTGATCTTTCCGGCAGCAAAGCTTCCCGTAACGTTGCCCGAGGAAGAGGAAACCTTGACGTCATTTGCCTCGAAATCACTGCAATTCAGATCTCCTGAAGAAATCTCTACTTTTACGCCACTCAGTTTCACGTCCTTGGGAATCGAAATCTCCAAATGCTTCTTCAGATTAAATAAATCCAGTCCCTTTGCGGATGCGCAAAATCTAACGTACAGCGTCGTTCCGTCCACCCAGGTATGGACCTTTTGCTTCTCACTCAGCTCCTTCCCCGCGGTCTCCCGGATGCTCACTTCAGCCGCATCCGTCCCCACCAGGCGTACGTCGCCGTCCAGATAATCAACGTCGATGGTCTCGATCTTTTCCGTAATGCTACGGTCTCCCGCCGTATATTTCTCCCCATTTTGATAAACGTAATTTGTAACCTGCCAGAAGGAACATCCGCCAAGACATCCCGTCATTACGGTAAGCACCAATGCGGCCACCAGGCCTTTCCATACTTTCATTCCACTTTTCATCACGATTCTCCTCGCATTCCACGTATTTTCTACAATCTTATTTCCTCTGCTTTTTGCCAAAAAGAAGTCCGATCAACGCGATGGCCGCGCCAATGCCTGCTCCGATAAGCGCCATTCCCACGGAAGGCTCCGAATAAACCACTACGGTATTTACTTCCGCGCTCTTTAGCATCAGCCACAAGATCGCCTCCGCTCCAAAATAAGAGAACAGACTTAAGGCGGCGATGCAAACGCCCGTCTTGACAACTCCGTTTGCCGGTAAATACCTGATGATGAGGAACATTGCCCAAGTCATCAGAACGAGCGGAACGCAGATGCTAAAGGCCATGGAGAAGAATCCGGCCGTTTTCACGTACAGTCCAATGCAGACCATCATCAGGAAAAAGGTCAGCGTATCTGCCGCCATAACCGCAAGACCCTTGCAATTTCCAAGATACGGCCTTACGGGTCTTCTGCAGGCGATAAAGGGCGAAAAGCATACCGTCAGTCCAAAGAGCACCGCGGAGGCCGCCACAAAGAACCAATTCCCTTTTCCATAGATGCAGCAGACCGCCAGCAGGAAAATAACGCTCAGGGTAAAGGAACTCATGGTCAAAAACATCCTATTCTTCGGCGCCATCAGAGGCACCACAAAGAGGGATGCCGGGATCAGCATGGCTGCCAGCACAATGAAAAACCAGCTAAGCCCATGGCCGCTCGCCAGATTCACGATCAGGCAGATCAGGATCGGCAGGGCAAAAATGGCACCCACAATGCTTCCGGCCATGGCACTCTTTCTCTTAAAAAACTTTGACTGGGAACCAATGACGTCCTCCTTTTCCCGGAGAAGCAGCTCGTCAATGGCCGTATCCTTCAGGCTTTCATACAACTTCCTGCACTTTTCACATTCCTTCAGGTGCTCCTGCACTGCAAGGGCGCTTGCCACGCTGCATGCATTGTCTTTATATAAGGGCAAAAGATCTTGTATCACGTCACATTCATACTTCATGACTCATCCATCCTTTCTTTGATCATGATTCTCGCACGGTGGTAGGTCACCCGGGCCCAGGTTTCCGTCTTTCCAAAGATAGAGCCTATCTCCTTGAAGGATAATTCTCCAAACACCCGAAGCTGGAATACTTCTTTGTAGGGTTCTTCCATGTTGTGAAGGATCCGGTGGATCCGTATGGACGTATCAGCGTCCATCAGGCTTTTCTCAAAGCTTTTCTTCGTATCCGGCTGCTCATCAAGCGGTGCGTCTTCAAACCGGGACTTGCGCCGCGTCTCATCGATAAAGAGGTTCTTGGCGATGGCGCAGAGCCAGGTAAAGCTCTCGCTCTCGCCGCGAAACTCATGCTCCGTGGAGATGGCCCTGAAAAAGGCTTCCTGGGTGATCTCCATGGCATCGTTATGATCCCTTGTGAGTGTCATTACGTAAGAAAACACCTTCACGTAAAAAGCTTCATACAGTTTTTCGGCGGTGTTCTTATCCATGTACTTCCGTGCTTTCCTTTCTGTGATCTCATCGATTAGACGGACGGATCAAAGATTCGTTACAAACTTTTTTAAAAAATTTTTTTCGGCCGAAGAGATCACCTTTCTGCCATGAACTCCGCCCCGCGCATGCGATTGATGCAGCAGAGCGCATCCAGCGGCCGGATCTCCTCATAAAACCAGCTTTGGGTCTCCGGCATGAGGGATCCGGTTCTTCCCCTGACCAGGAGATCCTCCAAAAAATCCTGTACGTTCTCCAGGATTTCCCTGCTCATTCCCTCCGGATCCGTAAGAAGTCGCTCCATGACAACGGTCAGGGTGCAGAGCTGTTCATGAGTGGAAAGAGCCGTGAGCATTGTGACGTCTGCAGAATAGTCATCTAATATGACCTTCTTTTCATTCTCCGTCTCCACGGTTTGAAAGAGCAGGAAGGGCTGCGAGGTCTCCCTGACCATCAGCCTTCTTGAAAAAACCCACGATGCCGGTTGTAAATCCTTTGAATCCTCCGCTGTTTCATGCATTCCCATGACCTTTAACAGCTCCCGTCCTTTCCGCAAATCGTCCCTTTCGGCTTGCAGAAGGGTTTTTACCTCTCCCGTGATCATGCGGGGACTGAAATCCTTCATCAAAATGACCTGATCCGCCAGGCGCAGGTACTCGCTCGATCCGCCGATGACAAGGATAGTGGAAACTCCCCTCTCCTTCCATAGCTCCTTAACGCGCTCCGTAAAGGGAATGATCGGCTCATCCTCCACAAGCAACCGCATCATGCGATCCCGGATCATAAAGTTCGTCGCACTCTTATCCTCATCGATGAGGAGCAGGCGTGACCCGCCGCAAACTGCCTCTAGGATATTGCTCGCCTGCGAAACGCTTCCGCTGGCGTGATCCGTCGAAAACGAGGAAAGCGGCTTCCCCGGCAAGAATTTGAAAAACGCTGACAGATTCAGCTCTGTCACGGGTCTCCCGTCCTCTGCATAAACCTTGAGTGCACTTTTCTCGGAAATCACGAATTCCCGTCCATCCCCCGGCACGTGATCATAAATGCCTGCCTCCAGGGCATCCAAAAGCGTAGATTTTCCGGAGTATCCGCCCCCCGTGATCACCGTAATGCCACAGGGAATCCCCATGCCGCGGATAATGGTTCGCCCTATCGTTTTCACCTCACGACCTGATCCATACTCCTCCATGACATCACCATCCGATAACTCAATGGCGATCTCACTTTCCTTCGGCGAAACAAAGGGAATCGCCCCCTGCATGGGTTCGTCACCATCCTTCTGCCTCGGAAGAATGCTGCCGTTCGCAATAAAAGCGCAGTATCCGTTTGCCTTTAAGTAGCTCCTGATCTGTTGCTGACGGCGATAAGTGCGAACGTAAGTCTGAAGCTCCGCCACGTCCAGCGAATGAATTACCTCCTCCAAAAGGTCCAGAATCTCCTTAACTCCCCGGTACGACGCCTTACCATTCACCGAAACCGCATTGATCAGCGGAACCTGAAACAACAGACGCAAAACGAATTTTCCCCTAGCCTCATCATAAATGATGCCATTTCGGCGAAGCATGCGATTGCCCGGATCCTGCACAAAAAACTTTGCCTTCTCGCGTTCCTTATTGTCATTTCCGTTTTGCTCCGTCCAAGCCTTAACAATCGGCACGATCTTATTTAACAAATATGTTGAGACCGGAATGGAATCTTCTTTCCTTGCATCTACGGGAAGTGCAACCATCATGACAATCCTTTCCGGATTGCGCCTTCCCGTTCCCTGAAACCAAAAGGCCGTGGATCCGTAAGTAAAAACCATCTCATCCTCAATACAATCCGTGTTTTTCGAAAAAGCATCCACGTACAACCAGCGCAGATTTGTTTTGCTCTGCCCTTGCATTTTTATCAAAATACTCTTAAAATCACTCATTCTACACATCATCCTTTCTAACATACGGTTCCCGAATTAATTCGGAAAGCTACCAGCCCACCTGAAACCGTAACCAAACCGGAAAGAATGAAGCTTTGAAATAAAAAGGCGCATCCATGCCGGATGCGCCAATGATCATCTAAATCTAAAAAGCAATTTGCGTGATCAACGATATATCAGACATTTCGTAAAACTTCATTCTATTTTTTCCATTCACGTTGATCACCTCCTACGATTTTTTATTTGGTTACAGGCGTATGATAACATACGCCCGCGGAAACTGTCAAGACATCTTTCCGTGAATCACTATAATCAATCACTATAATCACCGTAATCACTGTAATTGTATAATGACCAGGTGTGCGGAAACAACCCTTGTACCACCCGCCAAAGGAGTACTTTTCCCTTTCTGCCCACGTTACAAATCCTCTCTGTCCATCTCACCCGGAACCGTTTCCATGCCAAACATCCTCAGCGCCTGATTTACTTTGTCAAGCCGCACGGTCTCCTTTCCCTGCTCCAGCTCCACGATGATGCGAAATTCTTCCCCTTCCTTCTCGGCCCGGACGGTTCCGTTCATGCTCTCCACAAAGCATTTCACGATATAGAGTCCAAGACCGGCGCCGCCTTTTGACCTGGCGGAGTCCTCTTTATAAAATCTCTGGAAAATCTTATCCGTTTCAATGGCCTGCGTCGTGCTGCTTATGATCGTCATGGCTATGCGGGACGTTCCCGCAAGCTCCTTAAGCCGGAATTCCAGCCTGCCACTGGAATACTTCACGGCGTTGGAAGTCAGGTTTTGGATCACCCTTGCCAACATTTTCCGGTCCGCCGTTACGTACACGTTTTCGTCCGCCTGCCGGAACACAGGTTCAATGCCCCTTTTGTCAATTTCGGGACTCTCCGCAAGGATCTCCTCACAGATCAGCTCACTGACGTTCACCCGCTCCGGCTTTCCGCTTAGCTGCCCGGATTCGATCAGGGAAATCTCAAAGAAATCATTCACCAGGCGGTTTAAGTATTTCGCACGCTCCAGTGCCACGTCCAGATTTTGCAGGATCTCTTCCTTGTCCTGGGACTTTTTGGCTACCTGAAGATAGCCGATGATGGACGTCAGGGGCGTCCGCATGTCATGGGAGATCATGGAGATGGATTCCCGGATCATCTTCTCCTCTTCCTTATTATTTGCCCTGATCCGGAGAATGCGTTCATATAAATGATTGATCTCGAGAACCATCTTTTGGAGATCCCGGTCCACAAAATCAACGCTTACGTTGCTTTCGCCATCGTTTGCCTTAAGGTCCTCCGTGATCCTTCTCATCTCTTTTTTGACGGAAAAGAGTTTCAGGCACAAAAAGAGGACAATGCCTGCAAGCAAAATCGTGCTTACCACAAACATGACCTTGTCCTCCTTTCCTTCTTACTTATAATGAGATTACCACGTTCCGGCGAATTTGCAAAGATGGATCAGATTTCTCTCTTTCTGAAAGCAAGATACGTCAGGCTTACCAGTGCAACAATGCTAATTATTGCAACAATGCAGCAGATATGCATCTCAGAAAGATCCGCCGTCTCAACAAAATGAAAGAAGGAATACTTATACCAGGCTGCGTCTCTAAAAATATTTCGAAATACGTTAACCAGCGTGAACGCCGCTATTACGGATATGACAAGTCCAACGTAAAGATTGCAGCAAAGAAAGCCGATCAGGATAAAAAAGCACTCAAGCGCAATGATCTGAAGCAGTACCGTGCCGATCCACGTCAAGTGAACGTTGCTTAATTGAAGGCTTTCAAAGCCTATTTTTAAGCCTAAGGACAACTCCGTAAAAAAGACGTAGGAAGCGTGAAATAAAATACTTGCGACAATCACCGGAAAGATTCTTGCCACGATCACGGAAAATCTGGAGGCACCCGTAGCTATCTCGTGGAGAATTGTTCTGGTGCTGAAGCCGTAACCGATAAACCACGCCGTAAACAGCGCCGGCATAAACACAAATGACATATCCGGCAGAGCCTGTTCAAACGGGAGGTTCATGTCCCTGACCTGAGCAGTAACGTCCCACTTAAATCCATTGTATATCCCCACAACCGTCATAAATAATAAAGCGAGCCAAAAAAAGGCAGAGCGTACAAATTTATAATTTTCCACTTTCATCTGATTAAGCATTTTCGTTTCCTCCCGTGATGGTCATAAAGTATTCTTCCAGCGTCTGTTCCTTTACGGATAATTCCGTGATCACAATTCCGGCCTTCATAAGGCTTCTTGAAATGTCTGTCTTGATCTCCGGCTTTGCAAAGACCTTGATGGCATCGTCTGCGATCACCTTATACTCCAGCTCCGGGAAATCCTTTTCCAGGGTTGTCACGGTCTCCGGCATGTTCTCCGTCTTAATGGAGACGTACTGGCTGCACTTTTCCTCGATTTCCTCGTGGGTAGCCCGCTCAATGATCCGGCCCTTATGGATAAAGATGAAATCAGTTGCCAGGAGGAACAGCTCGCTTAAAATGTGGCTGGAAACAAAGATCGTTACGTCGTTCTCCTCACTCAGCTTCTTTAGAAGGTTTCTCAGCGCCACGATATTCTTGGGATCCAATCCGTTGATGGGCTCATCCAGAATGAGAAGCTTGGGATTTCCCACCATGGCGATGGCAATGCCAAGTCGCTGCTTCATGCCCATGGAGAGGTTCTTTGCTTTTTTGTTCTTGTCATTCTCCAGACCTACCATCTCGATCACCCGGTCCGTCACGGAAGCATCCGGGTTTCCAACGATGATCCTCTGCAATTCCACGTTCTGGCGGATGGTGTATCCCGGATACAGGGTCGGCAGCTCGATCATGGTCCCAACGTTCTTTCTCATCCGTTCGATCTGCTTGGGATCGCTTTGCCCCATCAGCTCAAATTCTCCGCTGGTCGGAAATGCCAGCCCGGAGATGATTTTCATAAAGGTACTTTTTCCGGCGCCGTTCTCGCCGATAAAACCGTACACGTGATTTTTCTTTAAGGTTACGCTTACGTTGTCCAGCGCAAGCACGTTGCCAAACTTTTTTGAAAGATTCTTTGTCTCTAATATGATTTCCGTCTGCATCTTTCATGCTCCCTTCCTTTTGATAAGCCTATCATACCCGGTCAATTTAAGAAAAACGTTCAGCAATCTTAAAGAAAAACTAAAGAATTACGTGCCCGCAGGAAACGTCCCCGGGCACGTATTTTCTTATTTCGAGAGGCGGTACCCCATGCCGTAAACCGTATCCAGATAGGGTTCCTCCGTATATTTTGCGATTTTTTTCCGAAGATTGCTTACGTGGACGTTCATGGTATTGTCCTCGCTTAAGTATTCCTCTCCGGTTAAGCTTTCAAAAAGATTTCTTTTGGAAAAGACCTTGTTGGGATTCGCCAGCATCAGCTCCAAAATGCCGTATTCCATTGCCGTGCAGGAAATCTCATTGTCACCGATAAAGACGCGCTTTGAATCCTTTTCCAGCCGGAGGTTCTTATATTCCATCACGGACGGCTGCCCGGCGGCGCCGCTTCTTCTAAGGACGGCCTCGATGCGGAGCATGACCTCGTCCACGTCAAAGGGCTTGCAAACGTAATCGTCTGCCCCAAGCCTGAGCAGTTCGATGCGGTTATAGACTTCATTTTTTGCCGAAAGGATAATGGTCGGCGTACTCTTTACCTTCCGGACGTCCGTCAGGATCTCCTCCCCCGTTTTTCCCGGTAGCATAAGATCCAAAAGGATCAGCTCATAATCCTTTTCCAGCGCCATTCTCTCCCCGCCGGCGCCGTCTAACGCACTCTCCGTTTCATAACCGTGATCCTTCAGGACCTTACAGATCAGCCCATTGATCATTGCGTCATCTTCTATCACTAAGATCATTTTTTCCTGCCTCCGCTCATCATAACTGTATCTAGCGTACCCTTAGGTTTCCCATTTGTCAATTGACAAATAAAAATTCCGGTTATATAATTTGAGCGGTTCCCGTGTTAGCTTAAGGAGACGGAAAATGATTTTCGGTTCAAAGAACAAGACAATATCAGCAATGCCGCGATCCCATGCCGGGATGCGCATAGTCGCCGGCGTCATGAGCCTGGCGCTTACTTTTCTTGTGCTTTTTTCCTCCTTCTTTATCGCCAAAGAGGCGGATCACGATTGCACGGGTGAAGACTGCCCGGTCTGCGTTTGCCTTCAGCTTTGCGAAAAAACGCTTCATCAGATCGGCGCGGGGGCGGCTGTCTGCATTGCCGTCATTATTCCCGTTCTCTTTCTGTTTACCCGCATAAGGCTCTTCCCTTTGGTTCTTCTTCAGGGAACCCTTGTCTCTGAAAAAATCCGTTTGAATAATTGAAAAAACCTCCTCCCGGGATGGATTTTGCCCCCTAAGGCAATCCGTCTTTTTGTGATGCTTGATTTTGATATAATTTATCTATTAAAAGACTTGGAGGTTTTACTTGTGAAAAAATATATTTCTTTATTTCTTGCTGCCCTGCTGGTCCTTGGCAGCCTTACCGCCTGTGGTTCCGGAAATGCTTCCGGCAAGGCAAAAAATGAAAAGATTCAGATCGTAACTACCATCTTCCCCGAATACGACTGGGTGATGAACGTACTGGGTGAAAATCCCGCCGGAGCGGAGGTCACCATGCTCCTTGACAACGGCGTGGATCTCCACAGCTTTCAACCTACGGCCAGCGACGTTATGAAGATTGCCACCTGTGACCTGTTCATTTACGTGGGCGGAGAATCCGACGAGTGGGTGGACGATGCCCTGGCGGAAGCCGTTAACAAAGACATGATCGTCATTAATCTGCTGGAGTCCCTGGGCGATGCAGCCAAGGAAGATGAAATCGTCGAGGGCATGCAGGCGGATCATGATCATGAGGAAGGAGACGATCACGAAGATGCCGATCACGAGGAGGATGACCACGATCACGACCACGAGGAAGGCGAATATGATGAGCACGTCTGGCTCTCCCTTCGCAATGCGTCTGCGTTAGTCCAAACCATCTCAGACGCCATGCAGAGCGTTGATGCAGCCAACGCGAAAACCTATCAGGACAATGCAAAGGCCTACAAGGAAAAGCTTAGCGCATTGGATGCCCAATATCAGGAGGCCGTCTCCGGTGCCTCGGTAAAAACCCTTCTTTTTGGCGACCGTTTTCCTTTCCGCTACCTGACGGATGACTATGGTCTTTCCTATTACGCCGCTTTTGTGGGCTGTTCCGCAGAGACGGAGGCCAGCTTCGAGACCATTACGTTCCTTTCAAATAAAGTGGATGAACTCAAGCTTCGCGCCGTCATGACCATCGAAGGCACGGATCACCGCATCGCGGAGACCATTGTCCGCAACACAAAGTCCAAGGATCAGCAGATCCTTACCATGGATTCCATGCAGGCCACAACGTCAAAGGATGTCTCTTCAGGCGTAACCTACCTGTCCATCATGGAAAAGAATCTTACCGTTCTAAAAGAAGCACTAAACTGATCAGGAGGTAACCTTATGGCTTTACTCACCATTCAGAATCTGTCGCCGGGCTATGATTCGCATGCCGTCCTAAAGAACCTGAATTTTACCGTAAACACAGGGGATTATCTCTGCATCTTAGGCGAAAACGGAGCCGGTAAAACCACGCTTATGAATACGCTGTTACAGCTTCAAGCGCCCGTCAGCGGCCAGATTCTGATGGGGGACGGCCTGAAAAAAAACGAGATCGGATATCTCCCCCAGCAAACCGTTGTCCAGAAGGACTTTCCGGCATCCGTTTGGGAGATCGTACTCTCAGGATGCCAAGGGCGCTGTGGTCTTAGACCTTTTTATGGCAAGGAAGAAAAGCAGCTTGCGGAGGAAAACATGGTCCGCATGGGGATCACGGAGCTTAGAAACCGCTGCTACCGGGAGCTCTCCGGCGGCCAGCAGCAAAGAGTCCTTCTCGCAAGGGCGCTCTGTGCCACAAGAAAGCTCCTCCTCTTGGATGAACCCGTCTCCGGCCTGGATCCCAAGGTCACGGCCGAAATGTATGAACTCATTAAAAAATTAAACGACGACGGCATCACCATTATCATGATCTCCCACGACGTTGCCGCTGCACTGCGCTATGCAAGCCACGTGCTGCACGTTGGTTCTTTCACATTCTTCGGGACCAGGGATGAATACCTGAAGAGTGATGCGGGAAAACTCTTCCTTTTAGATCAGAAAGGCGGTGAAAAAAATGCTTGATCAGCTTGCCACGTATTTACAATTTCCCTTTGTGCGCCATGCGCTGATCGTGGGCGTTTTGATCGCCCTGTGCTCCTCACTCCTTGGGGTCACGCTGGTACTAAAACGCTTTTCCTTTATAGGAGACGGCCTGTCTCACGTAGCCTTTGGCGCCATGTCCATTGCGGCAGTCTTAAATCTGACGAACGAAATGCTCCTGATTCTGCCCATTACGATCCTCAGCGCGGTCCTTTTACTGCGAACGGGCCAAAATGCCAAGATCAAGGGAGACGCCGCCATTGCCATGATCTCCGTAGGCGCACTGGCCTTTGGATACCTGATCATGAATATCTTTTCCACCTCGTCAAATCTGTCCGGAGACGTATGCAGCACCTTGTTTGGTTCCACTTCCATCCTAACGCTGACGACAAAGGAGGTATGGCTCTGCGTGGCCCTGTCCGTGGCGGTGATCCTGATTTTTATACTGTTTTACAATAAGATCTTTGCCGTCACCTTTGATGAGAATTTTGCGAAAGCAACGGGCACAAACGCAAACAGATATAATCTACTAATCGCCGTTGTCATTGCCGTCATTATCGTACTGGCCATGAATCTGGTGGGATCGCTTTTGATCTCCGCCCTGGTGATCTTTCCGGCGCTGTCCGCCATGCGGCTGTTTCACTGCTTTAAGCACGTCACGATCTTTTCGGCAGTGCTTTCCGTATGCTGTGCGCTTCTGGGAATTCTGATCTCCATTCTTGCGGGAACGCCCGTGGGATCTACAATAGTTGCGGTTGACGTTGCTGTCTTTGTTATATGTTACTTGTTAGGATGGATCATGGGAGGTGTAAGAAAATGAAAAAAAGGACGTGTATTATTTGCAGTATTCTTTTGTCACTGGCGCTGGCCGGCTGCGGCGGCGCGGATAATGGCACTGCCACGGTTAAAAAGTCCGGTTCCAAAGCCAGCGTAAACGATGTGTTAAAATCCGGCATGGAAGCGGAAAACAACAAAAAAGAAGCCGGCCAGAAGGCCTCTGACCAAGCTTCCGATCCGCAAGCATTCGACTCCGTGACTCCATCGTCAGACAACGGTTCCAAGGCCGACGCCACTTCTGCTCCCGGCAAAGATTCCAAGACCGATGCAACTCCCGGCAAAGATTCCAAGAATGGAACCTCATCGTCCCCTGCAGAGGGCGTAGACATTGACCTGACGGCCCTCTCCAGCACCATGGTTTATTCCGAAGTGTATAACATGATGACTACGCCGAACGTCTATATTGGCAAAACCATAAGAATGAGCGGCCTGTGCAACATATATCATGATGAAGAAACCGGCAACTACTATTACACCTGCATTATTCAGGATGCCACGGCCTGTTGCGCTCAGGGGATTGAGTTTGTGCTGACAGCAGATTACGTCTGCCCGGGCGATTATCCGGAGCAGGGTGACACTGTCTGCGTCACGGGTACCTTTGACACCTATATGGAAGGTGATTACATGTACTGTACCTTAAGAGAAGCAAAGCTGTCATAAGCTTTGCTTCTCCCTTTTTGCCATGTATTTAATAAAGCCATTTTGCCGGCAGCAAATACAGATACGGCGCCGTAAAGACCGCCATCTTCAGTGCGATGGACTTTGCCTGTTCCTTTGTAAATTTCCCGGTTTTAATAAGAACCCTCTGATCAAACAGATAAATGCAAACACCGGCGACGGCAATGGCAAACACCGTGTACGCCAGCGCACCGGGATTCTGAAAGGCGTTGAATTGCAGCGCATTCATAAACTTCCCAAAGAATGTCTGGTTATAGTGCCTGGTAATCTCCTCCGTCGGCGGTATGAGTAGCGGAATTAACAGCAATACGGAACCGATAAAATCCGACAAAAATCCAAACAGCCAAAGCTTCCACGTATGTTTCCTAAAAAACTTCCCGTCAAGCTCCGGGTCCGTCTTTTTGGCGCTGAGGGTAAACACCAGCCTGTCAATCAGATAATTGGCCGGCAAAAGGATCAGCCAAAGCCAAGTCGGAAGCCACACCAGCGCCCAAATGGGAAAAATCAAATTATGCAGCGTCACCTTTTTCTTTTTCATTATGCCCTCCTTGTCATACCTCTGACCGGACAGACGGCCTTTGCCAAAAATGCGCCGCCTGCCACGGACGTGAAAACCTTCTCAGGTTTACTTTAGCACAAAGAAGGACATAAACGCCACGTTCTTATGTCACGTTTTTAGCGCAGCACGCCGTGACGTTTGTCACTTTTCTCTCTCATCCCCCACTCCTTATCCTCCGGCCCGCTTCCCCAGCATTCTATTCCCGGTTGTCCTTCAGGCTCTCCACCATGCTGACCTTTCCGATCTTTCCCCGCAGGAGCAGAAGGGAAATCCCATAGCTTACTACGACGAGGAGCACCAGCTTTAGAACGGAGACGGGATAGATCAAGGCCTCCAGATAGGTCTTATAAGTTGCAACGTTTTTCGTAAAGACCATTCTCGTTCCTTCCACGCCCAGCACAAGGCTTAACAAAATGGCCACGGGAATCAGAAAATGATAAACGTTCAGCACCATCCCGTTGATCTCCCGGTTGCGGTAACCGAGAACCTTCAGCATGGACACGGAGGACGCGGCAACATATGATAGGCAAAAGGAATGTCCTTTAGTTTTTTCAAAATATCCATTTGGAGTCCTCCGTGTATTAGCCTTGACTAACTCTTTATATCACTTCCATTTCAAAAAATCTACTCTGTTTTTAAATTTTTGATCCATTTTTAAAACTTCTGCTGACGTACCTTCAATCCACCGATTTAATTTCCTTTCTTGGGGAAGGCTGATCCTACTTTTTCATTCTCCTCCTGAAAAAAGCTAATCCTACCGTCAAAATCACTTGCAGGATTAGCCTTTTTTGCCTCGATCAGAAGGTTTAAAACAAAAATCGGCTAATCCCTTAGCCAATTTCTTGCCTTTGGATTAGCCTTTAAACCTTAAAATAGCGGAATTTATGTAAATTTTGGCTAATCCAACCGTCATTTCTGCGCCTTGGATTAGCCTTTAAGCCTTGGATGGGCCTTCAAACCTTGGATTAGCCTTCAAGCCTTGGATCAGCCTTTAAGCCTTGGATAAGCCTTTAAGCCTTGGATGAGCCTTCAAACCTTGGATGAGCCTTTAAGCCTTAAATTATCCTTTATGGTTGCCGGTTACAGAGCGGGCAGAACCCAGATGAATCTGTAAGCGATCCTTCTGTACCACTTGTCGCCGTTGTCCTCTAAGTCCACGCCGTTTGCAACGCTGCGGTAAAGGGACTTAAAGATCTTTACGCCCTGAAGAAACTTCGGAACAAATCTGAAATTGTAGTAAACGTAGGCATGAGCGAAGATCTCGCAGGAGAGCTGGCTGAGGGTCATTCCGGTGATCTTCTCTTCCTTGGCGATCTTCTCTGCCATCTCCTTGCAATATGCACGGCTGTAAAGCTCACGCTCCATGGGAATGTTCATATATTTCTTAGCCATCTCTTCTCTCATTGTCTTATCCTCCGATTTCTCAGGGCTTTCGCGTTCCCTGTCTGTAATCATAAGATACCATGTCCGGCAGTTTCATTCCATCGCATCTCCTTACAATTATCTTACGTTTTTGTCACTTTTCGAAAGTTAAAAAAATATTTTTAAAATCCGGAAGTTTTCAAAAATCCCGTCCCCTTGTCCGACCCGCAAAAACATGCTATGATTGAAGCGGAAAATGCTTGTTACGAAGAGTAACAGCCTTGTTACGTAAGGTTTCTTGCGGGTTACGGGGGATCCGTCATAAGATGAGCCTACAAGGAGGTGTCAATCATGACGTTTGGAGAAAAATTAAAAGAAGCAAGAAAAAATGCAGGATTATCCCAGGAGCAATTAGCGGAGATGCTTTGTGTCTCCAGGGCGGCAGTCGCCAAGTGGGAAACGGACCGGGGAATGCCGGACGTAAATAATCTGAAGACCATGGCAGGACTGTTGGACGTGAGCATTGATCATCTGCTGGATAGCGGGGAGAAGCTCACCCTCTCAGAGACAAAGATGCCCATTGACCTGAATTCCTACGAAAAGTCGGGAAAATGCCGGAGCAGGCAGGATGCGGCATGTCTGGCTCATTATCAGAACGCGGACGCGATCCATGCCCTGATCCGGCGTAAGAAGCTGACGGCGTTGGAAGGTGTCCTGGACTTTGTCGTCCAGCCTGGCATTATCCAGACTGCTGATTTATTTAACGACGAGGCGACTTACTATCTTGTGGAACAAAACGGGAAACAGTACCTGGCAGGCGTAACAAAGGATTTCCTTTTTTCGAGCGAGCTGGGCTCGAAGGTGAATCCAAAGAAATTTGTACTTGGGAAAAATAAATTTTCTTCCCTCTACCAAATCCTGTAAGGAACTTAAGGAGCCGCTCCTATAAAGTGCGGCTCCTTTTTTGTCATTCTCACTCTTCCTCATCTCTGTGGGAACGCATCAGGTAAAGAAACCAAATGACGTAGATGACGGACGTGATGGCCTGACCTCTTCCCGTAGCGCCAATGGCCTCCTCCTGCGTTATGCCAAACAAAATGCCGCTGGCTACGAAAGCCGAAAAATCTAAAATGGCATGGATGAGTACGCTGGCCCAAATTGTCCTTCCGGAGCGATAGCAGATGGCGCCAAACACAAGGCCCATCCAAAAGACGGAGATTGCCTGCATCGCTGCTGCTTTCAGGGAAATCTGAGGGGAAATCGCATTGGTCAGGTGCAAGGCTGCAAAGAAACTTTTGGCCCATCCTCCTCATCGCCATTGATGGCATATCTCTGCTTCTTGCCATTGCTCCCATGTTTCTGATCGGTGCGGGTACCTGACTGTGAATGCTCTTGCCATGGTAATCGGGAACCTGCTTACGATACCATGGTTATGGCAATGTATAACGCGAAGATTACTGCAATTGCAAGAATGATCAAAACCGGTATTAACCATTTTTTCACCTTTTTCATTTTTGTCTTCCTCCCTTCATGTTTCTTGACGCAATTCTAGCAATTTTTCATCCGAGAGGACAGGACGTGGAACGGGATTTTTTCTCTTTTTGCCGTTTTTATTATTTGGACAAGGTTGTCCAAAGTCAAATTCTGCCCATTTTTCTTGATTTTCTCACTATATTTTGTCATTTTCTTTCACATCGGAAAATTTCATGTTAAAATATTTCAGATATTCGTCTAACGATTTACCATAAAAAAATAGGAATTACGGGATAAAAACATGAAATTGATTTTCCATTACTTAAAAAAACACTGGAAGCTCATCTCCCTGGCGATCCTCATTAAGTTCTTAGGGAGCGTCAGCGAATTAACGCTTCCCTATATCTTGGAATACATTATCGACGAGATCGTTCCGTCCGGAAATCTGACGCGGGTTCTTCTGTGGGGGTCCCTGATGTTTTTCACGGCATTCTTCTACCGCGCCCTCAACGTAATCGCCAACAAGCAGGCCGTGGAAAATGCCCATAACGTTAGCTATGAGATCCGTCAGCGCCTGTTCGAAAAGACCATGAACCTGACGGGAAATCAGTTTGACGAGCTCACTCTCCCCAGCCTGATCTCCCGCATGACCAGCGACAGCTATAACGTGCAGAGCTTTGCGCAGCAACTGCAAAGCCTCTGCGTTCGGGCTCCCATGATGCTCCTGGGGGGCCTTCTCATGACCATGCTCATGGACTTTCAGCTCTCTTTGGTGCTACTTCTCATGATGCCCCTTTTAATCTTGATCATCTATTTCATCACCTCCAGGGGCATTCCCATGTATACCAAGGTGCAGCAAAAACTGGACGTAGTGGTCAGGGTCATGCGCGAAAACATTACCGGCATCCGCGTGGTGAAGGCTCTGAGCAAGGAAGATTTTGAAAAAAGGCGCTTTGCGGGCACCAACGAGGACCTGACAAAAAGCGACGTCGCTGCTGCCACCGTCATGGCCATGCCCGGACCGGTGATCCAATTCCTCTTAAACATTGGTCTCTCCATCGTTGTGCTGTTTGGCGCTTACCGGGTAAACTCAGGCCAGATCAAGCCCGGCGTGATTCTGGCATTTCTTACTTACTTTAACATGATCACCATGGGCGTCATGGGCCTGAGCCGCATTTTCACCACCATGAGTAAGGCCAGCGCCAGCGCAAACCGCATTGCCGTGGTGCTTTCCATGGAGACGCCTGACGAGCTCAAGGAGGCTGAGGAGGCGGCCAAGGATCAGTCCAAAGCTTCCGGCGCTCAGGCCACGGCGGCCAAGGATCAGTCCAAGGCTTCCGGCGAAGTAACTGCAAGCGATGCAGTTAAGGCCGGCACCGACCACCTGCGCTTTGATAACGTTTCCTTCAACTACGGAAAAGCGGAATGGGCGGATTCCCACGCCGATGCAAAGTCTCAGCAGGGGTCTTCCGCAGACTTTGGCGGGCAGGCGCGGGAAAAGGCGCTGTCCGGCATCTCCTTCTCCATGAAGCGGGGCGAAACCTTAGGGATCATTGGCCCCACGGGCTGCGGAAAATCCACCATCGTGAACCTGCTCATGCACTTTTACGATGCGGACGAGGGTGCCATTTACGTAGACGGAAAGAACGTGAATTCCTACAAGAAAGACGACCTTCGAAGGAAATTTGGAACGGTCTTCCAAAATGACATGATCTTCCAAAATACCTTGTATGAAAACATTGATTTTGAAAGAAAACTGGATCCAAAGGCCATCCGGAGCGCCATCGAAGATGCCTGCGCGGCAGAATACGTGGACGGCCTCGCGCAGGGTCTTCAATATGAAGCCACCATCAAGGGCGCAAACCTCTCCGGCGGTCAGAAGCAGCGAATGTTTGTGGCAAGAGCCCTGGCGGGAAATCCGGAGATCTTGATCCTGGATGACAGTTCCTCCGCCCTGGATTACAAGACGGATGCAAGAATGCGCAAGGCCATTTTAGAGCATCATCCGGATTCCACCCTGATCATGATCGCGCAGAGAGTCTCCAGCGTCATGAATATGGACAAGATCCTAGTGCTGGATAACGGAAGATGCATCGGCTACGGAACTCATGAAGAGCTTCTGCAAAACTGCAGGGATTATCGGGAAACCTACGAAGTTCAGATGGGCGCCATGGCGGAATAACCCATAAGAAAAGGAGATAAAATTATGCCGGGACCTGGAGATCGGGGCGGAAAAAAAGAAAAACCAAAGGACGCCAAGGCAACGCTGTTGCGGATCTTGCGCTACCTTTCCAAATATCGATGGATCGTATTTTTATTGGTCATCTGTGCCATTGTCAGCAATCTGGGAAACCTTTTGGGGCCCCGATTTGCCGGAAAGGCCATTGGCGTTGCGGAGGAAGGCTATAAAAAAGGCGTCGGCCAAGTGGACATGGGGCAGGTAATGCACTATACCCTCCTGATGCTGGGGGCCTACGTGGGCTCTAACATACTGGGCTTTCTCGTCAGCGTCAGCATGACGCGGGTGGGAAAACGCGTGGCGCAAAACCTCCGTCAGGACGTATTTGAAAAGCTCATGCGGCTGCCAGTTGGCTACTTTGACCGGAATCAGGCAGGAGACATTATCAGCCGCGTCTCCTATGACATTGACGTAGTCTCCACCTGCCTTTCCACGGACGTGATCCAGATCCTTACCAGTACCATTACCGTCGTGGGAAGCTTTGCCATCATGTGCTTTATCTCCGTGCCTTTGGTACTCTGCATGATCTTTACGATCCCGCTCTCCATCTGGTACACCAAGCACATGGGCAAGATCACCCGCCCCTTATATTCCAAGCGAAGCGCCGCCTATGGCGTCATGAACGGGTACGCCGAGGAAATGTTCACGGGCCAGAAAACCATTCAGGCTTACGCCTGCGAGGATAAGATGTCGGAAAAATTCAGCGACATCAACCGCAATGCCGCCGTTGCCTATCGGGATGCTGATGGCATGGGCATGAAAATGGGACCCACCATCGGCATGATCTCAAACCTTGGCCTTGCTGCCATCGGCATGGGCGGCGCGGTCCTTTACATGAACGCCATTGTGGGACTGGAGCAGATTTCCAGCTTCATTCTCTACAGCCGCAAGTTTTCCGGCCCCATCAATGAGATCTCCAACATTATCAACGAGATCTACAGTGCACTGGCCGCCGCCGAACGCGTATTTACCCTTTTAGACCAGCCGGAGGAGACGGCGGACCTTGCAGAAGCCAAGGAATTAGACAACTGCGCGGGTAAAGTTTGCACGGAGCACGTGTCCTTTGGGTACGTGCCCGAAAAGACCATTTTGCATGATCTGAACTTCGAGGCAAAACCCGGCCAGACCATCGCCATCGTAGGCCCCACCGGCGCCGGAAAAACCACCATCATTAACCTGCTCATGCGATTTTATGACGTTAATTCCGGAAAAGTCCTCGTGGACGACAGGGAATACCGGGAATACACGCTGGAAAGCCTTCGAAAGAACTATGCCATGGTGCTTCAAGACACCTGGCTCTTCCAGGGCACCATCTTTGACAACATCGCCTACGGCAAGGAAAATGCCACGAAGGAGGAGGTCATCGCTGCTGCCAAGGCTGCCAAGATCCATGATTACGTGCTGCGCCTTCCAAAGGGCTACAACACCATCATATACGAGGACGGCGGCAACATTTCCAAGGGCCAGAAACAGCTCCTTACCATCGCCCGGGCCATGCTCTATAACACCAACATGCTGATCCTCGACGAAGCCACCAGCAACGTGGACACCAACACGGAACGCCAGGTACAAAAAGCCATCCGAAGCCTGATGAAGGGAAAGACCAGCTTTGTTATCGCTCACAGACTCAGCACCATTCAAAACGCCGACCAGATCCTTGTCCTAAACGGCGGCGACGTAGTGGAACAAGGCACCCACGAAACCCTCATGCACCAAAAAGGCTTCTACTACAAATTATATGCAAGCCAGTATGAATAACCTGAGTCCATGCGATCATACAAAAAAAGACCAACCGACGAATGCTTGCATTCAGGCGGGTGGTCTCTTTTTTGTATGGTCATATGGCGAAGCCATCTCATGAGCAAACTCGTCTGCCCGCAGACGAGTTGCGAATGAGGCATGGACTCATGCGTGCCGGCATGGACTCAGACGGCCCGCGGCTGAGGCATGGACTCAGACGGCCGTGGCTGAGGCATGGACTCATGCCATAACCCTCTCCTTCCCTCTAACCTCTCTGTCAAACTCCTCCATCTCGGGAAGAAATCTCTCTGCCTTACGTACCATCCAATACCCCATCATTCCGCCCAGGGTATTGCAGATCAGATCGTCCACGTCGAACAAACGATAAGAGCCCTTGAAGATAAAGAACAGTCCGGTCAGCTGGCCAACCTCAATGAGAACCGTCAGACCTACGCTGTAAAGCAGGACTTTCTTTGCGTCCATCTTGTAATAATATCTTAAATACATGCCGAAGGGAATGGTCATGATCACGTTGAACACTACCTGAAGGATCTCCGTCATGCAGAAGTTGTTCTTAATGCGGATCACGGAATACAGGGGGATCAGCTGTGCCTCATAGTGAAGGCTTGCGATCTTATCCATGCTGGGCAGGGGAAGGAAAACCAAAGCCACTACGCAGCACACGTAAAGGATAAATGCCTCCTTCAGGAGAAACTGGAGCAGATTATATTTTCTGGAAAGGATCATGGGGATCACGGTTACCGGAATGAATACCGGCAATGCGTAAAAACCGAAGATTCTGAAACCATCTAAAATACTGTTTAACCAAGTCATCATAACAACTGCCTCCCGTATACTTGTTCCTCTTGATGATTCAAGTATACCGAAGGCAGCGTTTTTCAACCATCGATTCAGCTTACAATTTTGGGCTCTAATCTTACGCCTCCGTAAGATTTAAAAAATCACTCCGCCCCCAGGGTCGGTCGTCCGAGCAGATCCTCATAGGAGATAAAGACCTCAATATATCCCGACACAAAAGGTCCCATGTCGTAGGGCGCATAGAGTACGTTGATCCCTTTTTCGTTAAACGTTACGAAAGAATCCTGCACGGAGGCCTCCTCGTAAGCCTGCTCATAAACGCCGTCCGGATCACTAAAGTAAGGGCTCGCACTCTCGTCATAGGCCATGCAGTCTTCCTTGGTCTTTTGCGCCACAAGCTTCTTAAAGTCCTCCTCGGTTCCCTGATAAAAATCCTTTAGGAAAACTTCCTTACCGTCCGTAAGGTCAAAGAGTTTCTGGTCAAGTCCCGGATATCCGTGAACGCCGCCGCCATACCAGTAACTGTCATAATCGATGACCAGATATCTGCCATCTATCACGCTGACGCCGGAAACGTGATCTTCCACGGTTTCACACCACTGGATGGGATATTCCCGATGCTCGTCACAATCATCCTCCGTCTCCTGAACTTCCGCCTTATATCTCTCGTAGCTTTCGAATACGCCCTCATGCTCCTTCCGCAGCACGTCATTGATCACGCCCGCCTTGTCAAATTGGGAGCCGTCCAATTCAAAGAGTTCCCCATAATACTTTTCCAGCGGCGTCCCACAGAAGGAACATTTCCGCACGTAAGTATCCTCCGTGATCTTGCCATAATGGAAGGCCGACTTATCTCCCACTGCCAGCCCCGTATCCTGAAACTCCTCCGTGCCCCTTCCCTCCGGATCAAATTTCATCCAATGGATCTGATCCTTTACAAGATCCACAAAATAAAGCTTCCCGTCAGCCACCTGGAAATTCTGCGTGCCGGGCTGCAGATCCACCGCCCCGGGAATGGACTCCTTCGCATACAGCAGTCTGCTGGTTCCTTTGGCAACGTCATATTCGTATACAAATTTTTTTACAAGATTAAAATCATTCACGTAATCCTGCGTGTCATAATAGATTTTTCCGTCAACGTAAGCCAGCACGTCAAGGGAATCTTTCACCCTCGCCACCTGCTTGACCTCTCCCGTTGCAAGATTCATATAGTAAATCGTATCATCCTCATTCTCCCACGCATCATAAACAATGCCATTTTGATCATAAAACTTTACGTACGCACTTTTCGCCGGCATCCCCGTAATTGCCGAAATGCTTCCATCCTTGGCAATCTTATAATAACCATCCTTCTGCCCCAGCACGTATCCGTTTTCTTCCAGCACCCTTGTGATACTGCAGTTACCATACTGATAGCCGACACTCGCGGACCTAAGAGTCATGCCATACCCGTCCATGGCCTTGATCGCCTCGTCATGCGGATTTGCTTCTTCCCGGAAAGAGAATCCCTGCTCCTCTTTGGCAAATACGTACTCTTTTCTTACGTTATCACTGCTTAAAAGGGTAACGTAAACCTTTCCGTCATAACTGTCAACGCCGTCAACCCACCATCCAGCCTCCGTGGTCATGAGCTTCGCACTCGCCGTGCCATTTACGTCACCCGCATAGATCTCGTATCTCAGACGATTCCCTTCCGTGGCGTAACAGTAATAAAGAAACATGCCGTCGCCAACGGTCACAAGGTAACTGTCTTCCTCCTTCACGCCAAGGCGCTCCCGCACTTCCTCCCAGCGATACTCTGAAACCTTGTTTCCCCGGGAATCAATGCCATAATAAATACCGTTATAATACGGCCTGTACAATATCATGCTCTCGTCACCCAAATCTTCCGGCGACTGACTCTCCCCCTTTTCAGGATCTGCCTTGCTCTCCGCCAGATTCCCTTGCCCTTCTTCACTTTGGCTTTCTTTCATCTCCTGACTTTGCTCAGCACCGCCCATCTCAACTCCATTTACGTTCGTGCATGCAGAAAAGCTAAAGGAAACGGCCAATGCCAATAATAATCCGACAATTTTCTTTTTCAATGTTTTTCTCCTTTTTTCAAAATTCCGTATGGAAAAAGAACCGCGTCCCCTTATGGTTCCACGGTTCTCAGCATTATCATTACGTCCTCCAGGTGGGACTTTTCCCGGTAGACGTACAGATAAACCAGAAAACCATCATTGCCGCAAGGCTGGAAAATAAATTCCGCATGGTAATTCTGTCCCAATGCCGTCTTGTAAACCTCCTGATAATAATGATACTCGGCGCCATAAGGAGTCGTCTTCTTTTTATCCGGTTTTCCGGGATCATCCTTCAAAATATTTTTTACGATGGCTTTCTCTATCAGCTCCGTCTGGCTCTTATCACTGGATTTCAGAAGAAGCTTGTCGCTGTCAAAGTAGCAGATAAAAATGCTTTCCGGCTGAACGGACTGCTGGGCGATCTCATTCAGACGATACTGATAGCCTTCCATGGTACCGAGACCGCCGTCAATGACGCTTTTTTCCACCTTCGTCCAATCCTTGGGGACGTAAAAGTGGATCTTGTCCTGATTCAGGCTCTTCATTACCATGTTTTCCGTATCCACGGTCTTCCCGCTGATGACGGAATAAGCCGTTCTCGAAACGTCCTTCTGGGAAGCCTTCTCGATCTTATCAATGGACAGGCTCCACTTTCCGTCCAAAAGCCCCTGGGTCAGCTTCCCATAGACCTTGACCTCATCCCCCGTGCGAACCTGGGCGAGGGACTGCATGGCCTCCTGCGTCGTTGCATTACAATTCAGGGTCTCCTTACTGTGGCCCGTGGCCGTGGCAAGCTTCATTTTTTTATTGTCGGTACCTTTAGATCTTATCTGCCCATACATGACGTAATACTGATCCTTGTAGCGACTCTTTGCCGCAGCCGCATTGGAGTAGATCAGGATCAGAAAATTCTCAGCAGATTCATTTTTATAGACGACAACCTGATCCGTATCCATGGCCGTCTCCACGGTTCGCCAAATGCCGGCGCCAAGGAAGGTACTCATAAGGATCAGGCTTAAGATCCAGGCAATTTTTTTCTTTCCCTTCATCTTATCCCTCCCCTTTTAATCGGCTTCATACGGATATCCGCCGTCTTTGTTCAGCTGCTCGATAATGGCTAGAATCTCTCTGTAATAATGGGCCTCCGCATAATCATCCACAAGACGGATCACGTCACCGGATCTGTAATTTTTCTCGATGCGGGTTTTTAAGGAATCCAACGAGAAAAACCGGTGTTCCTCCAGCCAGACGCCCTCTCCACGCACCGTAATGGTAATGGTCCTTCCTTCTCCGGCCTCCTCCTGCGAATGATCCGGATCATCGCCCTCCAGATGGGATTCATTTCCGCTTTGACCAAACTTTGCTTCCTCAATGGCCAGGCTTAAGTCGATCAGGGGAGGATTCTCATTTAAGAGCTCCACCGTCTTCACCGCAAAACCTGCAAGGAACGTCAGGCAGGCGATGGTCAGAAGAAGCAGGACAGTTTTCTTTCCCTTCCTCACTTTACGTTACCCTCCTTATATTCCATGCCACCTGCCTTGATCAGCTCCTCCACCTGATGATATACAAGAGCTGAGGCAAAGTCATCCTCTATGTAAAAGTTGCGTTTACCATTTTGCTTTCTCAGTACCTCCAGGGCCTCTTCAAACTCCCCAACGGATTGATACTTCGTATCTCTGTACTGAATGGTAGTTCCCCTTATGATCAGATAATCGTAATACTCGTTTCCTTCTTCATCCACGTAATTTCCCGCATCATTAATATTCTCATTTAAGCCTCTTTGAGAATCCGCATCACCGATCTGCGCACCGTTCTCTACGGGCTTGGAAAACAGGGAGTCCAGCCCTCTTGGGCTGAATTTCAAAAAATAGCCCAGGGCAAAGAGCAGAATCCCCACGATCAGAAAAAAGATGCAGGAGTTCCGAAGGCTCTTTTTATTCTTTTGCAGCAATGCTTTTCCGGGCTTTGTCTCGTAGTACACGTAGTCATCTTCACGCTTAAAGATGACCATGTACATGGTATGCAATGGTTCCACCATGAGTGCCGTCAATCCCAGAAAGCCAAGAACGGCAAGAATGCCGCCCACCACCATTAACAGGATTGCAATCATAGGCTTTTCTCCTATTTCAAGTACACGTTTCCGTACTGACCTGCCAATTCTTCAAAAACTTTCTTAATGTCTCTCTCGTCTCTGTACAATATCTTCTCGTCATTCTCATTCAGCGTTAGGATCACGGGAAGGTCGTCATTTTTCTGCACGTATTCCTCGATGGCCGCCTTCAGCTTTGCGAGTGCCGGCTGAACGTTCTCCCCCTTAAGGTCAATGGTCTCAAATGGCGTCGCGTCACCTTTTCTGTAGATCTGCACGTGTCTCTCCGTAACGTCATCTTCATTGTAATAAGCATTCACGGAGATCACGCATACGTACTGCCCGATCTGTTCCGCCGTCTCCACCTGATCCATGTACAACTCATACTTGGACTGTGCATCCTGCACCTGCGCCCTGGCTTCCTCCACGGCCACGCCGGCATTTACCTGCTCCTGCTGCTTTTCCGTCAACGTCTGCTGCCGGGCAATGACTACCAAGAGCACAATGAAGATCACGTCCAGCAAGGAGGTCAGGTCTATGAGAATGTCTGATTTCGCCCGATGTCTTCTCTTCATGTTCTATCCTCCAGAATTCTTCTTTCGCCTTACTCCGAAGTGATGTTTCCAAGCTTCACCGAGTTGTCAAACTTCTTATCATAATCATCGAGGACGATCTCCGTATCCTCAATGAGCTTTGCCGAAACCGTGGCAAAAATCTTTAAGAGAATGGTCACGATCAATCCATAATAGGTGGAAGAAAGTGCCACGTGCAGGGAACCAAACATCTCCTCAAGGTTCTGGGACTGTAGCTGGCTCACAAGACCGGATACGGTTCCCAGGATGCCCAGCAGGGGGAACAAAGGAATAAACTGCGTACAGGCATTATAGCCGGAAACCACCTCATTAAAGGATCTCTCATAATCCCTGATGGTGTCGGGCGTCACCGCCTCAGACTTTTCACGCTCCTCCACTTCTCCCGTGGCGGTATTCAGATAGGATTCCTTATTCTTTCGGTTCATGGCATCATGGATAAAACTCTTCTTGTTATAAAGCTTTATGTAATTCTTGATCAGGAAAAAGAGCACTGCCACTCCGCCAAGAATAATGATCCAGTTCATGTACTTAGATAAGAAAGCCGCCATAATCCTACCTCCCAAATTCTTCTGAAAACCAGCTTGCCCGCTCCCATAACTGCGAGCCCTTCGGCTCGTCTGGTGCGCCCTTCGGCGCATCCTCGCTTCGCTCGGATTCTGGATTTGCTTTGCAAATCCGAACGTATTCGCTTTGCTTCGGATTGCAAATTGCTTCGCAATTTCCAACTATTATAACACGTATTGTTGATGGTGACAATTATTTAGCCTTCAAGAGAAAACCTCACGCTTGAGATTTCCGGTCGTTAACGTCTACAAACATTCCAACATAGGAAAGCGGCGTTCCGTCATCGCGCCGTAAAAGCCTTCCGATGGCATGAAACCATCTCCACTCCCCGCTTTTAACCTTCAGCCGGTATTCCACGTCATAATTTTTCCGTCCGGAATAATCCGCGATTGCTTCATTGAACGCCCTTAATACCTCATCCCGATCCTCCGGATGCAAAAGATCCGTCCATGATTCCAGCCGATTGGGAAAATCGTTTTCATCCGTATATCCTATCATCTTCCGGAATTCCGGGCTCCATTCGACGGAGATCATTTTTCCTTTTTCATCAAATTCCATGCCCCACATGCCGGAACCAAGTGCCTCATGCATAACGCGAATGGTAGCTTCCCTATGCTTCTCGATCCTTCGCTCCTTTGTTTCCTTCAGCTTCGACTTATTTACGTACATTTCCTGGTCCGCCCTGGTCATGGCACCATCTATGTCCTTATCTCTGACTATCTCATAACCGAACGCACAGACGTAAGGCGTTTGGGATAATTCCTTCTGCATTATTTCGATGTCTTTTTTTACCTCGTCCTCCGTCTTATTCAGATAAAAAATCGCAAACTCATCCCCGCCAATGCGGTAAACCTTTTTATTATTAAGCTTATTTTTTGTCAGGCAAGCTGCCACGGTTTTTAATGCTTTATCACCGGCGTCATGCCCTTGCGTGTCATTGATCTTCTTTAAATCATTCATGTCTGCGGAGACGACTGCCGTGACCTGCTCTTTCAGTCTTTCCGTATCCGCGTAATAACATTGTCGGTTCAAAAGCCGTGTCAGCGTATCCTCCTTGGCAGTCAACACGTACAGCGACAAATAATAAATCAACAAAAGCGATGCAAAAAGAGTGCTGTAATCCACGTCTATCTCAAGAATGAGGTGTAAGATCACTCCGATCGAGGATGCTATTATACTGACCAAAATCCCTTTCCGTTCCGTTCTTCCGTAGAGTGCGTAGCGCACGGTAAATGCGCCGACAAAAAGAATTACGTACAGCAAAAAGACAAAATACGGATAATATCGGAGCAGACTGTCCGCCGCAACGTACAGATTGTTGTCGTCAAACCAATAGATCAAGTGCGTCCACTGAGAGGAATACAAGAGCGGTACGCTGATCAAAATCGGAAGATATAACAGTAGCCTTCGCTTTTTAATAAATTCCGCCATTTCCATGATCCCTAACATGATAATGGGATGCAACAGATAAATCGTTGGCGTAAGAATAATCCGCGTCCAAGTCAGGTAACCAATCTCCCTGAGCCACCGTTCAACGCCCCAACACAAGGCTTCCGCAAAAATCAAAAGGATCACGACGCGGGTAGCCATGATTGTCCGTTTCTTCAGGTGAACGTTAGAATCCAACATGATCCACAATCCCGACAGTTCTGCTATCATAACGTAATAACTTAAAATTAACGTTGCAATACTCATAATTTATTCCTTGGCTCCCTCCATTGATCAATCATTAATCATTGCACGGTGACCAGCTCTTCTTATATAATAGCACGTTTCCATCGATGAAAAAGCGATTTTCTCTTAAAATCCAGTCATTTTTTCCGAATCCATGCATAGATCTGCCTTACGGTTTCGCACTCCTCGCCAGAGATACGCTCTTGCGAGAACATGGCCGCTTTTACGATCCTGGCATATTCCCGGATCTGATCTTCCCTTTCCTTGCCGAAACATGCCGTCAGGGCCGTTTCCAGATTCCGGTCCGTGGGATGACTTCCCTTTAGTTTTCCCCGCCTTCTCATGATTTTATAGACCTGGCGGTTTATGATAAGGACTGCTGCCTTGTAATACCTTCTCTTTAGCGTCCGCTCCAGCTTCCCGGCCTTTGCCCTGTTAACGCCAAAGATTATAATGACGGCCACTGCCGCTATGGCAAGTCCGGTCAGGATCCATAAAAGCCCTCCGAAAGACATGGATTCTTCCCCGCCTTCTTCCATGGAATCTCCTTGCCGTCCGAAATCGAAAAGGGAGTGTCTGGCAGACTTACCATTTCCACCCTCAGGATTCCCATCCTCCGGCTGAGTCTTTTCCTCCGGTTCCGAGGAAGGTGTTTCCGGCACCGGCGTCGTTGCGGGTGCCCCACCAGGCGTGGAGGCTCTCTGCTCATCCTGCTTCTCCTGCGACTCCTTACTGGTAGGATAATCCGTCGAACCCGCGTCATATCCGGGAGTTACTTCCAAGGGCACCCACCCAGCCTCGTCTATATAGATCTCCACCCAGGCATGCTCGTTTCTGTCTATCACCTTTGCCTCATAGCTTCCATTCTCCGTCTCCTCAAACATGTAAGGCGTTACGACGTAACCCGAAGCATATCTTGCCGGAATGTCAAAGGCTCTCAAGAGTAAAACGCCGGCCGACGCGAAATGGACGCAATACCCCTTATAACTTCTTTTTAGGAAGTACTCCACCGGGTCTTCCCCATTCGTTAAGTCATCCAGATTCCAACTGTAAAAATACTCTCGCAGATGCCTACTGATCAAGAAGGGAACGATTGTCTGCCATTCCTGCGTCTTCTGCCGCTCCGAAGTGCCCCAACTCATATAATCAGCAGATTGCATGACGTCCCAATAAATTTCCGTCCCATATATAAAATCCGGTGTTTCGAGGCAGGTTTCCTTAACGTATTCCTCATACCAGTCAAAGAAATCTCTTCTTTCTCCCACTGCCGTGCCCGCGTCATTCCACATTGCCCAAAGATCACCTGACTGAAAAGCATTGTTGCCAATGCCGGAAAATTGCGATTTTCCCTGAAATAATCCTTTTTTTACGTAATAGTCTTCCTTACCCTTAAATCCCGTAAGGTCGGAAACGTTTGCCCCGTAAGGAATAAGCATGGCATTTGTATTGCCATGATACTGAAGCTGAAAAGAAGCCTTGGAATCCGCCGATCCCTCATAGAGACTGCCCATCAACCATTCCAGAGCCTGCTCCGCGGAAATACCATTTTCTTCACAGGCTTTTTCAAAGCTCTTTGACGCCGGGCGCCACGTTCCCTGATCATACGAAGAGGCACCAAACTCCTTAAAGTACAAATTCCCTTCCGGCATTTTATCTACCGTGACCGTCATCACCACCGCATCCTTGTAATGCGGCCTCCGGTTATGAACTCCGCCCTTGGAGACAAAATGATTGTCAGCAAATAGATTCTTTATTTTTACTTCCAGCTGCGCCTCATAGGCCTTTGCCTGAGGAACGTGCTCCAAAAGCTTTTCCGCGGACGACCGGAAAAACAATCCCGTCATAAACAGCAAAAGTGCCAGAAAGACCGTGCAAAGGAGGGAGAGCCATTGCCTCTTGGAGCCATGCCCCGAAAAGATCATAAAGATGCCTATCAGGCAGACGCTTACCTGCCCCCAGGCAGGCGACAGACCTACGTACATAAGCATTAAAACCCCCGCCAGGGGATAGATCAGAAAAGGCCATTTTCGCTTTAGAAAAAGCGATGAAAAAAAACAGATCAGAAACGACGTTACCATGAAAAAGCACAGCGCCAAGGGAAGGAATTCCACGTCCGCCCCGGGTGCAGAGATCGTCCTGTGAAAAGCCAGGTAATAGACTTCCGAATAACGGGAGACAAGCGCCGCAAAACCGCTCCTGATCTCCTCGGCCTTTGCCAGGTAAAACGCCCCTGCCAATAATCCGGATGCAATGGCGCCGCCCGCCGTTAACAACCACTTCCCCGCTTTTCTTCGCTTTTCCCCGCTCTTTTGAAGAAATGACTTAATAAAAGGCTCAAAAACTCCAAAGGCAATCCCGCAGACCGCAACGATCACAAAAATCTCCGAAAAGCCAAGGAGCTTCTCCCCGGCAAATACCGTGAGCATGGATACAAACCCAAAGATCAAAAGCAGGGTTGCCACGGCGTTCCAGATGCTGACAAAAACGCCCCTGCCTAGACCTTCCGGTTCCTCCAAATTTAATTTTTCCCAAGTAACCACTTTTTGTTTCTTCATCATTCCTACTCTACTTTAACAACAATTCTCCGGGAAGATCCTTAACCTTCTCAAAGGGCTCACCGTCAAGACTGATCCGTCCCTCGCCATCTGCAACAATGCCGTGAAGAAAGGGCTCTCCCCGATATTTCTCCCGATATCTCTCCAAACGGTCGTAAGGGCTCCCGGCCGCCCCGTCCTGCAGATAAGCCGTAATGGCAAAATAAAAGCTTTCCTCATCATCTACCCGTACCCGCAAAAGGTCGTTTCTGCTTACGGAATGCCAGATTACGTAGTGACCGCACTTCAAATCCATCAAGGTAAAGGACAGGGAGGTTACGTAATCAAGGATTCCCTGCGCCTCAAGATCCCCCTCAGGCATAAAAATGAGAATCGGGCAGGTCTTTGGCAAGGCATTTTCCTTCACCATCAGTTCATCCATCCTTGCGCTCAGCTTCCAGTGAACCCGCTGAAGCTTATCCCCGTCACGGAATTCCCTGACGTCAAAAATCTCACTGGGATCATGGCCCGGCGATAATTCGTCATACGTCATGGCTTCTCCGTAAAAATGCTTCACGGCCTCCCCCAGTCTCACCGGCACCTCTTCTATCCTTGGAAGAACCATGGCATGCGCGATCCCCTTCTTTTTCAGGGACATGAAAAAAATGCCAAACGGATCATAGACCCGCGTTTTCGCCGTCAGAAATTCAAAATATCCCGCCCTGCCAACGCGAAGCCTCCCCGCCTTCATGCTTGTTCCCTTCGGAACGTCACGAAGAACCTGTCTTGCACTTTCCCATTTCCTGCTCCGCAACTCGGAATACTTTAAACCCACGCTTATTTTTTTCAGCGGAATAAAAGCATCATTATGAATCTCATACTGAATGCCAAAGGGCCGGTCGATCTCCGCCATCCGGATGGGGATCCGCAGCTCCACGCGCACCTTCGTACGCAGCCACAACAAGACAAAAAAAGAAAGCACCCCAAATAATGCTGCCGCAAATCCCAGCAGCAATAATCCGGTGCTTTCAAATATCAGTCCAAGATATAGTAAAAACAGTATTATGGGGATCAACACTAAAAAACTAAGCACGTTTTTATCCTCTCACGTCTTATGATTGGTCACGCATGAAAGAGGTTGGCTGTTTTACGCTTCCCAAAATTTCCGTCAATACGTCGGCGGCGCTTACCTTCGCAACCCTGGCCTTTGTATTTAATACAATGCGGTGACCCGCCACGTCCTTAAATACGTTCTCCACGTCCTCCGGGATCACGTAATCGCGCCCCTGCAAAAAGGCCCATGCCATGGCCATCCTGCAACAGGCAATGGTTCCCCTGGGGCTGACGCCCAGCTCTATGTACGGATTCTCTCTCGTCGCCTGAACCAGCTTTGCCACGTATGCATATACGTAATTGTGAACAAAGGTCTCAGCCACCGCGCTTTTTATCTCCGTAAGGCCTTTTCCGTCAATGACTTCCCTTACGTTATCCACGGAAACTCCGTTTGCCTTTCCCTTTGCAATGGCGATCTCCGCCTTTAAGTCCGGATAGCCCATGCTCATGCAGATCATGAACCGGTCAAGCTGAGATTCCGGAAGGAGCTGTGTTCCCGCACTCCCCTTGGGATTTTGCGTTGCAATGACAATAAAGGGATCCGGCACCCTTCTTGTCACTCCGTCCACCGTCCAGGCTCCCTCCTCCATAACCTCCAGGAGGGCAGACTGGGTCTTGGGCGACGTCCTATTGATCTCATCCCCAAGGAACAGATTACAAAGGATCGCTCCGGGACGATATTCAAATTGCCCGGTTTCCTTTTTGTACATGGAAAACCCAAGGATGTCAGAAGGCATTACGTCCGGCGTAAACTGTACTCTGTGCTCCTCAAGCCGCATGGCCCTCGACAGTGCCAGTGCCAGCGTCGTTTTTCCAACGCCAGGCACGTCCTCGATCAATATGTGCCCTCCGGCTAAAATGGCGGCAAAGGCCTTCACGATACATTCATTTTTTCCGGTCACCACGCCCGAAACTTCCCGGATCACGGAAACTGCGTTGTTATATAAACGGTTATCCATTTTTAAAATCCCCCAAAAACGACTAAATCTTTAATTTCTTAATTCTTGCCTGCGTATATTCCGCGATCTTCTTCCACAGGGACTTCAATTGCTTTTTATGGGTACAGAGCTTTTCCGTACAGTTTTGGCAATGAAGATAAGCGTTGGTAGACTCAGAAAACCGCTCCGGATACTTAAAGAACGTAATCTCCCATCTGGCCAAAAGAGCCATGGAAACCACTAAAAGACTCCAGGTATAAGACTTCTGTACAAAGAACAGCGGCGTAAACATCATGGCATAATCCCAATTATAAATGCGGCAGGAACAGCAACACTTATTTTTCAGCAGCCAGGACTGGAACGGACAGAAAAACAAAATGCAGATCATGTCACTCACGGAATAAAAAGAACACAAAAGGATCATAATTCCGTCATCCAGAATACCCCTCATGTGCAACGCGCCGAACACGCCATTGAAGGCGATCCAGATCAGTGCCACCAGCATCACGGCATTATTGTCCTGAATCTCAATGTTTGTCTTCCCGGTCTTTACGTAATTCTTTGCAAACTGTTTCTGGCATCCGGGACTTTCAAACTTGGAAGGGAAAAACCGAAGGATCATCTCCACAAGAAAAAATCCCCAAATGGTCAACAGTATAAAGGGATGGCTTTCGATGACCTGCCCTATGTCGTCTCCTCCCCTTAAGCGATAGATCACGTAATACGTCAGTAGCGCCAAAAAGGTTATGGACCTCGCGACCAGCCTCACGTAATGATACGTGCTGACAACCGTCAATTTGATCTTTTTTCCTTCCTTCGCCATCCTTTTGTCTCCCGCAGTTTCCATTTCTCTACGCCAAGTTCTCATAATATTTTTACCACGTCTTCCGGGGAATTTCAAGATGAGTGCTTTGACGTTTCACTTCCCATCCACTCTTGGATGGTCGATCGAATATGCTCATCAAGATCGATGCGGCTCCTGCGGCATTCTTTTACAAACCCTTTGGATTCACTGAAAATGCGCGGGATGATAAGATCGACCAGAAACCCTGGCATAAGAAGCTTCATCATGGATTCAGGGAAAATAAAGTGACCACAGTGATCGTAGAGATTCCCCGTCTACAGGTCTTTCCAAAGTTCCGTCTGCTTTATCATTAAATATCCCCCAATATACCCAGTCCATCGGCGTGAGGGCAATGGTAAGCGTGATCTCCGGTATTCTTGCGGCCGCCGAAAGAGCCATGTTGCTTCCGAATGAACTGCCGATCACACCCACTTTTTCATATCCCTGAGACCGAAGAAACCTGACTGCATTTTCAACGTTTTCCAAAGGCCAGTTATGAACGCCTTTCATATACTTTTCAGGTCCGACACCCATGGCGGAAACGCCGGAGCGGTTTAACCACTTCATGGCAGTCTTCACAATATAGCTGTCAGGGTGTCCGTCCTCCAAAACGATAACCGCTGCATTCCTGTTTTCCTTGATCGGTGAAAACAGCCCGCAGAAACCGTTTATTTCATCTTCGCAAATACGTCACCAATATCCCCATCGATGCAGATGCTCCTGTTTGCAATTTCGCCCGGACAAAATGCCTCGCCATAATTGATACAAGCATACACTGATTTTTCATTTGCCAGAGTCATTTGCCAGAACGGATACTTCACAAT
>ONSO01000046.1:15342-21135 GCA_900320485.1 uncultured Lachnospiraceae bacterium | reverse complement strand
AGAAGAAACAAAACAAAACACTTTGAAGGAACTTGATAGAAAAGATGCTGAAGAGCTGAAAGAATTCGATAAAGTTTTCGAAACAGAAGTTCCACCAGAAATGCGCAAGTTCAGTTCCACAATCCTGCAACTCAGGAAGCGTGAACAGTACATGGTGACTGCAGGAAGATACTCAGAAGCGAATGCTGTTAGAGCAGAAGCAGTTGCACTTGAAGCAAAGGAAAGAGAGGAACAAAAGAAGAGATATATCGCGGATCTTCAGATAAAGAGACAAGAGTTTATCAAGAAGCAGAAGGAGAAACATGAAGCAAGAATAATTGCAGCACAAAATGCATATAACAAAGTTGTTGTTCAAGCAAGAGAAGAAATGGACAGAGCTGAAAAATCAGCAAAGAAGCTTGAAGACAGAGTTTCTGAATTAGAGCGAGCTGCAAGACTCGCAGCAAGACTTACGGGATTCAAGATCGATATCAAGCCTGAGAGCGGATATTACGAGAGCGAGACCGAAGAATGAACAAAAAGATCCCGATGAGAATGTGCACGGGGTGCAGAGAAAACAAACCCAAGAAAGACTTTATCAGAGTCGTAAAGAGCCCGGAGGGAGAGGTGCTGTGCCGGGGCGAGGCAAGGGAGGGCGCGGAGACGCTTTTTGAGATCAGGGAGCCCAGGCTGTGGTCTGCAGAGATTCCAACGCTTTATCAGCTGCTGATCGAAACGGATGAGGAACTGATCGGGGAAAAGGTGGGCTTTCGCAGCATTGCCCTGGAAAACGGCATCATAAAGATCAACGGGAAAAACCTGAAGATTCGCGGGGTGAACCGCCATGACAGTTATCCGGACACGGGATATGCCGCTACCATGGAACAAATGGAAAAGGATCTTGTGCTCATGAAGCGGCACAACGTAAATGCCATCCGGACTTCGCATTATCCCAATGCGCCCAGGTTTTACCAGCTCTGTGATGAGTATGGATTCTACGTGATCGATGAAGCAGACGTGGAAGCTCACGGCTGCATAGACGTGTTTCAGGATTTTAAGTGGAGTGATGAGCATGGCTATGGCGGTATTGCTTTGCTTGCCAGCGACGAACGCTTTCGTGATGCCATTTTGGACAGGGAAAAGCTTTTGGTGGCCAGGGACGTAAACAGGCCTTGCGTCATTTTCTGGTCTCTTGGAAATGAGAGCGGATACGGAACCAACTTCCGTGAAGGCGCCCTGGAGATCAAGAAGATGGACGACACGAGACTGGTTCACTATGAGAGCACGCACCATCTGGATGATACGCCCACGGACGTGCTGGACATGGTTTCCCAAATGTATACGCCGCCGGAGGTCATGCCGGAGATCCTGAAGAAAGAGACAAAGCCACTGATCTTATGCGAGTATTGTCATTCCATGGGTAACGGTCCCGGAGACCTGGAAGCATACCGTGACGTGTTTTATTCCGACGACCGCTTTGTCGGTGGACTGGTCTGGGAGTGGTGTGATCACAGCCTGCCCATTGGAAAGACAAAAGACGGGAAGGTAAAGTATGGTTATGGCGGAGATTTTGGGGAGAGGCATAATGACGGAAACTTCTGCATGGATGGCCTTTGCTATCCGGACAGAAGACCGCATACGGGGCTTCTGGAATTAAAGCAGGTCTATCGTCCCGTCAGAGTTTTTAAGGGAGAGGACGGAAGATTTACGCTGCAGAGCTTCCTGGCATTTGAAAACGCCGGAAGGATCCTGGACGGAGCATACGAGATCACGGTAGCGGGGAAGAAGGAGCGGGAAGGAAGCTTTTCCTTTGATCTGGCGCCCCTTGCAACGACGGAAATCGTCATAAAGGAATGGAAAGAATATTGCAACAGGGAAGAAGCCTTTGTGCGTTTCCGCTTCACTGCAAAGGAAGCGACGGCCTGGTGTGAAAAGGGTCATGAGGTTTGCTTTGACCAAGTCCTTTTGGGAGTCAGGGCTCAGGACGGCGAAGGCATAAGACTTGCAGAGGCTTTGCGGGAACGGGAAAACGTGCCGGCTAAAGATTCGGTTCGTCCGGTGGAAATCCGGGAATCCGGTTTTGAAGTGACCATTGTGGTCAAAGACTTGACGTATGTTTTTGACAAGCGTCAGGGAAGCTTTATTTCCATGAAATTGATGGAAAAGGAACTGCTTGAAAAGCCCTTGAAATTTAATTTCTTCCGCGCACCCATCGACAACGATACCATGCGGGGAGACTGGTACAGAGCCCATTTGAATGATTATGATGATAAGGTCTACTCCGTGGAAGTTGTAAAAAACGGAGACGGGGTAAGGCTTACGGTGGAGCAGTCCTTCGGCTGGAACATGTATCAGCCTTTCTGCAAGGCACGGACCGTCTATGAGATCGAACCTGACGGGAAATGGAACGTGACGTGCGAGGGAGAAACCTCAAACAAGGTAAAGCTGTTGCCAAGATTCGGAATCCGCCTGTTCCTGCCCGGAAGCTTTGATGCCTTTACTTATTACGGGTATGGCCCTTACGAGTCTTACGTTGACAAGCATCAGGCTTCTTATCTTGGGCTGTTTGCGTCCGGTGTGGCGGAAAATCATGAGGATTACGTCCGGCCGCAGGAGAATTCTTCCCATTGCGGCTGTAAGTTCATGACTATCAGGGGAGAGGGAGCGGAAATAACCTTTACCAGCGAAAAAGACTTTTCCTTCAACGTTTCCGAATATACGCAGGAAGAGCTGGCCGGGAAAAAACATAACTTTGAATTGGAAAAGTGTGGAAACACGGTGGTCTGCGTTGACCAGATGATGGCGGGGGTGGGCTCTAACAGCTGCGGCCCGGCATTGGCGGAGCGCTTTAGAATACCACTTCCAAAGATACGATTGAATTTCACCATGGAGGTCAGGAAGGCGTAGCGGGCGGTTCGCAGCTTAAAAAGTAACGGCTATCTGCCTGACGAGAAGATCGAATTTGTGGAAATCTGTTGATCGCGTTGTTATTATGAAAAGCGGCATCCGTTACGTGACGGGTGCCGCTTTTTAACGTTTTTTAACCGTATGGAACGTGAAATTTAGGCGCTCAGATAGGAGCGCATGATCCGCAGGGCGGATTTTTCAAGTCGGGAGACCTGAGCCTGGGAAATGCCAATGACGTCGGCAACTTCCATTTGGGTTTTTCCCTCAAAGAAGCGGAGGCTGATGATCTCGCGTTCCCTGTTGTTCAGCTTTTTGAAGGCTTCACTTAAGGAGAGATGCTCGACCCAGTTCTCTTCCTTATTTTTTTTGTCACTGATCTGGTCCATGACAAAGAGAGCATCGCCGCCGTCGGTGTAAACGGGCTCGTAAAGGCTCATGGGGCTTTGGATGGAATCCATGGCATAGACCACGTCCTCTTTGGAGAGGCCGATCTCGCTTGCAATCTCTTCGACGGTGGGATCCTTTTGATTTTTCCTGGTAAGAAGTTCCCGGGCCTGGATCGCTTTGTAGGCCGTATCCTTTAAGGATCTGGAGACGCGTATGCTGCTGGCGTTATCCCGGAGGAAACGCTTGATCTCACCGATGATCATGGGTACGGCGTAAGTAGAGAATTTTACGTTCAGGCTGGCGTCGAAATTGTCAATGGCCTTGATGAGTCCGACACACCCGATCTGGAACAGGTCGTCCACGTTTTCGTTGGTGGAAGAGAAGCGTTTGATGACGCTCAGTACCAGTCTTAGATTTCCTTCAACGTACTGTTTTCTTGCATCCTGGTCTCCGTTTAGGATGCGCTGAAAAAGAAGCTCCTTTTGCTCATTTGTAAGAAGCGGGAGATTGGACGTGTTCACGCCGCAGATCTCAACTTTTCCAATTGACATGCTTGCCCCCAAAGACGTTCGATCTAGCTATCTTTTGTAGGGATTTAAGCATAGTATGGACAAAAAGAACGGTTCTTAAACGTATTTTGGTAATTTATTTAATTTTAGCATCAAGTACAACGGTGTTGTCTTCCTCATTTTTGCTCTCGGAATTGTCTCTTGCGCGGATCAGGAAATAGTATTTCTTCTTGGATTCCAGGCCTTCAACGGTTGCCTGATAAGGATAAACGTTAGGACCGACGCCGTCGGCATAGCCTTCTCCGACTTCGGGAACCAGTTCGAGACTTTCCGCATTCTTAAGGTGGGGATCCTTTTTGAAATCAAAAGGTTCCGTCTGGTAGTAAAGAACGTAGGTCACGTGATTCTTATCCAGAGCCACGTCCCAGCTGACAATGGCGCCGCCTTCGATGGATTCCACCTTCTGAATGCCGACTCGCGGTTCGGGCGCTTCGGGAGGCCAGGCTGTGGAGGCATTGTACGTACTGGTCCATATGGGATCGTCGTCATCATATTTTTCTTCGTGCTTAATGACAAAATCATTGACCAGGACAACACCGCCGTCGGTAATGTAATGCATGAAGCCGGCTTCCTCTGCCACGGACATGTCTTCCTTTAGTACGTCAAGCCCCGCCTCGGAATTACCAAGCAGGGTTTCCTTTAAGTGGTATTCCTCGGGACCCTCTGCGTAGCCCAGGGAGAGAACCTGAAAGCCGTCGGGTCTGGAGGCCTCCGCCACAAGCCTTGGCGCGTAATTATACCGGTTATCATTTGCATAGCCTTCAAAGTAAAGGGTTCCGGAATTGGAGTCCAAATGGTAGCTCTCGTACATGACGTAATCCACGTAGGTTCTGGGATTACATTTGTAGTGGGGCAGGACCGGGTTATAGAAGAATATTCCGCGGTTTTGGAGTACCAGCTTGTCAGGATAATCTTCCTTCAAATGCTTTGTAAACTCCGCAACGCCGGGAGCCGTCCACTCAAACTTTGTTTTGTTGGGGCTGTTGTCATCGGTGTAGATATTGGGAGCGCAGGTATCGATGGTATCTAGGAACAGCCCGTCGCATCCAAGGCCCCTGCCATATTCATCCGTTAAGATCTCCCTGATGCCGGGAATCTGATCCTTGCCGTCGATGGTCATTTGGTTCAGGGCATCATACCACGTGGGATCGCCAATGTTGGTAAATGCGCAGTTGAATATGGGGTTGATGTCGGGCTTGCCGTCAAAATTATTGTCATCCAGAAAGTAGGAGGCATAGCCGGTTCCGCCGGGCGAGGGGAGACCGCTAATGTCAACGTCATCCAAAGCAGTAGTCCCTGCGGGGCGGGGATCCACGCGAGGACCGGAGCCGTCACCGGTAAAGCGCTTGTCCTTCAACATTTCCTCAGGCGTCATGCCGGCAGTACGCAGATCCTCTCCGATGGAGATGTAGCCGAGAACGATGGTGCCGCTGGAGCGGATCTCCTGTACCTGATCCCTGGTAAGATCGCCCATTTTTGGATGGAGGATGACAACCTCGTAATTCTTTGCGGTTTCGATAATGTTGTCGTCCAAAACGCCGTAATAGATCATGTAGGAATTCTTTTCGCCAACCCATTCCACGTGCTTTACGGTGGAATGCGTGGTCTCGGGCAGGTCAAAGGAAGGATCTACCCGGCTTACTTTTTGCCTGGAGTTGTTTTCGCGGCCACAGGCGCAGAGCGTCGCTGCGGAGAGCAGCGCCAATAAAGTGGTAAATAAAAATCTTTGTTTCATTTCATAGCCTTTCTTTAAAGAGCATTATCAACTATTATAACGTAACTTGGGAAAAATGTTAAGGGCTGGCGAAAAATTTGAGAAAGAATGGCATTATCCCCCAAAGTGTGATATAATAGTTGCAAGCTATGCTTGCAATCCCGAACGAAGAGAGGGACGTGCCGAAGGGCACGCAGTTGCAAGCTATGCTTGCAATCCCGAACGAAGAGAGGGACG
>ONSO01000046.1:0-15333 GCA_900320485.1 uncultured Lachnospiraceae bacterium | reverse complement strand
ACGCAGTTGCAAGCTATGCTTGCAATCCCGAACGAAGAGAGGGACGTGCCGAAGGGCACGCAGTTGCAAGCTATGCTTGCAATCCCGAACGAAGAGAGGAACGTGTTGCGGATGAGAGGAAAAATAACCTGCGTTGGCGTAGGTCCGGGGGATCCGGAGCTGTTGACCATAAAGGCCGTCAGAGTCATGAAGGAGGCCGACGTATTGGCTTTCCCGTATAGTAACGAACGGAGCAGGGATTCCGTGGCTTACGGCATTGCCGTGGCTGCTTGCGGGGAGCTTGCCGGGAAGGAGCAATTGCCTTTATTTTGTCCGATGACAAGGGATGAAGCCCTTCGGAAAAAATGTCAGGAAGAGGCCGTAAACAGCTTGCTGAGGCTGTTGGAGCAGGGGAGATCCGTGGCATATCTGACTTTGGGCGATCCCATGATCTATTGCACTTATTCCATGTTTGCAAAGCCGTTGGAGGAGCAGGGCTATTCCACGGAATATGTTCCGGGCGTTCCGTCCTTTTGTGCCGTGGCGGCAAAGCTGGGCATGCCCATCGCAAATGGCAGAGAGTCCGTACGCATTCTGCCTGCCGTCAATGAATTGCCCAAACCTTGCGTGGGAGAAACCTTGATCTTTATGAAGGCATCCGACAGGATAAAAGTGCTAAAAGAGATGGAGGAATTAAAGAACGGAACGGTAAAAGCCGTGAGCAATTGCGGAATGGAAGGGGAAAGGGTTTATGAAACTTTGGAAACCATCCCGGAGGATGCAGGATACTTCACGGTTGTAATGGCGAAAAAATAGGACGGGGAGATGTCTTTTCCTTGACAAAAACATGCCGTATGACATATATTTCAATTAGTTAACGTAATAAAGCAGCACCAAAAGCAAGCATAGAGTTTCCACCTCCGGATCATTATAACCCGGGCGGGAGATGAAGGGCGGGCGAAAAAGGATCATACAAGGGGAAAATTATGAGTGGGTTAATTGATGACAGTCCGTTGAAAGATAATTCCGATAATTCCGTGCTTGGTGATAACGCCATGGGCGTTGCCAGGGGCGCAAGTTTTTTGATGGAGGAGGATCCAAATAAGGATTCCAAGAAGCCAAAGGCAAACGGCACCATTGGCGAAGAGACTACCGTAGCGGAGGCGAGTAATTTGGGACCGGATCCGCTTGGACCGAATCCTTTCGGACTGGCTCCGGAGGAATTGGAACTTTTGGGAATAAAGCCGCTTGGATATGGGCCCGTGGGCCTTGAAACGGCGGAACCCGGCAAGCGGGAAAAAGTTGTTGCCGAGGAAGCTTCCGCCGAGGAACCTTTAGCTACTCCGGCGAGGGAGGCTGCGGTGACGCCCGCCAAGGAATCTGTCGGCGCTTTTGAAAAGGAGCCCGAGCAGGTGCCGGAGGAAAATAAGAAAACGAAAAAAGCTTCCCTTGGTAATTATATTTCCGTGGGTGAAAACAGCATGATCATTTTTGGCAGTGCTTTCTTTGGGGGTGAGGTCGATTTGGATGATTATGCGGGTAAGGAAGAGGATGATACGGCCGTCGTTTCAGACGGTGGCGGAGTCGTTGAAAAGGGCAACGCATTAGATCCTTCTTCGCAACAGAAGGAAACTGATAATAATTCCGGTGAAAACGTGAAGGATGATGATACCGGTTCAAACGTAGCGGAACTTGAGCCGGCGGATGACGGATCCATGGATTTAATGCTATACGGAGAGAGTTTCGATGACGAACCGATGGGACTTTTGGGCGGCGATGACGAACCGATGGGACTTTTGGGCGGCGGAGATGATCCCGTTGAGAAACCGCTGGGAGACGGTTCAAACGAGAAAGAACCGGAAAACAATGGGGCCAAGAAGGTTGATCCCCTGATGGAGCTTTTGCTGGCGGGGGGAAATCCTTTTGGAGATAGCTCGGTGAAGACGATGCCGGATCTGTCGTTTGGCAAGGAGGCGCTAAAGCCAAAGCATTATGAACCGATGAAGGCATCCGGGCCGAAGGCGAACATAGAGAATGCAAAGGCAGATCATCCACTGGGGGATAACCCCTTTGGAAAAGAGATCACGCCGGACCTATCCTTAGGGAAAAAAGCGGATCCGTCTTTGGCGAACAAGAACAAATGAGCAGGGGAGGAAACGTGAGGGTGGAAAATTTTGGGAAAAATCCGATCATATCGGACATTTACACTGCGGATCCCGCACCGATGGTTCTTGGGGACACGCTGTATCTATATACGACGCATGATGAGGATCAGCTCGTCAATGACTTTTATACCATGGTGGACTGGAGATGCTTTTCCACGAAGGACATGGTTCATTGGACGGATCACGGCAAGATTTTTTCGCTGGATGACATATCCTGGGCGGATGACAGGGCATGGGCGCCGCAGGCCGTGGAGCGAAACGGAAAGTTTTATTTATACTGTCCCGTGCATAAGACCGGTGGCGGCATGGCCATTGCCGTAGGAATTTCCGACAGCCCCGAGGGACCCTTTAAGGATCTGGGGTATCCCCTGGTAGATGAGGGGGATTGGAATGACATTGATCCCACGGTCTTTATTGATGATGACGGTCAGGCGTATCTGTATTTCGGCAATCCTGAGCTGCGCTACGTACTGTTAAATGAGGACATGATCTCTTATGACAAGACGGTAGGCGTTGTAAAGATCCCCATGACGGAGGAGTCCTTTGGAAAGGGCAGTCATGACACGGGGACTACCTATGGCGAAGGTCCTTGGTTTTATAAGCGGAACGGTCTTTATTACATGGTCTACGCAGCCTTCGGGCTGAATAAGAGGGACGAGCATTTGGCATATTCCACGTCTTCGACCCCTACCGGGCCTTGGAAGTATGGCGGCGTTCTCATGACGGAAGAAGGCGGCGTATTTACAAATCATCCCGGCATTGCGGATTTTAAGGGGCATTCCTATCTGTTCTACCATACGGGAGAGCTCCCGGGAGGAAGCCTTTTCCACCGCAGCGTTTGCGTGGCAGAGTTTCATTACAACGAGGATGGTTCCATTGACGTGATACCGAAGTGCGACGGCGTGGCGGGAATCGAATGACGGAATTTGGTTGAGGCGAAGGAAGCGGGATCATAAACGGACAGCCTGTTGCAGCGTCAGAAATGCGCAGGCCCGCATATATTGACCTAAAAGCTTATCTGGAGGGAAACGTGACTTTTTCCGAACTGCAAAGCAAGGACGTGATCAATATCAGGGACTGCAGAAAGCTGGGAAGAGTGTGCAACCTGGAATTTGACGAGTGTAAGGGCTGCATTTGTAAGATCATGGTGCCTGGAAGCTGTAAGTTCCTTAGTTTTCTTCGAAGCGAGCCGGAAATTTCCATCTGTTGGAAGGACATACGTCAGATTGGACCTGACATTATTTTGGTTGACGTAGATTGAGAAAAAGCGTAAAATTATGACAGAAACAGTGTATTTTTACGCACAAGGAGGAACCAAATGAAGTGTCCCTATTGTAATCAGGAAAATACCCGCGTTATCGATTCCAGACCTGCCGAGGATAATAATTCCATCCGCCGCAGAAGGGAATGCGATGAATGCGGCAAGAGATTTACCACCTATGAAAAGATTGAGACCATTCCCCTGATCATTATTAAAAAGGACAACAACCGTCAGACCTATGACAGGGAAAAGATCGAAGCCGGCGTTCTCAGGGCTTGTCACAAGCGACCGGTGAGTGCAACGCAGCTGACAAATCTTGTAAATGAAGTGGAAAACGAGATCTTTAGCATGGAGGATAAGGAAATCCCCAGCCGCGTCATCGGTGAACTTGTCATGAATAAGCTGAAGGACTTAGACGAGGTGGCTTACGTGAGATTTGCGTCGGTTTACCGCGAGTTTAAGGACATCAACACGTTCATGGATGAACTGAAAACAATGCTGAAATAGACTGGCTCAGGCAAAAACAATTTAGACAATCGCGAACCGGGATCCGCAGAGTTACTTCTGCGGATCTTTTTTTACGTGAAGGAGGCGGTGAAGGGACAGAACGTAAAGCAGGGTCAGGAGTAGCTGTCCCGCCAGCATTCCCCAGAGATATCCGCGGATCCCAAACACGGGAACGGCCAGATAGACAAAGGCGAGGCGAAGGAGGAGACTCAGTACGTTGATGAGAAAGATGCGCCCGGCCATTCCAAGACCTTGCAGGATGCCGGAAAGGGTGGTGTCCAGGTATAGAAAGGGACAGATCCATCCAAGAGTCCGGATGCATCTCCCGGCCAGGGGACTCCGGAACATGGCGGAGCCAAGGAAGGGGCCAAAGAGGACAAAGGTGCCAAGGCAGGCAAGGCCTATCCAGAGACAGTAGCGCAACGTTTTAAGCGTGAGACTCCGCACCTCTTTCATTTTTCCAAGGCAGGCATTTTCCGAGATCATGGGCAGAAGCATGACGGAGATGGAACCGGTCAGGGCGTTTGGAAAAAACACCAGGGGGAGTGCCATGCCGGTCAATACGCCGTAGACGGACAGGGCGGTCTCCGTATTGTAACCGTAGGCGCGGAGCATTTCCGGGATGGCCACTGATTCCATGCTGCCAAGAAGCGTCAGCGTCAGGCGATTTGCAGTCAGGGGAAGTGCCATGCCAAGCAGGCCGTGATAGATTTTCGCGGGGGCTTTAGCGGAGCTGTGCATTCTTTTACGGGGCAGGAATGGAAGAAAGGTCAGGACGGCAACAGCCATGCTGACAAGTTCTCCCAGGGCAAGCCCCAGAACGGCAGTACCGATGGAGGGGACGTTTCCCATGGCCAGGTCCTTGGAAGTCAATAAGAAAACGCAGCCTACGCGGGTCAACTGCTCGATGATCTGTGCCAGAGAGGGAAGACCGGCCTTTTTCATGCCGTAAAACCAACCGTTGATGCAGGCGTGGATTCCAACAAAGGGAAAGGAAAAAGCAATGATGCGAAGAAGCGGTACCGTCCGGGGCTCTTTTAAGAGAAGGCAGCCGATGGGGGAAGCCAACAGGTAGGTGACAAGGGTACAGGCGGCAGAAAGGGGGAGAGAGATGGTAACGGAAGCCACAAAAGGCCAAAATGACGAACCGGTATTTTTGCCGTCATGACATGCGGCCATCTCGGCGGTGAGCTTGGAAACGGCGGTCTGGTAGCCTGCGGCACAGAGGGAAAAGGCAAGGGAGACAACGGGGCTGATCAGCTGATAGATCCCCATGTTTTCTTCGCCAAAAAGGCGGGAGAGATAGATGCGATAAAAAAATCCGATCAGCCGGCTTACAAGCCCCGTAACGGTCAGGATCAGGGTTCCGGTGATGAGCGGGCGTTTCGCAAGCTCCTTGATTTTTATGAGAGTGGCTTTCACGTTTGCGTTCCTTACCGTTTGGCGGATTTGTTTTTTAGAGAATTATACGCAAAAGTGCCTGTTGAAAGAACAGGGGAAAGAATGCTATACTAAAAGGCAGGCAAGTGCCTTGAAACTGAGAACTGAGTTTATTTATGATGGAGCAGGCTTACGATGATATACATGGATAATGCAGCCACGACAAAACTGGATCCCCTGGCCCTGGAGGAGATGATGCCCTATTTAAGGGAAAGCTATGGTAATGCCAGTGCGGTTTATTCCCTGGGAAGCGCGGCAAAGAAGGGGATTTCACTTGGAAGACGCCGCGTGGCTGAAGTGATAGGGGCGCAGCCGGAGGAAATCTATTTTACGTCCGGTGGTTCGGAGAGCGATAACTGGGCAATCAGGGCTGCGGTAAAATACGGTGAAAAAAAGGGGCGGCACGTGATCACCACAAAGGTGGAACATCACGCGGTGCTGAATACTTGTCATTCTTTGGAAAAAGAGGGAATCCAGGTAACGTACGTCGGGGTGGACGGGCAGGGAGTCGTGGATCTAAAGGCTCTGGAGCGGGCCATCCGGCCGGATACGGTGTTGATCAGCGTCATGTTTGCAAATAATGAGGTGGGCACCATTCAGCCCATTGCAACGATCGGAAGGCTGGCACGGGAAAGGGGGATCCTTTTCCACGTGGACGCGGTGCAGGCCTTTGGGCACGTGCCCATCGACGTAAAGGAAATGGAAATTGACCTGTTAAGCGCCAGCGCGCATAAATGTAACGGCCCCAAGGGCATGGGAATGCTGTACGTAAGAAAGGATCTTAGGATTGATGCCTTGATCCATGGGGGAACCCAGGAGCGGGGACGCAGGGCCGGAACGGAGAACGTAGCGGGCATCGCAGGCTTTGGACGGGCTGCGATGGAATCAAGGCAGCGCATGGATTGGGCGGAAGAGAAGGTGCGGGGACTTTCCGGGCATTTTATGGAGCGGCTGGAGAGGGAGATCCCGGACGTGATCATCAATGCAAAGGATGCTCCAAGGCTTCCGGGTCACGTAAGCGTCTGCATACCGCCCGTGGAAGGGGAATCCGTACTGGTTCAGCTTGACGTGCGTGGCATTTGTGCTTCCAGCGGGTCTGCATGTACCATCGGCAGCAGTGAACCTTCCCACGTCCTTCTGGCCATGGGGAGAACCCGGGAGGAGGCAAAGAGCTCCCTGCGCTTTACGCTGTCTTATGAAAATACCCTGGATGAGGTGGACCAAACCGTGGATGCCCTGAAGGAGATTACGGGATCCATCCGTAAAATGATGGGATACAAGGTAAGAGAGTGCGCGGCGGAGAAAGAATTTGGCGCGCCCGTGATCCAAAAGCCTAAAAAGAAGGTGGTCGTAGGCATGTCCGGGGGAGTGGATTCCTCCGTGGCAGCCATGCTCTTAAAGGAGCAGGGCTATGACGTGATCGGCGTTACCATGCAGATCTGGAAGGATGAACATACCTGCCGCGTTCAGGAGCACGGGGGATGCTGCGGAGCCTCTGCCGTGGAGGATGCAAGGAGAGTGGCCCAGGTACTGGAAATCCCTTATTACGTCATGAATTTCAAGGACGTTTTTCAGAGGGAGGTCATCGACGTGTTTACGGAGGAATACCTTCACGGAAGAACGCCAAATCCCTGCATTCTTTGTAACCGCAAGGTGAAGTGGGAGGCCCTTTTGCAAAGAAGCCTTGAGCTGGGGGCGGATTATATCGCCACGGGGCATTATGCAAGGATCGAGAGGTTGGAGAATGGCCGCTTTTGCATCCGCAATTCCGTGACGGCGAAAAAAGACCAGACCTATGCCCTGTATAATCTGACGCAGGAACAGCTCGCCCGCACGCTGATGCCCGTGGGCGATTACGAAAAGGAACAGATCAGGGAGATGGCGGCCAGAGCCGGTCTTCCCGTGGCAAATAAGCCGGACAGTCAGGAAATCTGCTTTGTGCCGGAGGATGATTATGCGGCCTTTATCGATCAGGCGGCGGGAGACAGGGTTCCGGGGCCGGGCCTTTTTGTGACAAAAGAGGGCACCGTTTTGGGACGGCATAAAGGCATTACCCATTACACCATCGGCCAGCGGCGCGGTTTGGAGTTGCCCATGGGACACAGGGTATTTGTAACGGAGATCAGACCTGACAGCAACGAGGTGGTGATCGGGGAAAATGAAGAATTGTTTGTGGACAGGGTGGTATGCCGGGACTTGAATTTTATGGCAATTGAGGATCTGAGAGAGCCCATGAGAGTCAGGACAAAGATCCGGTATAATCATGCCGGAGAGTACTGCACTCTGCAGAGGATCGGAGAGGATCTTGCAGAGTGCCTGTTTGAAACGAAGGTCAGGGCAGCGACGCCTGGTCAGGCCGCCGTGTTCTACGACGGAGATCACGTCCTCGGCGGCGGGACCATTTGTCTGCAGTGACGTGTCAGGTCAACTTGATAAAGCTTGGAACGCGTTTTTCGTATACGCAGTAATACTTGAAGCCACAATCCTTCAATATTTGACTTGCCTGGTCAAAATGCATGGCCATGTCTTCAGGCTTGTGGGCGTCGCTCCCGACGGTGATCAGCTCACCGCCCAGCTCACGATATCGCTTTAATACGTCGCGGCAGGGATTGGCGTCCTTCATGCCGTGACGGAGACCGGCAGTATTGATCTCCAGACCTTTTTCTTTGTCCATAAGGGCCGTCAGGATGGGATCGATCACGTCCTTGTACTTGTCATAGCCATAGTTTTCATCGCGGTTTGGGCCATAGCGGACCACGTAGTCAAGGTGACCGCAGACGTCAAAATTCTGGAACTTTTTTACGTTCTCCAAAATGGATGCAAAGTATTCCCTGTAGGCTTCTTCCTCCGTGCGGCCCTCAAAAAAGCAGGGATAATAGGGATCCTTGCCGTGAACGACGTGGGAGGAGCCTATGATAAAGTCAAAGTCATAATTTTTGGCAAATACGGCATTGGCGCGGACGCATTCCGGCTGAAGGCCAAGTTCTACCCCGAAGAGGAGTTTGATCTTTCCCGCATATTTTTCTTTCATTTGGATCAGCTCGTAGAGATAGGAGTCTGCATTGAGCAGGAAAATGGAACCGGGCTCGCCATCCGGTGAGTCTGGATAGTCAAAGTCATTGTGTTCCGTAAAGCACATGGTATTTAAGCCAAGGGCAATGCCGCGCTCGATCATGCTTTCCATGGAAGCCTCGGAATCACCGGAATGATGGCTGTGAAGATGACAGTCGGTAAAAATGGGCATGGCTGATTCTCCTTTCGGCGGTCGCGTCACCTCATAAGCAGGGCGCGAGTACTGTTTTCATGCACGTCAATACGGTAACTATAGCAGATTTTTCGATAAAAAACATCCAAAATATAAACAAACGGTAAATTTTTTCAGAATTGGAAATTATTTTTGATTTATCTCTTGAATTATCCCTTGGAATCACGTAAAATATGTTTGCTGATAAAATTTTGACAATCGAAGAAGGGACAGGTTATTCCGAAACCCCGAAAATTGTCGAAAGAAATTAAATAAATTTTAGGAGGAATCTAAAATGGCAGTAAAAGTTGCGATTAATGGTTTTGGCCGTATCGGTCGTCTGGCTTTCAGACAGATGTTCGGAGCACCTGGTTATGAGGTTGTTGCAATCAACGATCTTACCAAGCCCTCCATGCTTGCTCAGCTTCTTAAGTATGACACCGCACAGGGCGGATACTGCGGAAAGATCGGTGAGAATCTTCACACCGTAACCGCTGATGACGAGGCTGGTACCATCACCGTTGATGGAAAGACCCTGAAGATCTACGCTATGGCTAAGGCTAACGAGCTTCCCTGGGGAGAGATCGGCGTAGACGTTGTTCTTGAGTGTACTGGTTTCTACTGCTCCAAGGAGAAGAGCCAGGCTCACATCGATGCAGGCGCAAAGAAGGTTGTTATCTCCGCACCCGCAGGCAACGATCTGAAGACCATCGTATACTCCGTAAACGAGAAGACCCTGACCAAGGATGATCAGATCATCTCCGCTGCATCCTGCACCACCAACTGCCTTGCACCCATGGCTAAGGCTCTGAACGATTATGCTCCCATCCAGAGCGGTATCATGAGCACCATCCATGCATATACCGGTGACCAGATGATCCTTGACGGTCCTCACAGAAAGGGTGACCTGAGACGTGCTCGTGCAGGCGCTGCAAACATCGTTCCCAACAGCACCGGCGCTGCAAAGGCAATCGGCCTTGTTATCCCTGAGCTGAACGGCAAGCTGATCGGTTCCGCACAGCGTGTTCCCGTTCCTACCGGTTCCACCACCATCCTTACCGCAGTTGTTAAGGGCAAGGACGTAACCAAGGAAGGCATCAACGCTGCAATGAAGGCTGCTGCTTCCGAGTCCTTCGGTTACAACGAGGATCAGATCGTATCTTCCGACGTTATCGGCATGAGATTTGGTTCCCTGTTCGATGCAACCCAGACCATGGTTTCCAAGATTGACGAGGATACCTTCCAGGTACAGGTTGTTTCCTGGTATGACAACGAGAACTCCTACACCAGCCAGATGGTTCGTACCATTAAGTACTTCGCTGAGCTGAACTAAGAGTAAACAAAATGAGACCTTAGGGGTCCGGTCTTTAGGGCCGGACCCCTGTTTTTTGTAGCGAGGAAAGAAAACAAGCGGCCGCAAAGCGGACATTTGTTTTCATACGAGCGTACGTGAAATAAAAACAAAAGCCGCGAAGCGGCGACTCCTGCGAAGCAGGAGGTTTTTATGAATAAAATATGGAGGTAAAACAATGAGCTTAAACAAGAAAACCGTAGACGACATTAACGCAAAGGGCAAGCGCGTGCTCGTAAGATGTGACTTCAATGTACCCCTGAAGGATGGCGTGATCACCGACGAGACCCGTATCGTGGCAGCCCTTCCTACCATCAAGAAGCTGATTAACGATGGCGGCAAGGTTATTCTTTGCTCCCATCTTGGAAAGGTAAAGGATGGCCCCAATGAGAAGGAGTCCCTGGCACCCGTTGCTAAGAGACTTTCCGAGAAGCTTGGCAAGGAGGTTGTATTCGTACCTGATTACAACGTAACCGGCGAGGCTGCTACCAAGGCCGTAGAGAACATGAAAGAGGGGGACGTGGTTCTGCTTCAGAATACCCGTTTCCGCGGCAAGGAAGAGACCAAGAACGGAGAGGAGTTCTCCAAGGAACTGGCTGATCTTGCTGACATTTACGTTTGCGATGCATTTGGTTCTTCCCACAGAGCTCACGCTTCCGTGGAAGGCGTTACCAAGTTTATCACCGCCAAGGGCGGAGAGAACGTGGTTGGTTATCTGATGCAGAAGGAGATCAATTTCCTTGGCAATGCAGTTGAGAATCCCGTTCGTCCCTTCGTTGCAATCCTTGGCGGCGCTAAGGTTGCTGACAAGCTGAACGTTATCTCTAACCTGCTTGAGAAGTGCGATACCCTGATCATCGGCGGCGGCATGGCTTACACCTTCTTAAAGGCACAGGGCTATGAGATCGGTAAGTCCCTGGTTGACAATGAAAAGCTGGAGTACTGCAAGGAGATGATGGATAAGGCGAAAAAGCTTGGCAAGAAGCTGCTTCTTCCCGTTGACTCCGTTACCATCGCTGAGTTCCCTAATCCCATCGACGCACCCGTTGACACGGTTGTTTACGACGTGGATAAGATGCCTGCTGACAGAGAGGGTTGCGACATCGGACCTAAGACCGCTGCTCTGTATGCTGAGGCAGTAAAGACTGCAAAGACCGTTGTTTGGAACGGACCCATGGGCGTATTCGAGAATCCTACCCTGGCAGCCGGTACCATTGCCGTAGCAAAGGCTCTTGCTGAGACCGATGCAACGACCATCATCGGCGGCGGTGATTCCGCATCTGCAGTAAACAACCTTGGATTTGGCGACAAGATGAGCCACATTTCCACTGGCGGCGGCGCTTCCCTGGAGTTCCTTGAGGGTAAGGTTCTTCCCGGCGTAGCAGCAGCTGACGACAAATAAAATGGAAGCCATGGCTTATAGAATGAGAGGATAAACAAATGGCAAGAAAGAAGATTATAGCAGGCAACTGGAAGATGAACATGACTCCCAGTGAGGCAGTTGCCCTGGTAAATACCTTAAAGCCCCTTGTAGTCAATGATGAGGTTGACGTAGTATTTTGCGTACCCGCCATTGATATTATCCCTGCAATGGAGGCGGCAAAGGGAACCAATATCAACATTGGTGCCGAGAATATGTACTTTGAGGAGAAGGGTGCCTTCACCGGCGAGATTTCTCCCGCAATGCTTGTTGACGCAGGCGTGAAGTACGTGATCATCGGACATTCCGAGAGAAGAGAGTATTTTGCAGAGACCGACGAGACCGTTAACAAGAAGGTTTTGAAGGCATTTGAGCATGGACTGACCCCCATTATCTGCTGCGGTGAATCCCTGAAGCAGAGAGAACAGGGGATTACCATTGACTGGATCCGTCAGCAGATCAAGATCGCTTTCCTGAACGTAACGGCAGCGCAGGCGGCAACGGCCGTGATCGCATACGAGCCCATTTGGGCCATTGGAACCGGCAAGGTGGCTACCACCGAGCAGGCGCAGGAAGTATGTAAGGCAATTCGTGATTGCATTGCAGAGATTTATGATGATGCAACGGCTGAAGGCATCCGCATTCAGTACGGCGGTTCCGTATCTGCTGCAAGTGCTCCTGAGCTCTTCGCACAGGCAGACGTCGACGGCGGTCTGGTAGGCGGCGCTTCCCTGAAGCCTGACTTTGGAAAGATCGTAAATTACAACAAGTAATTTCAAAGTTTCCACAAAAATAAATCAAAGGGATCTCATCTGCTTATGGCGGTGGGATCCTTTTTTTCCGCCGGCATCCTTTAGAATTTACGGTAAGTTTGGAAAAAAAGACTAGGAGTTTCCTACGTAATTTGATATAATAGTTGCAAGCTATGCTTGCAATCCCGAACGAAGAGAGGGACGTGCCTCTTAAATAAAATGGCGCACATGGGGGTAGAAGGATGATCTTTAAGTGTAAGAACTGTGGTGGTAACACCATATACAGTCCTGAAAAGAAAATGATGGTCTGTCCGTTTTGTGACGGCGAAAACGACTATGTCAGAAAGGACAAGGAGACCAGCTATGGTCTGGAGGTCTGCCCGGAATGCGGCGGAACCATTCCCGTGGAGCAGTTTGACAGTTCCATGAAATGTCCTTACTGTGACAACTACGTGATCTTCAACGAGAGGGTAGAGGGAGATTACCTTCCGAGATTTGTGATCCCTTTTGAACTGGGAAAGGAAAAGTGCAAGGGTCTGCTTCGCGATAAGTTTAAGCGTTTTACCTTTGCACCGGCAGATTTCCTGTCAGAAGCCAGACTGGAGGCAATGCAGGGAGTTTACGTTCCTTTTTGGTTTTACGATTACAAGACCAACGCCGTTTTTGAAGGTGAAGGAACCAAGGTGAGAAGCTGGGTCAGTGGAAGCTATCGGTATACGGAGACATCCTATTATGCCGTGGTGCGTGACATGGATATTCCATTTGAAAAACTCCCGGCGGATGCATCCATTAAAATGCCGGATTCCATCATGGATCTGATGGAGCCTTTTGATTACTCTAAACTGACGGATTTCAAGCCGGAATATCTTTCAGGATTTCAGTCAGAATATTATAACATGCCGGCGGAGGAGATCGAAGGCAGGGCAAGAAAAAAGATGGAGGATGATGCCAATGCCATTTTAAGAGGCAGCATCAGCGGATATGCCTCCGTGATCAAAAACAGTCAATCCATCAGCGTGATGGACCGTAAGACAAATTACGGACTGATGCCCGTGTGGAAATATATATACCAGTATAAAGATAAGGAATATCCGTTTTACGTTAACGGTGAAACGGGAAAGATCATCGGAAATGCACCCCTGTCCAAGGGAAAGGTATGGGGATATTCCCTTACTTTATGGTTCCTTTTGACCGTGATCCTTGCATCTTTTAATGGAATTTTGGGATTACTGTAGGGAGGGCGCGAGCGTGGAAACTTACGATTATAAAGCAGAAGAAAGAAAACGTTTTTTGAAATATTTCAGGGTTTGGATCATTTTGGCTGCCATTGCCGTCATCGCTTTTGGCGTAATGAAGCTTATGCATAAGGATGACGCACAGGGACTGGGCGGAAGAAACAACGACGTGGCGCCGACTCAGAGAGTCTATGACTTTGCGGAGGTTCTGACGGATGCGGAAGAGGAGAGACTGACGGAGCTGATCGCAACCTGCGAGAAAAAAGGAAAATGTGATCTGGTTTTGGTGACCATCAATAAAGAAATGGGGATCTCTGATTACGACTGGGAACGGAACATGATGAACTATGCCGATGACTTTTATGATCAAAATGCCTTCGGCTATAATGCACCTTATGGTGACGGCGCCCTGCTTTTGGATAACTGGTATCACGCGGGGCAGTCTGACAGTCAGGCAGGCTGCTGGCTGTCAACCTCAGGATCCCTGGAGTATGCCATTGGGGCAAGTGAGGAGAAGAACGTTTTCCGAGCCTTCGACGACGGTCTTGAGATCAGCACGGAGGAGGGATACGCAAGGGCTTTGAAGAAGGTTGCACAATATGGGATGGATGAGGGAGATCTCGGCGTTGAGCAGTTACCCTGGCCCGGCATTTTGGTGATCCCCGTGATCGTGGCGATCATATATGCATTGGTCAACATGAAGCAGGCGCCCGGAAAGGATACGACCACGGCCACAACCTACGTGCCCGGCGGACAGCCCATGATGCGTGGGCGTAAGGATGAGTTCCTTAGAAAGAACGTGACGAAGGTAAAGATAGAAACGAGCAGTTCCTCCTCCGGCCGGAGTTCGCATGGCGGAGGCAGCTATGGTCACCACGTAAGCAGCGGCGGGCATAGCCACGGCGGCGGCGGGCACCGAAGATAGCCGGACGCGCCGAAAACGGCAGGCGTGGAAAGGCATAAAAAAAGACAACAAAAAAAGCAACAAAAAGCAACAAAAAAGGCAACAAAAAAGCACCCACATGACGGTATGGGTGCTTTTTGATTGCTCTTTTATTTATGCCATCTCGTTAACGGCTTTGCTGATGCGGGCAACTTTTCTAGCCACGTTATTCTTGTGATAAACGCCCTTGCTGCCAGCCATCTCGATCACCTTGGTAGCGGAAGTGAGCTCAGTCTTTGCAGCCTCCTTGTCACCAGCCTCGATTGCAGCGAAAACCTTCTTGATCGCGGTCTTTACGCTGGATCTGATAGCCTTGTTTCTCTCAGCATTTACGCGGGCTACGGAAATTCTCTTCTTTGCGGACTTAATATTAGCCAATGTAGTTTACCTCCATTTGTTATTGAAAACTTTTCTGATTGGATTGGTCTGCTCGGTCAGACACGGAGGACCGATGCAAACATACTCTTGTAGTTTAGGAAATTATTTCACTTTTGTCAATACATAAATCAGAAAAAAATGCGAAAAATAGGAATAATTGGTGGGAAAACAACCGGAGTGAGGGGGAAGTCATGAACTCTTTTCAAGTGAGAACGGATCTGGCGGTGGAAGCCAGGGAGAGCGTGGAGAGCACCGGAGAGCAAATGCGGGGCGTGCGCGTGGAAGAATATGCCTATGAAAAAGAGGCCGTAGCAGTGACTAAAGTCTTTATAGAGACCAAGAATGCGGCGAATCAGCTGGGAAAGCCCATGGGAATTTACGTAACCATGGAGGCAGAAAATTTAGGGGAACCGGATGAGGGATACCATGCGGAAATTGCCGGTTGTCTTTCCAAGGAGCTTATCGGTCTTTTGGATACGCTGGAGTTAGGGGAGGAAAGTGCCATTTTAGTGGTGGGGCTGGGGAACAGGGACGTGACGGCGGATGCTCTGGGGCCAAGGGTTCTGGATAATCTTTACGTTACAAGGCACTTGGTCCGGCTCTACGGGAAGGCGGCCGTTGGGGATGGCGCGAACATGATAAGCTGCATCGAACCGGG
>ONSO01000188.1 GCA_900320485.1 uncultured Lachnospiraceae bacterium | reverse complement strand
TGACAAACCACAAAATCATTGTATATAGCCATCCACTTTGCATTATGCTTCTGTCTTCCGCTGGCTTTTCGCTTCTTATAGTACTCCAGCAGTTCCTTCAACTCCTCATTTTCTTTCTCAAGATCCGCAATGCGCTTCATTGCTTCTTCCAAAGTCAAATTCTTTTTCATGGCCGTACCTCCCGTCATTTTCATTTTGACCTCATTATAATACTTTTCCCCCTTCAAGTCAATTTGATTTTGTCCTTTACTATGTCCGTTCCCGTTTCCCGAAGGTTATTTTTATGATCTGCATGTTAACCCAGTTGTCGCAGAATTTTATCATAAGCTTATAAAGCAAGCTCATTTCAGAATATATGTCACGATACCCGCGCATGTAACTTCGTGCCTCGACAGATGCAAAGTCCGGGCTCCAGCCTTCCAATTCTTTCTTATCTTCCAAAGAAAACAATGCATTAACGTCTGAGATACCGGCCTCCTTGATCCACGTTTTCGTCATGAGCTTCGCCCCCCGGCTATTACAGGTATCAAAGCAGATCACGCATCCCGGAAACCTGACTGCCATTTTCTTCAACATCGTCTTTAGGTCATTCCGCTTAAAATAATAAAATACCCCGGACGCAAAAAAGATTGCTCCATCCTCCGACTCTACCTTCTCCATCCAATCATCCTCGTTCAGATCACTTCCAACGTTTTCTTCTCTCTCCCTTACCGGCAATAATTCATTGCGGATGGCAATAACGTCAGGCATATCCACGTTGATCCCCCTGCACGTACCATTATCACATTTAGCAAAAGTATCATCAAGTCCGCACCCTAAATTAACCACGCATGCCCGCGGATGCACCTTTAGATACTCCTTCACTTCATAAGCAAGATCATACTGCCTCTGTGCAACTTCCAATGCCCCAAACAGTCCGAATCCGCTTTGCATTTTCTTGCCCTTTTCCGCGAAATCATAATCAAGCCCGTTGCAGATCCTCTCTGCCTCAGGATCTTGAAATAATTCCGGAAAACGCTCCGAGCATACCTTTCTGCCATATAGCGGAATGATCAACGTCTCCTGAACCGTATTCTTCTCTACGTGATACTTCTTTTCTTCCATGAATCTTCCTCCTTCCATCAAATCACTCAACTGTGAGCCCTTCGGCTCATCCTCGCTTCGCTTCAACTATCTTACCACACTGTGTTAGTTTTGTCTAACTTAATGGCAAAAAAGACTGCGCAGCTAATCCATCTTTCAAAATTCTTCCAAGGATTAGCCGATATTCGGCCATAAAACTCGTAAATCCTAAGAAAAAGCTAATCCATCCCCCAATTTTGGATTTTAGATTAGCCGTCGACCTCCTCAATAATCTAAAATCCGTGAAAAAAGGCTAATCCAACCCCCGAATCAGAGGTTTGGATTAGCCTTTTTAAAAATCCTGCGCCTAACGACGCAGGATGCTTTCCACAAGCTCTCTTTTTTCATATAAAACGCAACCGCCCACATGGTCATCCGTCAGAACGTTTCCTTCCCTTAGCGCCATAAACAGCGGCGAATGCAAGGCTTCCTTAAGCGACGTATTTTTAACGTTTACGTCCGAATATGGTGAAAACGGACACGGCTCAGCTCCGCCGTGAGAATTCACGTGAAAGAACCCTCGCCCGGCTGCCACGCAGCCACCGGAGCTTTTTTCATCACCCGGAAAAGAAATGTAAACCATCTCCGGATGGGTATTGCGAAGCCTTCTGATCTCTGAAGCAAGATACTCTCTTTCTTCATCTCCCGGAGCAAGCTCCGCCCCATCATCCGTTACGGGAACAAATTCAACGAAAATGACTGCTTTACATCCGCGATCAGAAAGCTCCGTCAGGAAACGCTCCGTCGTAACTTCCTTTACGTTCTGTTTCGTCACGGTTACGGAAGCTCCAAAAATCAATCCTCTCTCATGGAGTTTATTCATGTTGGCCAAAAGCCGCTCGTAAATACCCACTCCGCGCCTCGCATCCGTGATTTCCTTTTCTCCCTCGATACTGATGACCGGCAACAGATTTCTGCTTCTGTCAAAGAGTTCTACGTACTTTTCATCAATAAACGTTCCATTTGTAAAAATCGGGAACAGAATATTTGGCGTACCAGCCGCCGCGGTGATGACGTCCCGTCTAAGCATCGGCTCCCCGCCCGCCAGAAGGATAAAACTGATCCCAAGGTCATCTGCCTCTTCAAAGATCCCGGCCCATTCCTTGTCCGTAAGCTGAGCCACGGGTTCGGAATCCACCGTGGCATGATTGCATCTCGAATAGCAACCCGCGCAGTGTAGATTACACTTGCTGGTAATGCTGGCTATGAGAAATGGCGGGATATGCTCTCCCTTCTCTTCCGCTTTTTGCCTCTTTTTGGAGGCAGCGCGACTTGCCGAGGCAAACCTTACCATAAACGCCCCTTCCCTGGGATCCTTAAACATTGCCTTCAAAGCATCCGATACCACCCGCTCCACGCCACGCGTCATATATTCCTGAACGTCAAACGTCTCATCCACTATGCTACCTCTTTCCATGATCAATTCCTTGTTCTGCAATTCCCGTTCCATGTTTTTATCTTTTATAACATTATATTTTATCCAATGTATTTTGTCAAGCACTATTATTCTCATGCAAAGGCTTTCTTCAAAGCCCTGCAGCATTATGTTCATAAACACGCATTTTACTGCGTAAAACTTAGCCACAACTCTCACTATAAGAAGAACAGACTCTCCTGCCTGTCTATCCAGGATTCCTGCGGTACTTCGCTTATCTTATCACCCTCCACGTAATTTCCGATCAGAAATGGTGATTCCGGATCATGCAATCTGTTCCGTGCATATATTACTGCCGGTTCATCATTTGCGTAGCAATATTTACAAAGATGAAGGCAAGTATTGTAAGCTCCTATGTCACAGGATAGATAACAGGCACATTCTGCTCTGGCCCCTTTTTTCTTTGGCGCGATCAACCTTTTACCGATGGCCTTTTCATAATCGCTGATCTTCATACACCCGCTGCAATCAGCTCCGTACTCCGCCAGTTCACTTCCTTCCGCGCATGGTTTAACGGTCATCCCGCATTCCGCCGCGATCTTTATCATTTCCCGCCCAAGCTTTAATCTGTCGGCCTTCGAAACCTCTCTTGCCTCCGGAAAGTTCTTTCTGACTTTGGGATACAGATCGATAAAACTGATCACCACCGTCTTCGTATATCCTTTCAGGCTTTCTGCTATCTGCTTAAAAGCACGCAAATGATACTCCAACGTATATTTATCCGATAACAGAATGGGGTCATACCTCCAACCCGTAGCATCTGCTCCCACGGTACCGGATAGCCTTTTGAAATCCTCGATCAAGCGATGTTTATCCGGAACGTTCGGCTCAATGTCCCGTCCATATGGAGTGATCGTCACAAACCAATACTGGCCGAAATCCTTTAATAAATCCATATAGTGAAACATGGGCGCAGGATTTTTTGTACAGAACCCTATCACGTCGACGACGGACGGATCCAGTCTGTACCTGCTCACCTGATTCGGATTATAAGGATTGCGAACACAGACAAACCCTTCCTTTATTCTGTTTGAAAACCATTCGGCATAAAAAGCCGGTATATCTGTTCTTTGTCCCGTATTAATGATCATAGTTTTCGTTTTTAAATAAAAAATTAAGTTGTTTCTTTTCCTGCTTGAATAATCATGGAAACACCGATTCCCACAACTATCAGAAACGTACATGCACCCGATATGATCGTCATTGTCATTGAGAACCTATCACCTGCATCCCCAAACGTGCCGAGCATGGACCGTTCCAGTGACAGCAGCGCCACTATCGCGCAAGCCATCGATATATTTCTTAGCATAATCATCGATAAATCCTTTTTTTTACGTGCTTTTACAAAGCTTATGATTGCATGTATGACTATATAAAAGGTATATGCCGCGATAGTGATCATTACAATGATTTCCATCCCATGCTCACGCTTGCCGTTATGAACAACCGAAACACAAGATCCCTAAGAATCCTGTGCCCCAATTCTGTTTTTTCAATTCTTTCGATCAGCTTCATGCGTAAACTCATTCCCCTAAGATATCCCCTTATATTATTTATATCTCTAAAAGCCTTATAAATCAATGCCTTTTTTCTAAGGCTCTTTGGGTCTAAGGCGAATGCCTGATAACATCCCGAAACGTTGGAACAATGATCCGCAACCCGCTCAAGGTCTGTTAATATGTCAGACCATACAAACCCGGCTTCCACGCAGTAAATCATCTGTAGCCTCCTTATGTTTTTATTATACGTAATGAACGTAAATACATAAAGCATACAATTGTAAATTCTACGTAAACCGCCTGCCTAAGGAAAACAATTCCATGGCTTTCTGCAGAGGGATCCATTCAGGCTGTACTCCGCGCATCAGTCCTACTACCGACAGATGCTCGTTAGGCCGGATCGTGATATTTACGTGACGCCTCCGATCAGGTTTTCCTCTTTACGTAAAAACGGTAAAGTTTCTCTTTCTCGTCGTAAATGTCCTTATACATTTTCTTTTCCAATAGCTTAAATCCGGACCTTTCCGCTGTCCTCCATGAGGCAACGTTGGAATCAAGAATGGTAGCCAGGATTTCAGATTCATTATATTTCTCAAAAAAATAAGGAACATAAGCCTTAACTGCTTCGCTGACATATCCTTTCTTACGAAACTGAGTCCCTGCAAAATAACATATTCCCACTTTACCGGTGTCTTCATAATAGGTACACCCGACATTTCCAATGATCTCGCCGGTGGATTTTAATACTATTGTGCAAGGAATATAATCCTCATGCGGATCATCTTTCTGGGTAAGTTTGAGAGCTTCATTTATCCATTCATCCATCCAATCCGAAAAACACTCATCAAATCCAATCTCGCCAAGGCTCCCGTCTTTTGCCATCTCAGAATCTCGTCTGCTCCGGCTCATCATCTCCCTGAGCCATGCAGTAGAACTCCCAGCCATATCGCTCATAAAATCCTGTATGATCTGTCACAAGATAAAGCGGTGATATTCCTTTTTTTCTCATATCATCAACTACAAGATCAAGAAGTCTACCGGCTATGCCCTGACCACGGTAGTTTTCTTCCGTGTATACCGCGCATACATTGGGGCTTAGATCCTTCCTGTCGTGAAAATCATTCTCTATAACTCCCAAGCCTCCAACCATCTGATCTCCGAACATACAAAGATACCATCCGTTTTCCGTGTTCCCCTCAAGATAATTTGTCATACATTCAAGATAAGCTTCTGTGGGCACGCCCCACTTTTTATGAAACCAGTCCGCTGCCATCCCCTTTAATTCAGGTTTTTCTCTTAACGTTATATATACATACTCACTCATAAGTGTATTCTCCTCATTAGTAGAAACGGCCGGGCACTAAACCCGGCCGATGATCAGAATTCTATTATTTTTTACCAATTCAGCTCAAATACGGTTTCACCATCATTCACGTCACCATTCGGTGCAAATCCAAAGGATCTGTATAGATGGATGGCATGAACATTGCTTTCTTTTGTGGAAAGCCTGATGTTTGTTGCGCCGTTATCTTTAAAATATGCAATGATCAGCTTTAATGCTTCTCTTCCGTAACCCTGTCCCTGTAATTTCTCATCGATCATGAATCTCCATAGCCAATATCTGTCATCAGGATCTTCATAATCCGGTTCAAAAGCAAACATCGTGAAGCCAACCGCCACACCATCCGCATAAATTACAAACGGCCTTGCTACGTCAGCATGCTCCTTTGCCGCCTCCAAAGAACTCTCATTTGAAGCTATGTACTCCGATTGTGACTCTGATACCTTTAAGCTTATACAATCGGATCTGTTGGAATCATCTACCGGTCTCAGTTCAATCTTCATTGTCGCTCCTTCTGTTAATGAAACACTTTCTTTTACAATCTGCTTCTGCTGTTTGAGAATTCTCTGAATGCTTTTCTCCGATAAGGAAAATCTCTCGGCAAGCTCACGCAGACCCATACCGCTCTTGTAGGTTTCATAGATCCTTTCGTTACGCTCACGAAAGAAATCCTTGGCGGAAGTGGTACTGCCCCACTCCTGTTTTTCCTTGCAGGGAATATAGATCATTTTTCCGTCTACATATTGCTGAATCGCTTCAATTAATTCCTGCGGCAGCACATTCTCTGCCTTTATATAGCTCATATCGTTCCTCCTAACATCATTTCTCTTAGGATTCATCTGAGCTTACGATTCATTATTTATTTAAGCTCAGACTACTGAGCGATAACAACTCTGATGGTCATATGATCATGCTCCTCGTATTATATAGTCATACCCCTTCTTTACCTTTTCTCAAGGTTAGGGTATGCTGTTGAAGATGCTGTGGCTTGGTATCATTCTCCTACCGCACG
>ONSO01000186.1 GCA_900320485.1 uncultured Lachnospiraceae bacterium | reverse complement strand
ATGAGGTAGAATAGTAAAAATGGAGGATAAAACAATGGCTGAAATCGAAAAGAAGCCTATCAAAATTACGGAGACCGTGCTTCGTGACGCACATCAGTCTCTGATCGCAACGAGAATGCCTACCGAACTTATGCTTCCCATTGCGGAGAAGATGGATAAGGTTGGTTATCATTCCGTAGAGTGCTGGGGCGGCGCTACCTTCGATGCTTCCCTTCGTTTCCTGAAGGAAGATCCCTGGGACAGACTTCGCAAGCTCCGCGACAAATTCAAGAAAACCAAGCTGCAGATGCTGTTCCGTGGCCAGAACATTCTTGGTTACAGACCTTATGCAGATGACGTGGTTGAGTACTTTGTACAGAAGTCCATTTCCAATGGTATCGACATTATTCGTATCTTCGATTGCCTGAATGATCTTAGAAACCTGCAGGCAGCCGTTGATGCCACCAATAAGTTTAAGGTTCAGGAAGGCCGTGGTCATGCACAGGTTGCCCTTTCCTATACGCTGGGTGATGCTTATACCATGGAGTATTGGACCGACATGGCAAGAAAGATTGAAGAGATGGGTGCGGATTCCATCTGTATCAAGGACATGGCAGGTCTTTTGGTTCCTTACAAGGCATCTGAGATGATCGCAGCCATGAAGAGCGCAACCAAGCTTCCCATCCAGTTGCATACCCACTATACCTCCGGCGTTGCAAGCATGACCTACTTAAAGGCAGTGGAAGCCGGCGTTGACGTAATTGATACCGCCATGAGTCCTTTTGCAATGGGTACTTCCCAGCCTGCAACCGAGGTTATGGTTGAGACCTTCAAGGGTACGCCTTATGATACCGGATTTGACCAGAATCTTCTGGCTGAGATCGCAGATTACTTCCGTCCTTACAGAGACGAGTGCTTAAAGACTGGACTGCTCAATCCTAAGGTAATGGGCGTTGACATTAAGACTCTGCTTTATCAGGTACCCGGCGGAATGCTTTCCAACATGGTAAGCCAGCTGAAGGAGCAGAACGCAGAAGATAAGTACTATGACGTGCTTAAGGAGATTCCCAAGGTTCGTAAGGATCTGGGTGAGCCCCCTCTGGTTACGCCTTCCTCTCAGATCGTTGGTACTCAGGCAGTGTTCAACGTATTGATGGGTGAGCGTTACAAGATGGCTACAAAGGAGACCAAGGCAGTTCTTCGCGGCGAATATGGCCAGACCATCAAGCCCATGAATCAGGAGGTCATCGACAAGGTTATCCCCGGTGAGAAGAGAATCACCTGCCGTCCCGCAGACCTGATCCCCAATGAGCTGGATAAGCTTGAGGGCGAGATGAAGGAATGGAAGCAGCAGGACGAGGACGTGCTTTCCTACGCATTGTTCCCTCAGGTAGCAACCGACTTCTTCAAATATCGTCAGGCACAGCAGGAAAAGGTTGACCAGACCATCGCCGATACCAAGAACGGCGCTTATCCCGTATAAGAATTGCGTAGGTGCATCTAAAGAGATCTTTGTACGCAAATAAAGAAAGCTAGTAATTCAATCAACAATCTATCGCCTTGGCAGCGCATTCTGGCGCTGCCAAGGCTTTCAAAACATCTATTGCCGAGTGATGAACCATAATTCATTACATTCCCCAATACATATAGCATTGAACTGATAAAAGCATGAGTAGACTGCACGGAAAGCAAGAATGAAATCCATGCAGTCGGAAAGCGGAGAAAGTGACTGTATGGAAAGCAAGAATGAAATCCATGCAGTCGGAAAACGGAGAAAGTGACTGTATGGAAAGCAAGAATGAAATCCATGCAGTCGGAAAACGGAGAAAGTGACTGTATGGAAAGCAAGAATGAGAACCATGCAGTCGGAAAGCGGAGAAAGTGACTGTATGGAAAGCAAGAATGAAATCTATGCAGTCAAGAATCATGGATATGAAAGGAGAAAATGGATGATTGATTATTCAAAAGAACAAAGCGAGCAACTAAAGGAAATTGAGCAGTTAATTACAATTATTGAAAAAAAGAAAAAGAATTATATAGGGTTGCCGAAAGGAAAAGTGAATGTTAGTGCATCACGGGGACATTCGCAATATTTTTTTCGCAAGGAAAATTCACAAAAAGCAGAGTATGTTTCCATAAAAGATAAGGAAATCATAGGAAAGATTATTCAGCGGGAGTATGAAGAGCAGGTGCTTCGAGAGTTGCAAGGCATGCAAAAACAACTGAGTCATTTTTTGAAAAAGTACGATGCGAAGGCTTTGGGGAAGATTTATGACAGGCTTTGCGACGGGAGAAAAGTGTTTGTTGCGCCAATGGAAATATCTGATGCAGCATATATAAAACAATGGCTGGAGGAGCATCCCGGTGAGCAAAATCCATATCCGGAAAAGGGAAAGTATGAAACGGAACAAGGGGAATTTGTCAGGTCAAAATCGGAAAAGATACTTGCTGACACACTATACAAGATGAAGATTCCATATCGATATGAGGCACAATGCATTCTCGGAAATCAAAGGACGGTTTATCCGGATTTTACTTGCTTGAACGTTAGTAAAAGAAAGACGATTTATTGGGAACACTTAGGGCTTATGGAAGCAAGTGATTACGAAGTCAAGAATTATGAAAAGATAGAAAGTTATGAAGCTCATGGGATTTTGCTGGGTGATCAGTTGATTATATCCATGGAAACAAATGAACGGCCATTTAACGTAAACTTGATCCGGAGTAAAATTGACAGATTTCTGAAATAAGGCATAACGTAAAATTTTCAGAAAGACTTCAAAGCAAGAAATTATAGAAAAAAATTCAAAGTTAGAAATTATAGAAAAAGACTTCAAAACAAGAAATTATAGAAAAAAATCAAAGTTAGAAATTATAGAAAAAGACTTCAAAACGTGAAATTATAGAAAATGACTTCTTGGCTTGAATTCTAATAAGATTTTTATAACTGGTTTCTTAAAAATGACTTTTACCAAGAAGGTCTTGAATACTCTCTAAAATTTTATTTAAAGTGGATACAACTTAGATACGTCTATCCTCTATGATAAAAGCATGGAGAAAACATATTTTTTGACTTCCTGAAAAATTTCCGATATGATGTTGGAAGAAACTCTTGGTGAAGGTGGGAAAGAAACGTGCGGATTTTACTGGTGGAAGATGACGAGCAGATCAGGGAAGTGATCAGGGATTACTTTGGAAACCATGCAAGGGAGTATGAACTGGAATGTGCTGAAAATGGGCCAAAGGGCCTTGCCATGCTTAAGGACAATTCATATGATCTTTTGCTTCTTGACGTGATGCTTCCCGGCATGAGCGGTTTTTCACTCCTGCGGGAACTGCGCAGGACCAGCAGCCTTCCCGTCATCATGATCACGGCGAAGATCCGGGAGGAGGACAGACTCCGCGGATATGAGCTGGGATGTGATGATTACGTTTGCAAGCCTTTTTCCATAGCAGAGCTTTGCGCAAAGATCGGTGCCGTACTGCGCAGGGCCGGAAACGGCGAAAAAAGTGAGGCGGAAAAAGACCGGATCCTTAACTGCGGTCCCATTATCGTCAACGTAAACAGGCGGGAAGTGACCGTGAAAAGTCAGAAAGTGACGCTTTCACCAAAGGAATACGATCTCCTTGTAACTTTTATGGAACACCCGAACTGGATCTTTACGCGGGAAATGCTCCTTGGCAGGATTTGGGGCATGGACTACGAAGGGACGGAGAGAACCGTGGACAATCACGTGAAAAAGCTTCGAAGGAACCTTGGAACGGCTGGAAAGATGATCAAAACGGTTTTCAGGAAGGGGTATAGGCTGGAGTGGGAGGAAAAGTAAATGAAACGTGAAAAACCAAAAAATTACGGATTCTATTTTTTGAAACATGGAATCATTGTGTTTACCATATGGGCAATTGTTTTGATTGCCGTATCCCTTTGGGTTGAGAGAACGATGGCTGCACGATTTGAGAAAAAAGCATCAGAGGACTATTTTTCTTTTAAGACTGACGTAATGCAGTGCGTTAAGGAAGATGACATAGAAAATAAAGAGGCATCGTTGATCGCTTTTTTGCCAAATTATTATCGGCCTTTTTTTGATGAATTAGAATATCAAAGCTTGGCCTACGTCATAGATAATGAGACGGGTAAGACGGTGGGACTTACGGATAAATGTAATGATGAGGTTGAAGTTATTTTTGTGTTTGATCGAGGCATGGATCAGCCAAGGCAAGGAATCTCTGGAGAATTGGTTGGCGTTTATGATCGAGGGTATTATTGCGATAAGGCCACTTTAAAAGAATATATGGGAGACTTGGAAGATCGCCTTTTGGATTGGAAGAAAAAAAAGGGAGAACCAGAGGATCAGCATATTAAAAGAAATTATGAAATAAAACTGGAATCATTTTATTACAAGGATTCCTATTTTCTTCCGGGAAAAGTAACGGTGACGTACAAAGAAATTAATGCAAGAGGGATCGTAAGGGAAGAAGAGGTCCTGGAGGTAGTTTCATTTGAACCGGAGAATCCTTCAGATTATCATTTTAAGGAAATAGATCCGGAAAAGGAATTTGTATATGGAGATTTAAGCAAGGTTTACACAGAGGATCCGTTACAGCGTGAAAAATGGCAGGAATTTTTATACCGGGCGCGCTCACTGGATGCGCAAATGGATCATTCTCTTAGAAATGAATATTATGATCCATATATCATTTATAAAAGTGATGAAAAGTTTATGTTTGTCCCAAAGATGCAGGCGATAGCAAGGGAATTTTTATTCTCAGACGTTACCGGCCATGTTTATAAGGCGGTTTTTTATGAAGAATGTAAGACATGGAATTTACTGTCATTTTATGATTACGACATCATTAAATTTGCATTTATCACGCTCCCGATTATTTGTTTCATAGTGACTTTTCTTACTTCGGAGTGGGAATATCGCAAGAAGCGGTATGTTTATTTGACGGAAGGATATCGTGATTTTTTGGTGGATTCCATGGCACATGACTTAAAATCTCCCCTGATGGCCATCAGCGGGTATGCGGAGAACTTAAAGGAGAATCTGAAGGAGAACAATCTTACAAAGAGCAGTTATTATGCGG
>ONSO01000198.1 GCA_900320485.1 uncultured Lachnospiraceae bacterium | reverse complement strand
GGGTGGTGCGGGGGACGCCGCTGCTGGTGCAGCTGTTCGTGGTGTTCTACGGACTGCCGAAGCTGGGCGTCTATCTGGACGCCTTTCCGGCGGCGGTGATCGTGTTTTCCATCAACGAGGGCGCCTACTGCGCGGAGACGATGCGCGGGGCGCTGGAATCGGTCCCGGCGGGGCAGCTGGAGGCGGGCTACTGCGTGGGCATGAGCTACGCCCAGGTGATGCGGCGCATCGTGCTGCCCCAGGCGCTGCGGGCCGCGTTCCCGCCGCTGTCCAATTCGCTGATCTCGATGGTGAAGGACACCTCGCTGGCGGCGAACATCACCGTCATGGAGATGTTCATGGCCACCCAGCGCATCGTGGCCCGGACCTACGAGCCGCTGGCGCTGTACCTGGAGGTAGCGCTGATCTACCTGATGTTTTCCACGGTGCTGCTGCCGGAACGGTCAAAATCCGTGGTGCTGACGAAGAACTCCTGCATCTGTCCGCGCCCGGAATTAATGTAACCCGTTTTTCTGTTTCTTTGTCCTGCCAGTGCCTGAATGGCGCGATCCTTCATTCTCACAAACAGACGGTTAATCTGCACGTTGGCCGAAGCCATCCTCTGTATAAAGTTTATGGCGCTCTGAAGCCTCTCTATGCTTTGGAGGAATTTCGTGGCATCCGTATAATCCATGACGCCATTATCAAAAAAGACGTCGATAAGCTTCCCGATCTCCTCAAATTCCTCCGTGCTCATGTACCGTCTCTTTGTGGCATAGAGCATTCTTGAAATAAACTCGTGGAACAGGCGCTTTAAGTTAATGGCCTTACTGTCAAAGTATTCGTTCTTGTACCGATAAAAGCAATCGTCAAACATGCGGTCGATAAAGGCGGAATCCACGTTTATCAGCTCGCGCAGGGTATATTCGTATTTGTCATAGGGGCAGGATTCCCTGCCGTAAAAACTGGTCGGCAGAACAATGCTCTCTACCTCTTCCCCGTCCATCTTGTCCAGCAAAAGATCCAATGCCTTCTTCCCCAGCGTCTCCTCCGTAGGGCCTATGGAAGCCAGGGGCGGCACCAGCGTACTTGCCTGCTTGGTATTGTCAAAACCAAATACCAGAATGTCCCGTCCCGGAACGATCCTGCGCGCTTCCAGCTCTTCATACAGCGAGACGGCCACCGGGTCGTTTACGCAAAAGATTGCCTGCGCATCCGGGTTTCCGTCAAGGAGCTTTGCCGCATCCTCCCTGCAATTGGAAGACATGTCCGTCTTCTGGTAAAGGCTCTCATCATAGTGCAGTTGGTTCTCTTCCAGGCATTTTTTAAAAACGCGCTTTCTCTCCATGGCATCGCCATTGTCATCCCGGCCGCCAAGCATGCAGATCTTCTTGACTCCCCGTGTATTTACCAGATAGTCAATGGCCTCCCGGATTCCCGATGCATTGTCATAATTAACGGAGGTCTCCCCCTGCTTTTTTGTGGCGATAAAAACCTTTGGGATCTTCTCCAGCCGTTTGATCCGGCTTAGCTCCAGCGTATCATTTTCAATGGCGTAAGTATTGGGCAACGTCAAGATCAAGCCGTCGAATCTGCATACGTTCTCCAAACGGTAGATGTTATTATATATATTCTTATACAGATGCTGCTTTTCTTCGATCACGCCGATTTCGTTCTGCCTTCCAACAAGCAGGATCAGCCTGATATTCTCTTTTCCCTTTGCGGCGGTGACAACGCCACGGATCACTTCCTTGGCAAAGTCCGTAAAAATGTCTTCCATGATCAGGCCGACGTACCGCACTCCTCTGCTTTCTCGTTCCATGCTACCCCTTCTTTCAAGCCTCTAGGTGCTGAGGTTTCCAGCATTTCTTTCAAGAAAACCACCTATAGTTCAGGCGATGGTTTTGAGAACAGATACCCCTGTGAATAATCCACGTTATAGATCGTCAGTTTCTTTTGGATATCATCATTCTCCACGTATTCCGCAACAATCTTCACGTTTCTCGTGCTCAGGTTCTTCCACCCGGCGATCAAGGCGATCAGATTCTCGGACTCCCTGTCCGTACAGCAATTCCGTACGATGGATCCGTCAATCTTGATGAAATCCGATTGAATGCTTACAATGTGCTGCAAATTGGAGTACCCGCTTCCGAAATCATCAATGGAGATCTTTCCCCCAAGCTCATGGATCTTGTCAACAAAATTGATAAGAACGTTATAATCATCAACGTCCTCATTCTCAAGAAGTTCAAAGATGAAATTCTCCGGATGCTTCATGGTGGAAAGATTATCGTAGATAAATTCCACGATTTCACGGTTTCGGACGTCGCGGATTCCAAGGTTAACGCTAACGCTCCTTCCCTCGGCATCCTTAAAATTTTCAAAAACCTTCCTGATCATGATCAGCGAAAGGCTGTCATACATAAGTCCAAAGGATCTTGCCACGGCCAGGAAATCCCTGGGTTCATAAATTCTTCCGTTCTCATCCTTAAGCCGCATCAGCGCCTCATAATGATGGATGTTCTGAAGCTTATTGTCATAAATCCCCTGGAAATAAGGAATCACCGCGTCATGGGAAATGGCATAGTGGATCACGTTCACCATCTGATATTTTTTGCGGATGCCCTCCTCGTCAGGCTGTCCCAATTGCGCGTCCCGTACAAAGAATTGTACGTTTTTGCCCATCATCTCCACGCGTGCCGAATTATATGCCGTCATCAGGTTTTCGTCCGTGCAGTTGTAAACGATGCAAAAGATCGGCACGATCGCCACGTACTCTTCAGAGACCTCAAACAGCTCCCTGTAGAGTTTTTCCATGTCCTTAGTAAAATCTGCCAGGGAAATAATATAGGAAGGTGCTCCAATGGCCACCTGCCAGTTATCCAACACGTAAAAATGATATCCCTTTTCCTGGGCAGTCCGCTTACATTTCTCCACGTACTTCCGATAGGTAAGCTGGATCATCTGGTCTGAAAACACAACCCGCATGCTGGAAATGTCAAGTACGTTGATCATGCAGATGCGATCATATCCCTTCAGTTTTACGTCCATGGTCAGGGCTGCGCCGTTGGGATTATCGTCACTGTCAGAATAAAGCAGTCTGGATTCACAGTCTCTCAGGAACGCCTTCAGCCTCTCCGAGGTATCCTTAGGTCCCTCGGTCTCCAGACGTTTTTCCGCATCCATAAGAATTCCCAGCAGCCCCTTGTTGTCCGCCGACAGGGGATCCACGTAGGTAAAGGCATAGGGATTGTATTTTTGCTGGAATTCCTTCTCGCCAAAAACGGATATGGCGAAGCAACAGTTTGCAAAGGTTACGCGTCCATTATAATAAACAAACTCGCCGTCCGTCACGCACCCGCAAATATTACTGTTCTCATAGACGGAAAGCTCCCACTTGACGCAGTTGGGATAGTTATTCAGTCTGGCACTGCCGGTATAGCCGAAGATCGTCTCCGCCTTCTGGAAATTCTCCACGCGACGGAACATGGCACGGTTTTCCAAAATAACCCTCCGGTCAAAGACCAGTGCCCTCCTGATCTTTTCTCCCGGTTTCACCCTGTAATTGGCATAGATTTTTCCCTGATGCAATCTGGCTACAAAGGGTAAGCCCTCCTGATCCGCATGCGTAAAGGGAAAGAAAGGCGCCATGGCGGAATCAGAAAATGCCGCCGTCTCCTCGTCAATGAGGAACTCATCGACCGCCGGCCGCCCATGGATGCTTTGAATGCAATACCCGTCTGTCTCCGTAACCTCCATCTCATACCCCACCGGCTGTGCACCGGAAGCAAAGGTTGTATGGGTCTCCACGCCCTCGCCGCTGACGGAAGCTACAAGGATCCCCTCCGTAGTGCTTCCGTTCTCGTTGAACACAAACCCGCAGTCCTGATTCTGAATGTAATTTTCATCAAAATCACTGGCAACGCCGCCGATCATTTCAACGCCGGGAAAGGCTTCATTGCATTCCTGCGCAAATTGGATCACGTCGCAGTATTTTCTGGTAACAAAGGCCAGCATCAGCTTTGTATCCTCCGCCGTCACTGCCTTCTTGATCTTTTTACACAATTCCTTCGCGGGAATGGGCGTAATGCCGTCTCCTGAAATGATCGGAAGGAGCACGGAGCGCACCCTGCAATCCTCCATTTGCGTCACGGAAATGACGCACTGGTTTGCATCAAGCTTTCCCCAGTTGATAACCGCCGAAGTACTTGTTCCAAAGATCACCGCGCGGGGTACCAGATTCTTTACGAACCTCGCCAGGTCTACCGCTTCGTCCTCCAAATGAATGGCCGTATGAATCCTGATCAATATGTCACCTTTTTGTGCATTCAGCATCAGTTGACTCAAAGTATCCGCAAGCCTTGTTTTTGAAATATATTGAAAATTCCAAGTAAACATGGTCTTTCCTCCTTCGGCACCTCCGTAAAGGAATAGCTCATTATAGTATACCAAATTTGCATGTTTTCGTCAATTTTTGCGAAAAAAAAGGCTGGTCCAAACCCTTTTTTTAGAATTTGGATCAGCCTCCGCTCTCACGAAGCCTAAAATCGCTCAGCCCCGGAAGTTTCCCGTTTCTGATGCCTTAAAATTATAGACTGGTTTCAGCACCTCAATGACGTCCACGGTTTCCGACACGACGCCGATAATGTCCTCTAAGGACTTATATGCCATGGGCGCTTCGTCCAAGGTTCCTTCATTGACCGAG
>ONSO01000154.1 GCA_900320485.1 uncultured Lachnospiraceae bacterium | reverse complement strand
CAAAACGACCTATCACAATTTGTTCACGTTTTATTCAAAACATGTTTATTCAAATAACGTTTTCTCTTCACGAAGCGTTGGTATTATATACTTACAAACAGCGAAGAACAAATTCTTTTTCATAATAAATGCCAAGGGGCTATGGCTCCTTGGCATCCTCCCTTTTAAAGGGTCTATTTCACGCGGTCTGCGTATTTGATCTATAGCGTATCTACCGTCTTGGGCGATGGAGGGTCTATTCCATGCGGTCTGCGTATTTGATCTATAGCGTGTCTACCGTCTTGGGCGATGGAGGGTCTATTCCACGCGGTCTGCGTATTTGATGCGGTAAACCCTTCTCAGGGCGTCATCGATCCGCTCCTGGGAAATGGTGCCATCCTGCACGGCCTTCAAAACGCCGTTGTACGCTTCCTCAAAGTTCTCCGGGCAAAGGATCACGTCGCAGCCGGCCTTAAAAGCCATGATGGCCGCTTCCTCAGAGGAGTAATAATCCGACACGGCCTTATCATTCAGCATGTCAGTAATCACCAGCCCGTCGTAATTAAGCTGGTTACGCAGGATGTCCGTAACCACGGAGCTTGCCAAGCAGCAAGGCGTGTTATCGCCGGTCAGGCTGGGCATTGCATGATTTCCGACCATGATCACGGGGACTCTAAGCTCCGCCAGCATGCGGAACAGTCCGAGCTCATTTTCCCAAAGCTCCGCATCAGTGCGTTCAGAAACGGCTACGCCCTTTTCAGGATCCACCGTAACGCTGCCCATGCCAGGGAAATGCTTTACGCAGGGAACAATGCCCTGCTCCTCATAGCCCTTGATGGCATTTGTCACGTAATCAAATACAACCCCGGCATCATTTCCGTAGCTGCGCTCATCCATAATGCCGTTTTCAACCACCGCAAGGTCCGCCACGGGAGCCAGATTCATGGTGATTCCCAGGTCCTTAAGATAGCCACCGACGGTCAGGGCCGCCTGATATGCATTCTGCGGGTCGCCGGTTGCGCCAATGGCCTTGGCACTGTCCGTCCCGGTTCCAAGCTTTGCCTTCACCATCGGGCTGGCTGCTCCGCCTTCCTCCTCCACGGCCAGGAATACGGGATATTTGCTGTAAAGGACCGTGTTCTCCAACATGGTCTTAAAAGAGCTCTCATTCTTTACGTTCCGGGAAGTATAAAGGACGCCACCCACCGCATATTTCCCAAGGGCCGCCTTAGTGCTGTCGCCGGCTCTGGTCACGGGTTTTACGCCGGTCAAAAGCTCCGGCGTTACAATGAAAAGCCCTGCGACCTTATCTTCCAAGGGCATAACCTCAATCGCCGCATTCACGATCTGATCCAGCTTCTGCTCATAGGTCAGTTCCACCACAAGGGGTTCCGTCTCCTCGGGTTCTGAGCTCTCGACAACCTCCGTCTCTTCCTCAGAGGATGTCTCCGAAGTCTCTGACGGCAGTGTCTCTTCGCTCTCCTCACCAGACTGCGTCGAAGCGGTGCTTGCCAACTCGCTCCCCGCAGGTTCCTTTGACGCCCAGTGGATCAAGCCAAGGATTCCTCCTCCCAGCAATGCGATCATCAGGATCACTACAAGGTACGCCAGGATCTGGTTCCGCTGCCGGCGCTTCCGTCTCGCTTCCCTCTTTTGTTGTAATTCTTCTTCCACGTTCTTTTTCTCTTCGCTCACGTTTCCCTCACTAAAGCGCATGCCGCTTTTCATCGTATCGTTTCCTCATTAGCGGTGCCTATGCTCCGCCATCTCTTATCATACATGAAAATGCGTCCGGTTTCCATAGGAAATCACTTATTTTTTGAAAAAATTAAGAAGTTTCCCCGTCTCCCGCAGGGAAACACAAAAAGAGCGCACCGACTAACCTACCGTCAATGCGCCCTTTCAGACTATGCTATCCAATGGCCCGTACCTCCTTAAACCTTGATAGTTTTCCCATATTCAGTTGTCTGCGATGGAAGTAATCTTTCTAACCGATCCACCTTTCTTCAAGATCATCCGGAATCCCCGATACTCTCGAAACACTCTTTTGTATTTTCCATTCATTCGCACTAAGCCTCGTGCGATCCTGGTTCCTTTGTACCTTCAATTCCTTCCTTTTCCATCTGAATCTTGGAATCCCCTTGGTACTACTGTTAATACCTTATCTTTGGTATCTCGTGTTCTTTTCTCTTTTGATGATTTTATGTTACACCATTCGCCACGATTTGTCAACACATTTTTTCAGTTTTTTAATTATTTTCTCTATCTTTTCCATTTTTCGACAAATTATCACGCATTTCGACCGCGATCGCGATTGCATCAAATACCTGGAGAAAACAAAAAGGCCCCTCTCCCGGCGCTCGTGCCGCATTGCCATGCGAACTTGCCTAAGAAAGGGGGCCCTGTTTAATCTAGGGTTCTATATGAAACTTGTTAACTTTTCCTTACAGCTTGGTCAGAACGAAGATGTCGTAGATGGCCTTGATAGCTGCCTCGAAGTCTTCGTTTGCCACGCCTATGATAATGTTAAGCTCGGAAGATCCCTGGTCGATCATGCGAACGTTTACGTTGGCATGTGCCAATGCGGAGAAGATCCTGCCTGCAGTACCTCTGGTGGACTTCATGCCGCGGCCCACAACCGCGATCAGGGCAAGATCTGCCTCAATGTCGATGGTGTCAGGCTTTGCCAGGCGGTTGATCCCTGCTACCACCTTCTGCTCCTTGTGCATGAACTCGTCCTGATGCACAAACACGGTCAGGGTATCAATGCCGGAAGGCACGTGCTCAAAAGAAATGCCATTCTCTTCGAAGGCCTGCAGTACTTTTCTGCCAAAGCCGATCTCGGAGTTCATCATGTCTTTTTCAATGTTGATGGCACAGAAGCCCTTCTTGCCGGCAATGCCGGTGATGACGTACTTGGACTTCTGACAGGTACTGCCAACGATCCACGTACCATTGTCCTCAGGGGCATTGGTGTTGCGGATGTTAATGGGAATGCCCTGCTGGCGAACGGGGAAGATGGCATCCTCATGGAGCACGCCCGCGCCCATGTAGGACAGCTCACGCAACTCACGGTAAGTAATGGCATCAATGCCAACGGGATTATTAATGATCCTGGGGTCTGCGATCAGAAATCCGGAAACGTCGGTCCAGTTCTCATATACGTCAACCTTTGCAGCCTTTGCCACAATGGAACCGGTCACGTCGGAACCGCCTCTGGAAAAGGTTTTTACGCTGCCATCCGGCATTGCGCCGTAAAATCCGGGTACGACTGCGTTTTTGCAGCCGGCCAGTCTCTCAGAGAGAACCGCGTCCGTCTTCTCCGCGTCAAAATTACCCTCTTCGTCAAAGAAGATCACGGTAGCCGCATCGATGAACTCATATCCGAGATAATTAGCCATGACGATGCCGTTTAAGAACTCGCCGCGGGATGCCGCATAGTTGTTTCCGGCCTTCGCCTTGAAATTCTTTTCGATCTCCGCAAATTCCTTATCCAGGGAAAGCTTTAATTTCAGCCCGTCAATGATCTCCTGATATCTTGCCTTGATGGCCTCGAGCTCCTTGGAAAAATCCTTTCCCTGCTCAGCAAGATCATAGCAGGCATATAACATGTCGGTCACCTTTGTATCGGCCTTGTTTCTCTTGCCGGGTGCGGAGGGAACTACGTATCTTCTCTCCTTGTCCGCACGAATGATCTTCCCAACCTTCTGAAACTGCTCTGCGCTGGCCAGGGAACTGCCGCCAAACTTCACTACCTTAGACATAACTCCATCTTCTCCTTACGTATTTCTTATCATTCTATTTTGACCGGCGTTAAAGCGTTCCTTTCATGGGCCGGACAAACCATTCTTTCTTATGCCTTTGTTTTTAACACAGACAAAATCTATAACCCGGGCAAAACCTATGCCACCTGCAAAATCTTTAACCGAGGCAAAACGTTTAGCCAAGGCAAAGGCTTCCCAGTACAAGATCTCCAAGGCCCTCGCAGATCTTTTCAAAGGCGTTGCGGCTAAGCGGCTGGGTAAAATATGCCACGTCCTCGGTGCGCTCGGGGATCTCCAAAAGCTTTCCTCCGGGAAGTACCGCTTCCACGGCTTCCTTCGCACTCTTTTTCACGCGGAGGTAATAAGCGTTTACGTGCTTTCCCGCATCGACGATCTCAGCATTTTCCGCATCCCAGAAGCAGGGGATCGCATTCTCCTTATGTCTTGCGCAGTCGATCACGTCGCTGACCACTGCGCTCGCCGTTGCCAGCTTTCCTGCGCCCTTGCCGTAGAACATGGCCTCGCCAAGCATGTTGCCCTTGACTAAGATTGCGTTGAATACCATGTTTACCATGGCCAGGGGATTCTCCCGGTCCAGCATCACGGGGCTAACCATGGCTTCCAGGGAATTCTCGTCGATCATCTTGGCCCGTGCAAGAAGCTTAATGGTCCTGCCAGCCGCTTTTGCATATTCAAAATCCGCGGGGGTGATCTTTGTGATGCCCTCGGTAGGGATCTTTTCAAAATCCACGTTCTTTCCCATCATCAGGGACGAGAGAATGGCGATCTTTCTGCAGGCGTCGTAACCCTCTACGTCCGCCTCGGGATTACGCTCCGCATAGCCCTTCTCCTGCGCCCGCGCAAGCGCTTCGTCAAAGCTCTTGCCCTCACGCTCCATCTTCGTCAGAACGTAATTTGTCGTACCGTTAAGGATACCCGTGATGGACTCGATCTTTTCGGCCGTCAGGGAGTAATTGATGGGGCGTATGATGGGAATGCCGCCGCCCACGCTGGCCTCAAAGAGGTAATTACAGCCATGCTCCCGTGCCATCTTGATCAGCTCCGGCCCGAACTTTGCAACCATCTCCTTATTGGAGGTACAAACGCTCTTTCCGGCCTCCAGCGCTGCCTTAGTGTAATTATAGGCAAAGGTTGTTCCTCCCATGGTCTCGCAGACGATCGATACCTCCGGATCACTCATGATAACGCTCGCGTCATGCACGACCTTTTCCTCATAAGGATCTCCGGGAAACTCGCGTAAGTCAAGAATATACTTGATCTCCAGCTCCTCGCCGGCCTTCTTGCTTACCATTTCCTTGTTTTTCTCGATGACCTCAACGACGCCGCTTCCAACGGTTCCGTATCCCAAAACAGCAACCTTAACCATACTTTTTCCTCTCCGCTTCTTTATTATTCCTTGGACAACACCTTAACGTGATGCACGCCCTCCGTCCGCTCCATCAGCTCCAGCATGCCGGAAACGTCCTCCGTGGTCTCTAAGATCTGGATGCTCAGAGTCAGGGAGGCGATCCCGCCGATGGGAATACTTTGATGGATGGTCAGGATGTTGGCGCCGTACCGCGCCACAAGCTTAAGCACGTCCGACAGGATCCCGGGCTTATCCTCCATCTGGAACATCAGCGTCACCGTGGTGCCCTTGGCATTTTCATGAAATTCGAAAATGTCGTCCTTATACTTGTAAAATGAGCTGCGGCTGATCCCCACGGCATCCACCGCTTCCTGAATGGTGGGCACCTTTTCCGATTCCACAAGGCGCTTGGCCTCCACCACCTTCAGAAGGACTTCGGGAACTGCCTTCTTTCGAACCACGTAATATCCCGTTTCATTTGCCTGCACGTGTGCTTCCTCCGATTTGTCTGCCCTCGCAGCCTGGAAGGCAGCTCCAAAAAACCGTTTCAAAATGTTTCCCTGTGAAAGACAATTGTGTGTCGACGAAAGATATTCTAACACAGGGCTACTAAAAGCGCAAGAGGGGAAAAACTACAAAAAAACGAAGACCCCGGCAAAGGTCTTCGTGATTTTGACGAATGATCATTCTTTTGCAGCATTGGCCTGAACGTACTCGGAATAGCTCATTCCCGCGTATTTCTTAAAGCACCGGCCAAAATAATTGGGATCGGGAATGCCTACTTCCGCGGATGTGGCAAACATTTTTTTGTTGCATTTTGCCAGCTTCATGGCATGTTCCATGCGGCATTCCGTCAGGTATTCCACGAAGTTCTTCCCCGTCTCCTGCTTAAATTTCCGGCTCAGATAACTGGCGCTGAAGCCAAACTGCTCTGCCACGGAAGCCAGGTTGATCTTGGAATCCACGTAATTGGTCTCGATGAATTTCTTGATCTGGTCGATGGTGTTTGCCTCCATCTCAGGCTGCGGACCGCCGTCTCCTCCCTCCGGAATGCTGCCCCTTGCATTGTCCAGCTTCTTTTTCACGTTCTCCAGCACCGCCGTGATCTCCGAGCGGACCATGGGCTTTAGCATGTATTCAAAGACCGGAAGGCTCACGCATTTGCGCGCGTATTCAAACTGGTCGATGGCCGTCATGATGATGCGCGCCAGATCGCGGGCA
>ONSO01000258.1 GCA_900320485.1 uncultured Lachnospiraceae bacterium | reverse complement strand
CCCGGCCTTTGTAACGCTGGGGCTTCGGATAGGAGCGGAGCGATATTATCATTACTTTGAACGCTTTGGACTAAAGAAAAAGACGGGCATTGACTTGCCGGGGGAAGCCGGCACGATCATGCACAGGTTGGAGAATATCGGAAACGTGGAATTGGCGACAATCTCCTTTGGTCAATCTTTTCAGATCACGCCCGTGCAGCTTCTTACCACGGCGGCTTCCATTGTAAACGGAGGGAACCGGGTGACGCCGCATTTTGGCATAAGGGCCGTGGATCCGGAAAGCGGAGAGGAAGAAAACTTCTTTTATCCGGTGGAGCAAGGCATTGTCTCGGAATCGACCAGCGCCACCATGCGCTACGTATTGGAAAAGGTAGTCAGCGAGGGCGGCGGGAAAAATGGGGCCGTGCAAGGGTTCTCCATTGGCGGGAAGACTGCCACAAGCCAGACGCTTCCAAGGGGAACGGGGCAATATATTTCTTCTTTTTTGGCGTTTGCGCCGGCGGACGATCCAAAGGTGATCTCCCTGGCCATCATCAACCGGCCCAAGGGGACGTATTACGGCGGGATCATAGCTGCACCCATTTTAAGACAGCTTTATGAAAACATACTTCCTTATTTGGGAATTATGCGCTATACTAGTCAGGGGGAATGACCCCGAAAGTATTTTTGGTGTTTGGAGGAACGCGGAAATGTTGGAAGGACGGAATTGTCTGATCGTCGGGTCAGGGATCAGCGGTATTGGAGCCGCTGGGCTTTTGGCTCATTTTGGAGCGAAGATCACCTTGTATGACGGCAATGAAAAATTAAGCCCGGAGGAGATGAAGGCAAAATTGCCGGAGGGCGTAGAAGCGAGATGTATCGCCGGAGAGCTGCCGGAGGAAGTGGAGCGGGAGACGCAGGCGCTGATCTTAAGCCCGGGCGTACCGACGGATCTTCCCATGGTCATCCGGATGAAGAACAGGGGTGTCGACGTGCTTGGTGAGGTGGAATTGGCATTTCTGGCGGAGAAGGGCACGGTGGCGGCTGTCACCGGCACTAACGGCAAGACTACGACCACGACGCTGCTTGGCGAGATCATGAAAGCGCATTTGGGCGCGGATCGTACTTTTGTCGTTGGAAACATTGGCAATCCCTATACCCTGGAAGTACTTAAGACCAGTAAGGACAGCGTGACCGTGGGAGAACTCAGCTCCTTCCAGCTTGAGACCATAAAGACGTTTAGGCCGCACGTATCGGCGATCCTGAACGTGACGCCGGATCATTTGAACCGGCATCATACCATGGAAGCATACGTGGCGGCAAAAGAGAACGTAGCCATGAATCAGAAGAAGAGCGACGTCTGCGTTCTGAATTATGAGAATGAGTATACCAGAGATTTTGGAAGCAGATGCCCTGCTCGCGTTGTATGGTTTTCCTCCGTCAGGGAGCTAGAGGAGGGATTTTTCCTTCGCGGCACCCGGATCATCGCAAGATTTGACGGGCAGGAGCAGGACCTGATGGACGTACGAAGCGACATGAATCTCGTGGGGATCCATAATGCGGAAAACGTGATGGCTGCCATTGCCATGGCGCAGGCCATGGGCGTACCCATGAACGTGATCCTCGGCGTGATCAGGGTCTTTAAGGCCGTGGAACACCGCATAGAGTACGTGGCGACAAAGAAGGGCGTGGTCTATTATAATGATTCCAAGGGCACAAATCCTGATGCCGCGATCCAGGGGATCAAGGCCATGGACCGGCCGACCATATTGATCGGCGGAGGATATGATAAACAGAATACGTATGACGAGTGGATCGAGGCCTTTGACGGAAAAGTGAAATGGCTTGTGCTCATTGGCCAGACGCGGGAAAAGATCGCAGAGTGTGCTCGGGCACATGGCATTGACCGGATCAGATTCGCGGATACGTATGATGAATGCCTGAAGCTTTGTACCTCCCTGGCTCAGCCCGGGGATGCGGTTCTTTTATCCCCTGCCTGCGCAAGCTGGGGCATGTTCCCCAATTACGAGACGAGGGGAAAACTGTTTAAGGATTACGTAAATGGTCTTCCGGACTGAGTGAGGAGTCAACATGGCAACTGAAAATTTAGAGAGAACAAGGGGCAAAACGGAGCACCACGTGGACGTGAGCCTTTGGTTCGCACTATTGTTTTTATTGGGATTTGGAATGGTCATGATCTATTCCGCCAGTTCCTACACCGCCTTTGCGGATTACGGGGATCAGATGTATTATCTAAAGCGTCAGGCCATTGCGGTGGGACTGGGGCTGATCGCCATGGTTGTGGTATCCAGGATCCCTTACCACTTCTGGGAACGGTTTGCATTTTTTGGAATCTTCGCGTCCGTGATCCTGATCTTTTTGGTCAAGACGCCTTTAGGCGTGGAATCCCACGGCGCAAGGCGATGGATCAAAACGGGTATTCCCGGATTTAACCTGCAGCCCGCAGAGGTGGCAAAGGTGGCCACCATTTTGTTCCTTGCAGTGATGATCTGCAAGATGGGAAAGGCCATTCTGAAGTGGAAGGGGCTTCTGATCATGGCTTCGCCGTCCCTCCTTTTGTTTGTGCTGATCTGGAAGGTGACGGACAACATGAGCTCTGCATTGATCGTCATGGCGATCTCTGCCGTTATGATCTTTGTGGCAAGCCCGGACTATAAGAAGTTTGTCATAATTGCGTTACTTGGGGTTGCAGGTGCCATTGGCCTTGTCATGATCGTAAAGTACACGGATATCCTGGCAAGCTTTAGGGCAGACCGTATCCGTGCCTGGCTTGATCCGGAGAGCGATCCTGACGATAAGGGCTTCCAGACCCTGCAGGCTCTCTATGCC
>ONSO01000185.1 GCA_900320485.1 uncultured Lachnospiraceae bacterium | reverse complement strand
CGATTTGGTCGCCTCAAAGACCGGCTGCGTGCCCGACCACAATGGGATGGTGCACAACAGTTTCCGTGATCCGGATACGGGAGAGCTGGTGGTGGGAGATATTGCCATCTCCGTAGAAAAAGTGATGAGCCAGGCGCGGGAATACGGCCACAGCGAGGAGCGGGAACTGGCCTTTCTGGTGGCCCACAGCATGCTGCATCTGTGCGGTTATGACCACGTTGCGGACGAGGAACGGATCGTCATGGAGGAAAAGCAGGAAAAGATCCTGCAGGGACTCGGGATCACCAGATAACCCCGGGAGCTGTTTTGCGATACTTACTTCGAGAGGAAACGTCATGAAACAGATTGAGATCAGAAGAAAACAGATTGAATACCTTACCAAGGCAGCGGAGATCCTGCTATTCCTAATGATCAAGAAAAAACTGGGGCTGGAGGGCAGCGGGTTCTTTTTGGTACCCCTTATGCTCTTTACCATGTTCTGGCCCTATTTTGGAGAGACGCTTCCCGATGCCCTTGCGAGACTTATCAGGGTACGGCGGAACAAGGGGCAGTACAAAAGCGTAAAGTCCATCCGCTGGTATGCTTTTCTCTGCCAGTTTGTCATGGGGGCCATCGGAACCTTTCTCATGCTGACACTGGGATCCTTCCTTGGCGAAAGGGTGTTTGGCTGTACCTATGCGGGTCCAATGATCTGGATCCTTTCCCCGCTATTGTTCCTGCGCGGCATTTCAAATCTTTTTCTGGGATATTTTCAGGGGGAGGGATTTGAGCTTCCCGGAGTTGTTTCGTGTGTCCTTAGAGTCATGGCCATTTATGTCTTTGGCATGATCCTTGGAGGAGTTTCCGGGGAATATGGAAGTAAGGTCAGCGCGCTTCTTAAGGGAGAACGGTATGTTGGAATGTATGCGGGAGAAGGCTGGTGCCTTGGCATCCTTATGGCTGAGCTTCTTGTCATATTAGTCTTATTTGTATTTTTCCTGGGAATGAAAGGGAAGAAGAGAAACGGAGATTTTGAAGCCGTAAAAGATACGGCCAGCCTTCCGGGTTACGTAAGTGCCGTGTTTCAGAACAAGATTTACGTATCCCTGGTTCTCTTTTTGGAACAGTTTCCCGTATTCATGGGAATGATGTTGTATTACAAGCGCGTGGGTGCTAAAGCTCCCGTTACCTACGGAACCTTTTTTGTGGGATATTTAGCCGTTTGCATTTTCCTTGTCAGGCTTATCAGCGCCCTTGCGGTGCCTTATTGGCCGAAGGTCGGAGGCTTCTTTAGACAGCATGACGTAAGGCTTGGAAGAGTATGCTTCCACGGCGGCATTCACCTGATCTTAAGCCTGTCCTCCATTTTGGCCGCGGGCGTTTCAGCCATGGCTTCGCAGGTGGGGGCTTTGGCTGGCTTTACCTCTCCTGATCTGGTAAAGGTTGTGGTACAGGGCAGTGCACTGATCCCGTTCCTGTGTCTGGCATTTTATTTTTCAAGAATCCTGATGCGCTTTAAGAAAAGCCTTCTGGTCATTGGCATGGGAATACTTTCCGACGTATTGTTTGTCATGATCTTTTCCATGATGTGGTCAGATGAAAAACACGGACTTTTGGCACTGACCTATGCCGGACTGATCTCCGTTGGCGTGTATGCGGTTTTGCTTGGAGCCATTGCCATTCAGCTTGTCGGAGGAAGAATGAACTGGCTGAAGGACGTGGTGATCCCCCTATTCCTTGCAGTGGCAGTGGGCATCCTGCAGGCGCTTTGCGTGAAGTTTGTTGGCGACAAGCTGGAAAGCCTCTACGTCGTTCTCCTGATTGGCGCAGGCGGATTTGTGGTTTACTGGTGTGCACTATTGTACCTTCGGAATTTTACGGAGGAGGAGCTGAGCGTAATGCCCGGAGGCAACGTGATCCTGTCTTTTGGAAAAATGCTTGGAATTTATTAGTATAAAATCATTCAAATAAGCTGATACTCTTAAAAAAGCTGTTACGGGGGAGCTTGTAATGAGAGCATTTAAGAGTATTGGTTTATTTTTTGCCGTCATCCTGACTTGTGTTTTACTCATGATCCTTTGCTATCTCTTAGGCGTCAAAAAAGGATTTCAAAATGGCGGTGATCAGGGGAAGGTTCTGGTACAAAGGAATGCCGCGGCAGATCAGGAAGCGGAGGCTGAGAAGGAAAAGGAGACGGAGGAGAAGCGGTTTGCTTCCTTTCTTGACGTATCCTCGGACTCCGGTCTTCTCAGGAAAAACACGGAATTTGTGGTGGTGGAAAAGAACTTACGGGATGGAACTTCCGGCGAGGAAACGCTGGAACTTCCTTCCATGTACGTAGGCCTTGATTTCACGGGCTTTTTGGAAGCCGTGGAGAAATATAATCAGGCACCGCCCCTTTCGGAGCGGGAAAAAGGCTTTTCCGGAATGGAAGTATTAAGGTTTTCCAGAGACCGGGTTGTCGTACAAAAAAATTATAAGAGGGCTGATCCGGAGAGCGGGTTCTATTTGGCGCTGCTCGATCAAATGGTCATTGTCCTTTTGGAGGATAGAAAAACCGTTTACATGACTACGGACATATCCATACAAATGCTTCCAAAGGAATTGGCAAGGGAGCTTGCGGGTATGATCTACGTGGAAGACGAAGCAGCATTGTTTGATTTCCTGGAAGCTTATACAAGTTAAGAAATTTGAACTGGAAAAGAGGAAGCTTTGAAAAACGATAAGACGAATGGCATGGAGATGCGGAGGAAGCAAAAGAAAATAGGAGTCATTGGGGGCGGAGCCGCTGGCATGACGGCGGCCATTTTTGCCGCCCGCATGGGAGCGGAAGTGACCATTTTGGAAGCCGGGGAAAGGCTTGGTCAAAAGCTTTTATCCACGGGAAACGGGAAGTGCAATCTGGGAAACGCGAATCTGTCTTCCGGCCGTTATCATGGCCACGGAGAATTCCTGGACAAATGTTTTTCCAAGTTTGGCACAAAGGAAACCATGGATTTTTTTCAAAGCCTTGGACTGCTGATCAAAGATAAAAACGGATATCTCTACCCCTTGTGTGAACAGGCCAGTGCCGTGCTGGACGTTCTTAGATTTGAGATTGCGGCAAAGAGCGTAAGGGTATTGTACGGGTCTCGCGTGGAAGGGCTGGATGCCCTTAAAAGCGGCGGCTTTTGCGCTCGGGGGAGAAAGGGTGACGGTTGTTTCGAAGAGCGTTTTGACGCCGTGATCCTTACCACGGGCGGAAAAGCCATGCCCAAAACGGGCAGCGACGGCAGCGGCTATGAGATCGCAAAAAAACTGGGACATCGAATCATTCCCGTGGTACCGGCGCTCACTTCCCTGACGTGTTCCGAGGACTTTTTTAAGTCTGTTGCCGGCGTACGCACGGAAGGCCAGATCAGTGTTTTGGATGAAAATGGAAGGATCCTTCGAAGTGACCGGGGAGAACTGCAACTGACGGATCACGGAATTTCCGGCATCCCTGCGTTTCAGGTGAGCAGCACCGTCTCATATGAGTTAAGGCGGCGTAAATGCGTGGAGATCATGATCGACCTGCTGCCGTCCCTTACGGAGGAGGACGTTCGCCGGCTGGCATATGAAAGAAAGAGGCTTCGCGTCGGCAGAACCGTGGAAGAAGCACTGACGGGCTTATTGCCTAAAAAGCTTACGGCGCTTATGATCAAAAGGGCTGGATTAAGAGGAACGGATCCGGCATTGGTACTGACGGATGGAAAGGTTTTGTCATTTATCAGGGAGGCAAAGAAGCTTCGCGTAAGAGCCGTTGCAACGGGAAATTTCCAGAGTTGCCAGGTTTGCGCAGGCGGCGTTGACGTAAGGGAGATAACGGATTCCATGGAGTCAAGGCTGGCAAAGGGCGTATATTTTGCCGGAGAAGTCTTGGACGTGGACGGAGAATGCGGAGGATATAATCTGCAGTGGGCTTGGACCAGCGGCTATCTTGCCGCGATGGCTGCAGCGGAAAGGAATGACTTGTCATGATCCTGATCGGACAGTTAAAGATGAAATGGCCTCATGAGGAAGAGGCGGTAAAGGCTAAGGCGGCTAAGGCTTTGGGGCTTCGAAAGGAAGACCTTCTAACGTTTGAAATTCTGAGAAGATCTCTGGATTGCAGGAATAAGCCGGAGATTTTTTGCGTGTACTCCGTGGAGGTTGGCGTAAAGAATGAGGGAAAGGTTTTAGGGCAGGCTAAGAGGCGCAGCCGCGGCAAGGAACAGATTTCCCTTAGTGAACGCGTACAATATCATTTTCCGGAAAACGTTTTTCAGGGCGCACTTTGGGAAGCGGGAAAAAGACCTGTGATCGTAGGTGCGGGGCCGGCCGGGCTTTTTTGCGCCTATTGACAAGAGTGGGCAATGCGGTTATAATATAAGCAGAACGGTTGACCAATGAACAATATGCACATATCCCGCAGGGAGAATTTGTGCAATCCGACACCATAAAAAACAGCTGTCCCCGACGTATATAAAGTATATCCGAATGATACACGGAAAGGAGCAGATCCTATGAAAAAGACCAAAAAGACCGCAATGATAGCCGCGGCTTTTGCGGCAGCTATCAGCCTTACTGCCTGCGGCGGCGGGAACAGCAGCCCTGGACGAGGCGGATTATTACCGGGAAAACTGCAGAAAAATACAGGAGACCCGGGAAGAAGCCGTGAAGGTTTTTGAAGAACTGGGCTTCGCCGTGGTGCCGTCTCTGGCCAACTTCCTGTTTGTTTCTTCCGAGCGGGTGGACGGGAAGGTTTTGTATGAGAAGCTGAAGGAGAGGAAGATCCTGATCCGCCACTTCGACTACAGCCCGAAGGTGACCAACTGGAACCGGGTCACCATCGGTACCCCGGAAGAGATGCAGGTACTGTTCGGCGGGATCCGGGAAATCCTGGCGGAAGAAGCGTAGACAGAAGGAAAGGAGATACACATGAGAACCGGCACCATCAGACGCACCACCGCCGAAACGGATATCGACCTGACCCTGGATCTGGAGGGGGAGGGAGAAACCCGGATCGACACAGGCTGCGGTTTTTTGAACCACATGCTGACATTGTTTGCCCGGCACGGCAGATTCGGTCTCCGGGTGAAGTGCACCGGGGACACCGATGTGGACTATCATCATACGGTGGAGGACATCGG
>ONSO01000245.1 GCA_900320485.1 uncultured Lachnospiraceae bacterium | reverse complement strand
CATTTTCACAGGTAAAGCTGTCAAACTGCTCTGTCAAGAGCTTTACGTGTGCCGGCGTATACAGGTTCCATCTGGAGATAGCCGCGCCAACCTTAAAATAGGGTGCGTAAGCTGTTTTTAGATTCATTGGACTCCTCCTTTTTTAAAAATGGATGCCAAAAACCTTGGCATCCATTCTTTTTTTCAGATACTTCGAATTCCTCTTTTTACTGCTTCTTGGGCATGGAGTTCTTGCTGATCTCGATCAGCTTGGACTTCATCTCAGCCTCGATCCTGGTCAGCTCAACCTCTGCGCTGGCACGTCTTGATCTCCCCTCCTCCTGGATCTTCATAACCTCATCCAGAGTACTGATCAGCGTCTGGTTGGTCTGGGTCAGAGTCTCAATGTCAACAATGCCTCTCTCATTTTCCTTAGCGGTCTCAATGGTAGCTACCTTCAGAGTCTCCGCATTCTTCTTGAGCAGTGCGTTGGTCATGTCAGAAACCTCCTTCTGTGCCCTGGCGGCATTCGTGGAATGGTTCAGTCCGATGGCGATCACCATCTGGCTCTTCCATAGGGGAATGGTATTCACCAGCGTGGACTGGATCTTCTCGCTCATGGCCGTGTCATTGGTCTGAATGAGGCGGATCTGAGGTGCCATCTGAAGGGATACGGTCTTGGTCAGCTCAAGATCATAAATCTTCTTCTCAAAACGGTCGATCTGGGCGGAGAAATCTCTTGCCGCCTGGGAATCCTCGGGAAGTCCGGACTTTTCTGCCTTCTCCACCAAAGCGGGAAGCTCCACGGTCTTTGCATGCTCAAGCTTCTGCTTACCTGCAAGGATGTACATGGAAAGCTCTTTGTAGTAGTTCATGTTCAGATCATACATCTTATCCAGCATGGCGATGTCCTTGAGCAGGGTAACCTGATGTCCCTCCATCACCTTGCAGATCTTATTCACGTTTACTTCTGCCTTGTCATACTTAGCCTTCATGTCAGAAAGCTTTGCGGTACTCTTCTTGAAAAGGTTTCCAAAGAATCCCTTATCCTCTTCATCCTCAAAGCTTCTCAGCTCTGCAACCACGTCGGTCAACATCTTACCGATCTCGCCCATGTCCTTGGTGCGGACGTTTCCAAGGGCGCTCTCGGAGAAATCAGCGATCTTTTTCTGACTTCCGGAGCCATACTGCATCACCTGCTGCGTATTTGTAATGTCGATCTGGGCTGCGAAATCATCCACCATCTTCTTCTCTTGAGGCGTCAGATTTACCTCCTGCACCACGGGAGCTGCCTCTTCTTTTGCTTCAGGGGTCAGGGTCATCTCTGCGATGGCATCCGCAGGGCTTGGAATGGGATCCAAGGTAAGACTGGGTGCAGCATTTAACATCTCGTCCAATTCATTGCTCATTTTGCTCATCCTCCATGTTTTCATTTATCTCCTAGCTTTCCCACGGGGCCTTCAACGCGATGCCCTCTGGTTGCTCCGGTTCCAGACTTAATTTGAAGGGACTGTCTTCCTCGTCCTCTTCGGTTTCCGTTTTCTCTTCGGTTTCCGTTTCCTCTTCCGTCACGGTTCCCATGCTTGCGCCTCCGCCCATGGCCGTCTGTACGTCCATCTCCTTGCGAAGACCTTCCCTGGAAAGCATGGCCTGCAATACCTGTGCATCCGTGGTGGCATCAAATGCCTCATCCTGGAAAAGGTTGTTTAACAGCTCGGTAAAGGCTTCGTTGATGATCCCGAGGGTCTTTTTGATCTCTGCCTTTGCATCCAAAATATCCTGTCCGGGATTCTCCACCTTTTCAAATCCAACGTATGCCTCCACCAGCTTTACGGTGGTCGGCAGATAATACTCCATCAGCTTCCGCATGCGGTTCATCTGCTCCGGATGCTCCTTGACGCGGTCAAAGATCTGCTTAAGAAGCCCCTCCAGTTTGGACAATTGACTGGAGATCTCTTCGCCGGGAATTGCTGAATTTAGCTCTCTCAGCTTCTGCAGATACTCCATTCCTTCCGCCATCATAGAATTCAACTCGCTGGCCTGTGCGCGTTCCAGCTCCTGTCTTTCCTCTTCCGGCGTAAGGGGCCGTCCTTCCCTTGCCTGCTTCTCCGCCTCCATCTGCTCACGCATCTGAAAGGCTTGTGCAGTTTCCGTATATTGACGGTATACTTCGTCGCTGAGCATCAGCGTAGTTTCCTGACGGTCTAAATGTCCCTGGGGGAACATTCCCTTTCGGAACATCTTTTTGATGTCCTTAATGACAAACTTCACGCTGTTGCCAGTCTGGGCTGCGATCTCTTCCACGTCTGCATACATCTTAGGTCCGCAGATCTGTATGTACCTCTGTGCCCGCTTGAGCAGTCCCCGTTGCTTTGATCCCTGCTTTAATCTGGAACTTGAAATTCCAAGCACGGCCAACGTAAACAGCGTAAACGGGAACCAGCTGCTCCCCGACATAAACAAAAGGAAGGATACGATGGACATTGCAACGCCAGCGCCCATCCCAATGGCTCCAAACACGGTATTTAAGACGTTGCTGACGTTACCTACCCTGTTAAACTGTACCTTGATAAACCGGGGTGGCGGCGGAAGGGCCGTTCCCCTTACGGCAGCTCCTCCGACAACGCTGTTTGCCATGCGGGCCTGGTCGTTTTGATATGCTGCCTGTCTGACCTTTCTCCACTCTTCCCTGCGCTCCTCGCGCCGCCTGTAAAGCTCTTGCTGCTGTTGCAGCCATTTTTCCCTTCTTGCGGCATTGTCCTGCTGATATTGTCTCAGCAGCTCTTCCCGTGAGTTTCTCTCAAAGTCGGCCTGTTTCTTTGCCTCCCGGACTACGTTGTCCACGGTCCCGGAGACCAGATTATTTAACTGACTGAAATCTCCTGAATTCAGGGCGCCTGCAACGGAGTCCAAAATTTCTTCCCCCAGGCTTTTCCAATCCTGTTCCTTTCCCATGATCAGTTCTCCAATGCTATCTTCCTAACTAGCTATATCAAAAAAATCACTAATACTTTTTTCTGGCCTTCAGTTCGCCATAAAGCTGGCAATAATTCTCGTAACGGATCCTGGAGATCTTCCCCTCCGCCACTGCCTGTTTCACGCCGCACGACGGTTCCGTCACGTGTGAGCAACCGCCAAAGCGACACTCCTTTTCATACGCGCCAAACTCCTCATAATATGCGGCCAGCTCCTCTTTTTCCAAATGCA
>ONSO01000182.1 GCA_900320485.1 uncultured Lachnospiraceae bacterium | reverse complement strand
GTGTGCATGCAATCCTCCACGTGATGATATCCGGGCCGGATCTCTGCCAGCGTGCGGTTCAGATTGTAGAAGAAATTCTCTTCCACGTATTTCTTGATCTCCTCTTTTCCCATTTGGTTCCGGGCCATGAAAATAACGCTTGCCGTGGCCTCCGCACCCTTGATGCCTTCGGGATGGTTATGGGTCACCCTGGCCGTTGCGGCAGCCACCTCCCTTGTACGGTCCACCGTGTCATACAGCCACCCCGCCGCACTGACGCGCATGGCTGAACCATTTCCATAGCTGCCGTAAGGCTTGGCATCCTCCCCCATGCGAAGCCACTGATAAAACCTTCCGCCGTATCCCGCGTCCGGATACCTGTGCCCCCATTTCTGCATGGAAGCCTTCACCTTTGCCTCGATCTCTAAAACTTCGGCATTTCTTCCGGCGTCCATCAGTGCTTCACCAACGGCAATGGTCATCACGGTGTCATCCGTAAAATAACTCTTGTCAGAAAAAAGTGCAAATTCCTTTGTTTTTTCGCCCATGTCGAATTCGAACGGGCTTCCGATCACGTCCCCAAAAATTGCCCCGTACATCGAAATACCTCCTTCCCGGCATCCGCCAGCCCCCAATGCATTTCTTACAGTTCGATCAATTCATACTCCGTTACGCCGATCCCCATGGCAGCGGCGCTTTCTATGGTATGCTCTCCGTTTCTCGTAGTCACCCTCTCCATAAAATGAGATACCCCCGGATCGCCACTCTTCTTTACGAGATCGATGCAGGCCCTGTCAATGGCAACGGGATCCGTGGAGATCAAAATGCCAACGTCCTTTAGGCACGGATCCTCCGCGACGCTGCAACAGTCGCAGTCAACGGACATGTTTGCCATAACGTTGACGTAGACAACGTTGTCACGGAAATGGTCCGCCACCGCACCGGCCGCCTCTGCCATGGATTCCAGAAAGGCATTCTGGGGCGGCAGGTCACTCCATACAATGCCCTGCTCGTCTGCCTTCAGATATTTGCCCGCGGAATGAATGTTTACCTTCCCTGCCGTGGATGCACAGCCTATGGACAGCTGCTTTAACGCTCCGCCGTAGCCTCCCATGGGATGCCCCTTAAAATGCGCAAGCACCAGCAGGGAATCATAATTCATCAGATTCTTTCCCACAATGTCCGATTGAAGATGCTTATGCGGCCTAAGGATCGGCAATTCCGCGTCAGGTCCCTCCAGATCCATCAGATCCACGTCAAAATACTGATTCCAGCCATGCTCACGGATCAGCTTCATATGTTTTTCCGAGGAGTTTCTCTCTCCTTCGTAAGCAGTATTACATTCCACTACGGTACCGCCCACGTGTTCCACCATGGGCTTCCAAAACTCCGGTTTTAAGAAATTCTGATTTCCCGCCTCGCCGGAATGGACTTTAACGGCAACCTTTCCCGGAAGTTTTCTGCCCAGCTTTTCATACAGTTTTACAACAGCTTCAGGAGTGATCTCCCGCGTAAAATAAATCTTTGCCACAGCACCCATTTGCTCTACCTCAACCTTTCTTCAGCCAAACAGTTGCCCCCTCCTGACCATTTTATCACGTTCCCGCTTAAAATCCTAGTCTTCGCCTGCGTATTTCTGATTTTCTTCCTCAATGATCCTTTGGATCCAATCCTTATCCACCAAAGCATCCAGCGCATCCGCCAAAACGGATTCATCCGCGTAGGCGTCAAACTCCCGCTGCTTTGTCTCCAGAAGCTTCACCATGGCTTCGTCCACGGTGTTTTCGCACAGAAGGTGATATGCCAAAACGTTCCGTACCTGTCCCATGCGGTAAATTCTGGCGATGGCCTGATTGGTCAGGGACGGCTTGATCTGCGGCTCGCAAAAGATCGCAACGCTCGCTGCCTGGACGTTCAGTCCCGTGCCTCCCGCCTGAATCTGGCAGACAATGGCACTGCCCGCAGGAGCATCCGCAAGAAGGTCAATGATCCCCTGCCTCTCTGTGATCTCCGTACTTCCGGTGATCACGCCAATGCACCGCTCACCCAAAAGATTTTTCACTTTCTCAATCGTCTCCCGGAAAAAAGAATAAATGACGATCTTCCGGTCATCCTCCATTGCATCCCTGCACAGTTCCAACAGCCTGACGGCTTTGGAGGACGTGCCAAGGTCCGTCTGAAGAAAGGCCACCCGGCGCATGGAGGGAAAACTCCTCTCCGTAACCGCGCGCGCATATTCCTCGCGGTCTTCCTCGGTCAGGGCACACCACTCCTGCATCTCTTCTATGGGTGGAAGCTCCTTAAGTACCTGCTCCCTCTGACGCCTAAGATATACCGGTGCCAAAATCTGCCGAAACTCCGGCGCATGACTTAAGAACGCATTCTTGCGCACTTCGTCTACCATGTCCGGCCTTACAAATTCGATCAGGGAACACATCTCCTCCACCCTGTTTTCCAGTGGCGTACCCGTCATCAAAAGGATCCGCTCCGCCTCATCCTCCAGCCGGCGCACGTTCTGAGTTCTCTGGGCATCAGGATTCTTAACGTAATGAGCCTCATCGATCACCAGCATGCCCAGCTTTAGGCGTCCGTCAATCTTGGAGACGATTTTACTCATGGTCTCGAAATTGGTCACGGCAACGCCGCCGCCTTCCTTCCAAACCATAAAATTTGATTCCACGTAAGGCCCGTGAAGAAGGTACGCGGGCATGGTACTGAACTTTTCCACTTCCCTGCACCAGTTGATCAGGACGGACGCCGGGCATACCACAAGAAACAGGCTCTGCGGATTCCTGGCGTAAACGTCGCACATGGCCGCCACGGCCTGCACGGTCTTACCAAGCCCCATCTCGTCTCCAAGAAGGACCCTGCGTTCAAACAATACGTACTTTGCCCCAAAGAGCTGATAAGACCTAAGATTCCCCTTAAAACAACGCAGGTCGATCTCCATCCCGTCTATGGCTTCCGCCAATTGGGCCGGAATGCTGCTGTAGATCAGCGGCTTCTCCAGCGTACTTCCGCCGTGAGCTTCCATCAGGGCATAATAATCCGCGCCATGTTTTTGGAAATCCTCCAGTGCCTCTTCCGGCGTTACCTCCGACAGCTCCCGGTACTCCCGGACGCGGCGGATGGCATCCTGACAGAGATCGCCGGCGATAAATCCCTCCAGATCCTTTACTGCCTTTACGGTCCGCTCTTTAGAATCCTTAGGTGCCACCAGCCAGTGCAGGCCATTGCGGATCTCGATCCGTTCCCCGCCCTCCACAAGGCCATCCTTTAATTTCTCCAAGTCCTCCGTCATGCCCTGACGGAGTTCTTCTCCCATGCGCAGTCTCATAAGCGCCAGGATCAGTCCCTCCTGGGGCACGGTACCATCCGGAGCTTTCCTGGCGGAAAGGCGGATGCCTGAATGCTTTGCGACGCCGTTTAAGAATTCCGTGATCACGTTGCGAATGGCTTCCGCCTGCTTTTCCCCGATGCCGTCTATCGCGACAAGCTCCCAATCCTTTAGCTTTGCGATCTGCAAGAGATTTTCATAGCCTGCGTCCTTCAGAGCCTGAACCCTGATCCCGGCCTTGGAGTTTTTCAGTTCCTCCACGGAGACGTTCTCCAGGGTATCCAAAGCCTTTAACCCCTGTACCTTTTCCTTCTCGTTCTCCAGCTCTTTCTCTTGCCGCAAAACGTCAAGGACCACGTACCTGGCAGATTCATACAGACCGTTTGCGGAGCGCGTTAATTCCTTTACGTGCTTAAAGTCCGGTTTCTCCAATTTCATGATTCACGTTGTCCGATCATAAAGCATTTTTCTTAATATAGTCGATCAACTCATCCACCTGCGTGAACGCAAGCCCTACCACGGTGTCTGCGGCGCCGTAGTAGATGGCAATCCTGCCTGTTTCCGCATCGGTAAGCGTTGCACAGGGGAAGGTCACGTTCGGCACGTCACCCACGCACTCATAGAGCGCGGTGGGATGGAAAATGTATGGCTTGCAGCGATATTTTACCTTCCAGGGCTCATTTTCATCCAAAATGGCAGCTCCCATGGAATAAATCATGCCATTACAGGTTGTGCCGACGCCATGGAAAATGAGAAGCCATCCTTCCTTCGTCAAAATGGGGATGGGACCGGCCCCCACCTTTGTCCAAGCCCAGCCCTGCGCCTGCATTACGTAGCGGTGATATCCCCAATGCTCCATGTCAGGGCTTTGAGAAAGGAACATGTCACCAAAGGGTGTATGTCCGTTGTCGCTGGGCCTTGAGAGCATCATAAACTTTCCGCCGATCTTCTTCGGGAAAAGCACTCCGTTTCTGTTAAAAGGCAGGAATGCATTCTCCAGCTGATAGAACTTCTTAAAATCAAAGGAATATGCCACGCCGATGGTGGGACCATGGAAGGAATTACACCAGGTAACGTAATAACGGTCCTCGATCCAGCATACTCTCGGGTCATAGCCGCAGGCCACGCCGCACTGCTTGTCATCCTTGCCATACAAAGGCAGGGGCTCGGGCTCAATGTCCCAATGGATGGCGTCACTACTCTTGCCAAGGAACAGATGCTGCTCCATTGCCGTGTTGTCGCTTCTGAAAATTCCTGCAAAGGCGCCGTCCTTCGCCACTACGGCAGAATTAAAAATACTGTTGGAGCCGGGAATCTGATCCCTCTCCACGATGGGATTTTTGCTGTAGCGCCATACCACGTCCTTACAGCCGGCGGGCTTCTCCTCCCAGGGAATGTTCGGTAAATTTTCTCCAATGATTGTTGCCATGCCAGTAACCTCCTTTTAATGATTTTCATTTTTTCTTGGTTTTTAATTTTTCATGGTTTTCAATTCTTTATTGTTTCCAATTTTCGAAGCAAGCGATTTTCAAGCTCTCTTTTTCAAGCTCTCTTTTTTCAAGCTCTCTTTTTCAAGCTCTCTTTTTCAAGCTCTCTTTTATGAGCTCACGGTTTTATTTTACCATTATTCTTCCCTCGCCACAACCTTTGTTTTGGAATTTGCGTGAAGAATGCCCGTGCTTAACCAATCTCGTTGTTTGTCGACATACTCTGTACCCATAATCTGGATTTCTCGAGATGACATGGCTCAATAAATCGGGGGTTGTCGAGCTGTTTTCTGCCGTGCAAATCGGGGGTTGCCAGAGCTGTTTTCTGCCATGAAATCAGGGGGGTGTAGAGCTGTTTTCCGCCATGAAATCAGGGGGG
>ONSO01000179.1 GCA_900320485.1 uncultured Lachnospiraceae bacterium | reverse complement strand
GGAATAAGGAACGGGCGGCACCCTGTCAGGGATTGGAAGAGTCCGTGTCCTGTCTGACGCATAAGCTGTTTTTGTCAAAATAGGCAGCGATCCTTTGGTTGGTAGGGTGCGCCGGATCATCCGTAAAATCACCGACATAGATGAGGTCGGCCTTGGTTTCATAGGGGCTTAGTACGACATCCCTTTGCGTCTTGTCGAAAAGAATGGTCAGCCGCTCTTGATACTGCGCTTCGTAAGCAGCAGCGCTTCCGTCAGTCAGACTGCGCAGGGCTCTCGTGCAATTCAGCGTGGTGCATTTTCCCAGGAGCAGGGCAAAAACGAAAAGTGCGACGGCAATGCCGCTCCAAAGGGGAAGATATTTGGCAAAAAACGGTTTACGTGGTTTTTTAAGTCCGGTTTTTTCTGACCAAGCAACCGGTGCAGATAACCCAGAAAATAGTAGTACGAGAAAAAGATGAAGATCATGAAATTGTAATACGTGACGGCGGCTGCCCTTGCGGGGCCGGTGGAATTCATGGTATAAAAAGTGGGACAGGCCGTGGAACAAAGGACACCGTAGGCAAATCCCAGAACGAGCAGGGGATAGCGGAAGGTGAATTGCGTTTTTTATAGTGTTCCCAGAGAATGGGAGTTATGAGAAACAGCGCGAGTACAAGTAAAAGGCCGGTCCAGCCAAGTAGGAAGAAGCCGCCCTGGCGCAGGGATTTCAGAATCGCCTTGATGGCGGGGATTTTCCACATCTCACTCTGGCGAACCTTATTGCCGGGGGCTAAGGCGCTGATCGGAAAGCCGCCGCAGAGGGCAAAGCAAGCGGGAAGAAAATAGGCGAGTCTATGTTCCTTGGTTTTGAAATCCTGCAAAAGGACCAGTCCCGTGATGGCAAAGGTAACCAACATGGTGGGCAGTAGGGAGACATAATTTCCGCCTGCCAGAAAAAAGGCCAATAAGCCGGAGAACAGGCAGGGCGCAGGTATTCTTTCTGATATTGATATTTGGAATGCTATCATTTTACAATGATTTTGGGCGATTTGCAAGGTGGAGAAAAAGAGGGAGAAGGGTGAAAAAATGGAGATCAAGGAATTAAAAGCGAAAATGCATGATATTTTGTGGGGAAGGAATCTGTGGTGGAGGACGTGCTGATCTGCCTTTTGGCAGGCGGGCACATTCTGCTCTAGGACGTGCCGGGCGTTGGCAAGACGACGCTGGCCAGAACGCTTTCGAAACTCATGGAGTGTGATTTTGGACGGATCCAGTTTACGCCGGATACGTTGCCCGGGGACGTGATTGGCACGACGGTCTATAAAATGGAGACGGGTGAATTTCTCTATTGCGAGGGCGCAGTCATGCACCAGATCCTTCTCGCTGACGAGATCAATCGTACTTCTCCGAAGACGCAGTCGAGTCTCCTTGAGGCCATGGCAGAAGGACAGGTGACGGTCGACGGGACAAGGCATGCCCTGCCCAAGCCATTTTTGGTGATCGCAACGCAAAATCCCGTGGAATTTTTGGGGACGTACCCCCTGCCGGAGGCACAGATGGATCGTTTCATGATGAGGATCTCCCTGGGATATCCGGAAAAGACGGAGGAGCTTCGGCTTGCAAAAAAATTTCCTCTCCGGAAAGCTGACGGAAGAGATCACCGGGATCTGTACGGCGCAGGACATTCTTGCCCTGCAAGGCCGGGTGGAAAAGGTCATGGTCAGCGACGGCGTGATCATATACGTGCAGGATATCGTAGAGCTTACGAGAAAGGAAAAGCAATTCCTTCTGGGGGCAAGCCCGAGGGCCATGCTGGCGCTTTTTCGGGCATCGCAGGCAAAGGCATTTTTACAGGAGAGGGACTTTGTGAAACCGGACGACGTAAAGGCTGTGGCGATCAACGTACTGCATCACCGGCTTACCCTGACGCCGGAGGCAAAGATCCGCAAGGAAAGTACGGACAGATTGCTTGGAGAATTATTGCTTCGGGCGAAAGTGCCAATGGAGTAAGGGAAAGATTTTGATCGTGGCATGATCAGGGGTGACGAATGAAAAGGAATCGCATCTTATTTTGCATCTTGTGGGTTCTTTCCGTAGTGGGGATCAGCTTTTATGGCGGTCCTGTGAGCTATGGCTTTTTTGCGTTGCTTACTTTGATCCCGATTTTTTCCTTTGGGTATCTGCTCTGTGTCATGTTTTTCTTTCGGATCTATCAGGAACTGGATTCCAAGAATTTGGTGGCAAACCATACGGTGCCTTTTTTCTTTAAGCTGATGAATGAATACTTTTTCGGTTTTGCAAGCATTCGCGTTCGTTTTTTCTCGTCCTTCTCCACGATCAGCGGATTGGATGACGGGATAGAATACGAACTTTTGCCAAAGACGGGCATTACCAAGCAGACGGACCTGGTATGCAAGTATCGCGGAGAATATGAGGTGGGGATCAAGCAGGTGGAGATGCAGTGAAGATCCGCTGCGTCACTTGCCGGCGGAAAACTACCGGGACAATTGAGTGGGAATAAGACCACTTTCCCGCGAACCCTTATAAAATAAGGACTCGCGGGATTTTTTTGCGTTCTGTGACTGGGCAGTGACCCAAATTACCGACAAAAAGATGATTTTCTACCCCTCTGCAAAAAAAATATTTATCGGCAATTGTGATATATGGGACCGCACCGGAGAAATATTTCAAAAAATATAAAGATGCTGGTATCCAGATAATCCAATTCGATAGTGATTTTGCCACTTCTCACAGGGAGGTGGTATGAGCTATGGGTGCAGGATACCATGGTGGTTTTGGAAAGACTTCGGGTGCTATTCGATTTGCAGTAGGAGACATAGAATTCCAATCTGAAGCATGAAGTTTTATAAGCAAATTTGCTGTAAATTCGCGTGTTAATATGTTGCAAAATGGATATGACAGGTGTATACTGATCTCAAAGGAGTGATGATTATGCCAAACATTAAACCCATATCTGATTTAAGAAATTATACGGAAGTTTTGAAGGAAGTTGATACCTCCAGCCGCGTTTATTTAACAAGAAACGGACATGGTGAATACGGAATTCTCACAATGGCTGAGATTGACGAGCTTGATCGTTATAGGGCGGCATACACCTTGTTTTCCAATCTGAGAAAGGCTGAGGAAAGAGCAGCAAAGGAAGGCTGGACAGATGCCGATGACCTTGAGAAGGAGCTGGGGGTAAAATAACTTGAAGTACAAACTAAAGTATTCGCCGGATGCCAGCGACAAGCTACGGAAGCTAAACCGACAGATAAAGGAAAACTATGGCAAAACGGTTGCGACGCGTGTGACAACTAAAATCATGGGAGAGATCAGAAGCTTGCAGGAATTGCCCGAGAAAGGGACATCCATGGAAGCCATGCTTGGATTGCCTACGCCGTACAGATTCCTTCACGTGGAGCAAAATTATATCTTTTACAGGATCGAAAAGGATACGATATATGTAGCGGACATATACAATGAACGAGAGAATTTCCTGTGGAGATTGTTTGGGGTGAACCTAAGAATAAAAGACAGCATGGATTTCTGGGGAGAATAACCTCTGCTGGGTACATTTTGGGTACACTAGATTTTGAACCATGCGAATCAGGTACAAAAACGCATCAAAAGATACGCCGAATAAAACGAAAAGAATAGAAAAAAACGACTTGAAAAAGCAATACAAATGAGTGGGAATCATGTCAAAATAATGGCGAGCCTTTAAGGATAAGGTTCGCCATTTTAGCCGCATCCCTTTGGCAGATAAGGCAGGAACAATGCACCCAAAAATCCGAGTCCGCAACCACAGTCTAAGACGTTGACGGGGGGGTATTCTTCTTTGGGAAGCGGCACCATGCCAAGAAGTTGATCCGCGGATACCTCAAAAAAATTTGCTGACGTGGGTAGATAGGTTATGTCCGGCATTGCGCGTATTCATGGAAAATGGTATGATAAAAAAGGATGTCAAGGCATGGGACGTTGAATGCAAAAGGGTAACAAAGGATAACTAACGTGAACAAACTGATTACGATTTTATCATTGATCATAACGCTTCTTACGATCGCTGCGGGAAACGCGCAAGGGGAGATGCAGGAAAAAACAAACTACGCTGATTCCCCGAAATGGGTTGTGCAGCTGGGGAAGGAGAAGGGGGCGACGCAGCTTGTTGTGGTTGCTGCCGTGGGGCAGACAACGGCGTACGTTTCCATGCATGAAAAGGATGAAAGCGGCAAGTGGAAGGAGATCATGACGACGCCGGGATATATTGGGAAAAAGGGCCTTGGAAAAACGAAGGAGGGGGATGAAAAGACGCCGCGGGGAACCTTTCATTTTAACGCGGCCTTTGGAATTGCCGCCGATCCCGGATGTGCGATCCCATATCATCAGGTGACAAAGAGTGATTATTGGTCGGGGGATCCCAGAGAAGGGTATGCTTATAACCGGCTGGTGAATATCAAGGATTATCCCGGGCTGGACGTCAAAAACAGGAACACGGAACATCTTATCAAATGTGATCCGGAGTATCAATACTGTCTGAATATCAGCTATAACGAGGACTGCGTTCCGGGCGTTGGCGGCGCCATATTCTTGCATTGCTTCGGTGAGATAAAGCCTTTTACGGGAGGCTGCGTGGCAATCCCCAAGGGATGCATGAGGGAAGTGATGGAAAACGTCAAAGAGGATTGCGTGGTTGTGATCGATGACCTGAAAACGTTGAGCCCGGAAACTTGGAAAAGACTGGGGCTGGAATGACGGCAGACCCTGCGGCGGGAAGTTTCGAAGAGGATCGGTAAAAGAGGTAAGACGGACGGATGAAAATACTGATAGCAGATGATGAAAAGGATCTTAGGCAATTATTAAATGATCAGCTGACGGGCGCCGGCTACTCCGTGATACAGGCGAAGGACGGGATGCGGGCGATGGAGCTTTTCCGGAAAGAAAAACCTGATTTGGCCATTCTTGACGTGATGATGCCGGGGATGGACGGGCTGTCCGTCCTTTCAAAGATCCGGGAAAAATCGCAGATGCCAGTGATCTTGCTTACTGCAAGAGGGGATGAGATTGATAAGGTGAGCGGCCTTAGGCTCGGCGCTGATGATTATTTGGTGAAGCCGTGGGGGATGAATGAGCTACTGGCCAGGATCGAAGTGCAAAAAAGGCATCTGAAGCCGGAAAGCCCGAAAGAGAACGTGATTCATTCGGGGAGCCTTAAGATGGACTTTGAAAACGGCAGGATCGAAAAGAACGGGAAAGAGATCCCGCTAAATGCGAAGGAATATCACATTCTCAAATATTTTGCAGAGAA
>ONSO01000080.1 GCA_900320485.1 uncultured Lachnospiraceae bacterium | reverse complement strand
CAGCACGGCACCGCCATCGTGGTCCTGGCCGGCATTATCAATGCACTGAAGGTCGTTGGCAAAAAGAAGGAAGACTGCCGCGTGGTCGTAAACGGTGCGGGAAGCGCCGGCGTGGCGATCACGAAGCTCCTTCTTACCTACGGTTTCCCCAACGTTACCATGTGTGACAAGGTGGGCATTGTCTCCAAAAAGACCGAGGGTCTGAACTGGATGCAGCAGAAAATGGCTGAAGTGACCAATCTGGAAGGCAAGACCGGAACCCTGGCCGACGCCATGAAGGGTGCCGACATATTTGTAGGCGTATCCGCTCCCAACATTGTTACCCCCGAAATGGTGGCCAGCATGAATAAGGACTCCATTCTCTTTGCCATGGCCAATCCCGTTCCCGAGATCATGCCCGACGTGGCAAAGGCAGCCGGCGCAAGGGTTGTCGGCACGGGACGCAGCGATTTCCCCAATCAGGTCAACAACGTGGTAGCCTTTCCCGGGATCTTCAAGGGTGCCCTGGAAGCCCGCGCGACCCAGATCACGGAAGAGATGAAGCTGGCAGCGGCCGAAGCCATTGCAAGTCTTGTTCCCGAGGAGGAGCTCTCCGATGACAACATCATGCCCGAGGCCTTTAATCCCAAGGTTGCAGAGCTTGTAGCCCAGGCAGTAAAGAGCCACGTGAAAAAGTCATGACGGACTGGCAAGGCAAACCCTATTATTCCTTAGATGCCTATTTTAAGAATACGTATCATCATAAGCTTTATAAGATAGCCCTGAACGCCCACCTGACCTGTCCCAACCGGGACGGGACCCTGGACTTTCGGGGCTGTATCTTCTGTAGCGCAGGCGGCAGCGGCGACTTTGCCGCAGGCGGAAGGGATTCCGTTTTTGACGTTGACCGTCAGCTCAGGGAAGGCCTTTCCCTTTTTGGCTCAAAGAACGTCGGTGACGAGTACGTGGCCTATTTTCAGGCTTTTACCAACACCTACGGTCCCCTGCCCTATCTGGAAGAAATCTACCAAAGCGCCCTCTCCCATCCAAAGATCCGCGGCATTTCCATTGCCACAAGACCGGACTGCATGGGGCCGGAGGTTTTAACGCTCCTTTGTAAATTAAAAAAAGAATTTCCTGACAAATTTCTTTGGGTGGAGCTTGGCCTGCAGACCAAGCATGAAGCCACGGCAGAGTATATCCGGCGCCTTTACCCCCTCTCCGTCTTCGAGGAAACGTTTGAACGCTTAAGGGAAGCCGGCATTCCCGTGATCGTCCACCTGATCCTCGGGCTCCCCGGCGAAACAAGGGAGATGATGCTGGAAAGCGTATCCTACGTATCAGGTCTTAAACCTTTTGGCGTAAAGCTTCAGCTTCTCCACGTACTTCGCGGGACCGATCTTGCAAAGGATTATCAGGCCGGGGCCTTTGAAGTCCTTACAAAAGAAGCTTATCTGGAAATCTTGTCTGAAAGCATTGCGCGGCTTGACGAGTCCATTGTGATCCATCGGGTCACGGGGGACGGCCGCGGGGCAGATCTCATCGCCCCGGACTTTAGCCGCAATAAAAAAGACGTGCTGAACAGTCTTCACCACGTCCTGAAAGAAAAAGGCATCCGCCAGGGATGCCGTAAGATCACTGAAAACAAGAGGTAAACCATGATACAGGACCCCCTGACCCTTTATAAACTCATCGTTCTTTACATGCTGGACCGGGTAAACTTTCCCCTGACCGGAGCCCAGATCAGCGACTTTATTCTGGAGAAGGAATACACGAATTTCCTGACGCTCCAGCAGATCATCGGAGAACTGACCACGGCAGGCATGATCTCCGCACAGTCCATCCGGAACCGCACCCACCTTTCCATCACCGCGGAGGGAAAGGAAACCCTGCATTTCTTTGAAAACCGCCTGGGCGAGGCCATCAAGGAGGACATCGAAAACTATCTCAAGGAGAAGGAATTCGACCTTCGCAACGAGGTGTCCGTCCTTGCGGATTACTACAAGGCCACCAGCGGTGAATATGAGACCAGACTGGTAGCCAAGGACCGCGGCATTTCCCTCATTGACTTAACGCTCTCCGTTCCCACCAAGGAGCTGGCGGAAAGCATCTGTGACAACTGGCAGAAAAAAAATCAGGAGCTCTACCAATATCTCATCAGGGAACTATTCTAAGGTAGTTCCCTTTTTCTTTTGCTCTCCCGCGGCTTCCCGCTTCAGCTTTGCCATGTGCTCTTTGATCTTCACCTCATATCCGTTTCCCGTGGGAGAATAGAATTCCTTACCGTTTAGCTCATAGGGAAGGTACTGTTGCTCCACGTAATGATTTGGATAATCATGTGCATACTTATATCCCGTTCCGTGTCCCAATTTTGCCGCTCCTTTGTAATGGGCGTCCTGCAGATGCGTGGGTATGGGAAGATTTCCCGTCCGCTCCACCTCCTGCATGGCCGCAAAAATACTGTTACATGCCGCATTGCTCTTAGGCGCACAGGCTACGTAGGTTGCGGCGTGGGCCAAGATGATCTGGGCCTCCGGCATGCCGATGCGCTCCGCTGCCAGCGATGCGCTCACGGCCACGTTAAGTGCCTGCGGATCGGCATTTCCCACGTCCTCCGACGCGCAGATCATGATGCGCCTTGCAATGAATTTCACGTCCTCCCCCGCAGACAGCATCCTTGCAAGATAATAAACTGCCGCGTCCGGATCAGACCCGCGCATGCTCTTGATAAAGGCTGAGATCACGTCATAATGATTGTCGCCGTTTTTGTCATAACGCATGACGCGCTTTTGGATGCATTCCTGAGCCACTGCAAGGGTAAAATGGATCTTTCCGTCCTGCGACCTTGGCGTTGTCATGATGCCAAGCTCCACGGCATTTAAGGCATGTCTGGCATCCCCGCCGGAGAGATCCGCCAAAAACTCCCTGGCATCCTCGTCCATCACCGCGTCATAGGCTCCCATGCCCTTTTCCCTGTCATACACGGCCTTGTCGATCAAGGTCTCCACGTTCTCCCGGGACAGGGGCTTTAATTCAAATATGATGGACCTCGAGAGTAGTGCGCCGTTAACCTCAAAATACGGATTTTCCGTGGTGGCGCCTATGAGAATGATGGTGCCGTCCTCCACAAAGGGAAGAAGGTAATCCTGCTGCCCCTTATTAAAGCGGTGGATCTCATCGATGAACAGGATGGTGCGGCGTCCGTACATTCCCTGTTCCTGTTTTGCCTTCTCCACCACTTCCTCCATGTCCTTTTTCCCCGCCACGGTGGCATTGATCTGGGTAAAAGTGGCGCTGGTGGTATTGGCGATCACCTTTGCCAGCGTGGTCTTTCCCGTTCCGGGAGGACCGTAAAAAATGATGGAGCTCAGCTTATCGGCCAAAATGGCCCGGTAAAGGAGTTTATCCTTCCCAATGACGTGCTCCTGTCCCACAACCTCATCCAAAGTCTTCGGGCGCATCCTTGCCGCCAGGGGAGACTCCTTCTCCATCTTTGTATTTCTCATATAGTCAAATATATTCAGATTATCCATGGCCTGTCGTCCCGTCATTCCATTTCTGATTCTGCGATCAATAATCCACCTTCAAAAGGCAAAGTCCCTTTGCAGGTGCCGTAGGACCTGCCAGCGAGCGGTTCTTTGCTTCGATGAGCTCCGGGATGGAATCCGGATCCCGCTTTCCAAAGCCTACTTCCAAAAGCGTCCCCGTCAGGATCCTTACCATGTACTGCAAAAATCCGGAGCCGTGATACGTAAGGCTCAGGTAATCCCCCTTTACCTCCACGTCGATCCGATCCACCATGCGGACGGTGGATTTTTTCATTTTCGGGTTGCCGCAAAAGCTTGCAAAGTCATGGGTTCCAAGAAGATGCGCCGCTGCCTTTTTCATGGCCTCGACGTCCGGCATTTCCTCCAGTACGCATACGTACTTCCGGTCAAACACGGGCTTGGTTTTTCCTGCGTAGCAGGTATACCGGTACGTCTTTCCCTGCGCCTTATATCGGCTGTGGAAGGCGTCGGACGCGATCCTTACCTCCTGCACGCAAATGTCATCCGGCAGGTACTGGTTCATATAGTCCCGGATCTCCTCCACGCTTTTTTCCGTCTGAAATTTAGCGTTGGCCACCATGCCTCTGGCATGCACGCCTGCATCCGTCCTGCCGGCCCCAATGATCTCCACGGGTTCTCCCGCCATGAGGCCAAGCACCGACTCCAGCTTTCCCTGTATGGTAAGTTCCTGTCCCGGCTGATGCTCCCAGCCGTAATATCTGGAACCGTCATATTGGATCAACATCTTATAATTCATCTTTCCGCACTCCATTCCCCTCTTGTACGCACGTCTCTCCGGGCGGCTGCCAATATCCGCAAGCCCTGATCCTGCACGTAAAAAAGCCAGTCCTGCCCGGCTGTCGCGTGTTCTCCGGGATCATCTCAAAGTTTGCACCGAGACACCGACAATGCGTTGCCGCACTCCTCCCAGAACCGGCCAAGACTGACTATTTCATTATAGTCGCCTTTTCCCAATATTGTAAAGAATTTCTTTTTAAGACCCGTCAGGTTCTCTCCCAGAGATCCTGAATATATTTCCTGGACCAGACCGCCGTTTCCGGGGTGGTATTTTCCAACGTCACGTGAATATAGGGCTTTCTGGTCTTTATGAACCTTAAGATTTTCTCGTAATTCATGAGCCCCGTCCCCGCGGCAACGGATTCCATCTTGCCGTCCCGGATGACAAAGTCCTTAAGGTGGATCATGGCAATGTCAGGTCCGAGCAATTCCATGGCCTCTTCAAAGATCTCCTCCCTGCTTTCGTAATTCTCCAAGTCAAGGAGATTTACGGGATCAAAAATGATCTGCAGATTGGAGGAGGAAACGCAGTCCAGCACGCGTCTTGCACGGGCAGGACTGCAGACAATATGCTTAAATACGGGTTCAATGGCCAGGATCACGCCCATCTTTTCCGCGCACTCCACAACGGGGCGGAGGTTTCGTACAAAAATCTCCAGGGCTTCCTCGGAATGGTTCGCCTCTTCATACTTGTATGCCTCGTTGACGGCTCCCGTCTCCGTGCCGACAACGCCGGCGCCGCAAAGGGAGGCAAACCGCAGATGGGCATAATAGCGTTTCCGGATCTTTTTCAGTGCTTCCTCATTGGGATTTGCCAGATTCAGATAGCATCCCAGTACCGCCAGGTCCAAGCCATTTTGCTGAAACACTCTTTTCAGATGGCAGGCAAAGCCCGGGGTCAGGGCGCAGTCGTCCGTAGGATATTCACTGATCAGCTTGCTCAGTGCCACGTGGGCACAGGCAAAGCCCTGCTCCTTTGCAATGGCCACCCGCTCTTCCAGGGGTGCCTTTTTTACGTCGTGAAGACGAATTCCCAGTTGCACGTTCTCCCGCCTTTCCCGCCCTAAAGCGTTCCCGATTTTTCTTCAGTCTCCCGCCTTGCGGCCTTTCCCGTTTTTCCTTAGGGCACGATCTTAAGTCCTTCGACGTCTTGCTTTTCGCAGGCGATAATGGCCGGCTCCTTATCCTCGCTTCCGGAAATGCACGTATCCCTGCAGACCAGTTCTTTTACGTTTTTGATAAAAAGACTCCTGCCGCTCATGGCCTCAAAATTGTCCATCATGATGGGGCGCTTCGGGCTTCTTTCTTCCTTTGGCAGGAAAGATGCCCTTACGTTCTCCAGTACGATCTTTTCAATGGGCTCCTCCGGAAGTCCATAGGCGCACACAAAGCAGGCATCCACGCCCACGCATTCCACGTCCTTAAGAAGCAGGGTCCCGATCTTGGGCGTCCGGTAATCCACCGGCAAGGGATCCTGTCCCTGTACGTAGGGTGTATGCCCGTCAGGGTCACAGAAATAAAACATGTTAAGGGTCACGGGCATCTGTACGTTCTCCATCCTTATCCTTTCAAACGTCATGCCCGTGATCAGCGCTTTCCTTCCGCGCCCTCTTCTTGTCTTTACGCGAACGCCTCTGTCCGTCCCGCGAAAAATGCAATCCGAAACGTAAACCCCTTCAATGCCGCCTGCCACCTCAGAGCCCATGGTAACGGAGCCGTGCCCTTTTTCAAAAAGGCAGTTGCGGATGACTACGTTCTTTGTCTTCTTGCAATGATGCTGCGCCATGTATAGCTTTCCGCTCTTTATGGCAATGCAGTCATCTCCCACGGAGATCCTCGTTCCAAGGATCATAAGATCCTCGCAGCTCTCCGGATCAACGCCGTCCGTATTGGGAGCCTCCTCGGGATTTTGAATTGTCAGGTTAAGCAGTCTTACGTGGTCGCAGTAATATGGATGAATGGTCCAGGAAGGGGAATTCCTGACGGTCAGGGACTGCATGCGCACGTTTTTGCAGCCGGAGAAAAAGACCGTCCGCGGTCTCCAGGCACCGCGTTTATTCCGCACGTCCTCCCACCAGTCGCCTGCCGCGGCATTGCCGTCGATCACGCCCCGTCCAAAGACGTCCACGTCCATGACGCCAATTCCCGTAAGAAGGGACGCGAAACAGTCCAGCGGATTTCCCTCCCAGGATGCTACGGAATATTCCTTGTCATTGTCATATAAATTACGGATCATGCCGGGCAGCACCGGATAATGCGCCCTGTCCGGATCTCCCAAAAGTGTTGCCCCCTCATCCAGCCAAAGGGAGACATGGCTTTTTAGGAATAAAGGCCCGGAAAAATAGGTGCCCTTGGGAAAATACACCGTTCCCTCCGGCGGACAAGCCATGATGGCTGCCTGAATGGCGGCAGTGTCAGGGCTTACGCCGTCTCCCCGGGCGCCAAAATCCTTAACGCTTAAAAGGAAGCTCTCATGCCGCGTGCGAACCTTCTGAACGAAGCCCGCAGGATTTTTGTTTCCGCCTTCTTCACTCTCCTGCCCACCGTCTGCGGCATTTACGTTTCCGCCTTTTTCATTCTCCCGCCCACCGTCTGCGGCATTTACGTTTCCGCCTTCTTCGCACTCTCTGATCTCTATCTCATATTCCGCATCCGGTAAAAGACCATCAACGGTAATGACGGTGCGGTGCGTGGAAAGCCAGGCCTTCCCGTTAAGGAATACCTGGCATGGTTTTTCCGTCTCATATGCGGCGCAGCCTTTTCGCTCTATGGTCACGCTCCTGCAAAAGATCTCCGCGACCTCAAATTCCGATTCCAAATTCATGCTCTGTCTCTCCAAATCCATTACGGCTCTTTTTCGTTTTTCCAGCCTGCCTGCGGCTTTTTATGACTCCAGCCTGAGCATTTCCGTGTATGCCATGAGGAAGGGTGCCACGCCCTTTGCTTCATTTTCCACCACGGGCTCGCTGAGATAATAGGCAAGGGATCCGTCCCTCTTTGCAGGGCCGCCAAGTCCCGCCACCAGGCAGATGCCTCCAAGCCTGAGCGTTCCGTCCGCGTCTTCCGAAAGATACCGGTCTACGATTCCTTGAAAGGCCCGCTCTCCCATCTCAAGATAGCGCGGCGCCAGATACCTTAGTCTTACGGCCTTTAAGATGGCATAGGCGATCAGCGCCGTTCCGGAGGTTTCAAGATAATTGCCCTCCGCATCCTTTTTGTCCACCACCTGATAAAACATGCCGCTTTCGTCCTGATAAGGCTTTAAGGCATCCACAAGGTCTTCCAGGAGCTTTTGATAATAGCGCTTTTCGTAATATAAGGTCTCGTCCGTGGCCTGGGCCGTCTCCACCAATGCCAGGGTAAACCAGCCAAGGGAGCGCAGCCAGAAATTGGCGCTGCAGCCCGTCTCCTTGTTTGCCCAGAACATTTCGCGGCTCTCGTCATAGCCATGATAATAAAGCCCGGTCTTTTGATCCTTCATGTGTTTTTCCACGTTTTGGAACTGCAGAAGCACGTCCTGGCAATTCCCCATTTTACGGAAGCAGGTCTCATATTTTTCGTAAAATGGCTGTGCCATGTAAAGCCCGTCCAGCCATACCTGGTTTGGATAAATGGCCTTGTGCCAGAAACTCCCCTCTTTTGTGCGCGGCATGGTGTCCAGCTGGCTTCTTACAAGGTCCATGGCCAGCTTATACTTCTCTTCGCCCGTCTTCTCGTAGAAAAAAAATAAGTTACGGGCCGCGTTCACGTTGTCCAGGTTATACTCTTTTACGTCAAAGGTCCGTATGGTTCCGTCCTGCGCCACAAAGGCATCCACAAATTTTTTTGCAAAGGTAAAATACTTTTCGTCCCCGGTGATCTCATACAGCGAAAGAACGGCGGTGATCATGCACCCGTCTATGTAATTCCACTTGTTCCGCTTTTTTCCAAGAAGCATTTCCTGATTCCACGCCGGATGCTCCGCATCGGATGCAAGGAGCAGCTCATCTACGTATTTCCCTATTTTCCGTCCGGTTTCGTTTGTCATGTCTTCTTCACTCCCGCGTCTAACGCTCATCCTTTTCTTCCAGAAACGCCGCTCCAAGAAGCGTATCCATTCCATGATCACTTCCCATGGTGCTTCTTTCTTCAGTGCCACTTTCCCCGGCGCTTAGTTCTCCGCAGCCTGCTCGAAGTGGCAGTAAAACCTCTGCATAGGGCCCTCCAAGCTTCCATAGCTCCTTTGCAAGAAACTCCGCCATTACCGCCGCCCCAAAGTATGTCAAATGTGAGTTGTCCTTTGGATAGACATACATGGGCCTCGAGCCAAGATCTCCTACCTGCCTCAGATATGCCTCGCTCCACGAATTCAAGTCAATGACGGGAACCTTTTCCCGCTCCGCCAGCCTTTTCATGGCTTCCGGATACTCTCCGTGGCTTCCTCCAAGGAACGCGCCCCTCCCGTCAAAGAGCCGCCTTGCCACCGGCGTGATCAAAACCGGGAGGGCCTTCTTTTCCCTTGCCGCGTCGATCATGACCTTCAGGTTTTCCTGATAAGCGCCAAAGGGCGCCGCATAGCGTTTGGGGTCTTCCTTCTTTTCGTCATTGTGGCCGAATTGTATGAGAAAAAGGTCCCCCTCCTGAAAGCAGGCCTCCATCTCCGTAAGTCGCCCCTCCTCCAGAAAGGACTTGGTGCTTCTTCCGTTTACCGCAAAGCTTCGAAGAAATACGTTGTCCTTCAAGTACAGTAAAAGTCCCTGGGACAATCCCGTCTGAGGGTAAGTATCAAATTTATTAAAGGTCACGGTGCTGTCTCCCGCATAAAGGATTCTACGCACTTTCTTTTTCCTCCTGCCGTTTGATCCGATGAAGAATGGGAACCAACACCACCAGGGACAACAGTCCCGTGGCCACGTTGCTGACCATCATGGTCACGCCCGCCGCTTCCGGTCCCATGGCCGTAAAACGCTGCAGACCCCAGAGCACGGGTACCCGGAATACAAATACTCTCGCCACGTTGAGAATCATGGTCAGCTTTGCATAACCATATCCGAGAAGCAGAGCATTCACCGCGGAATTGATGCCAAGGGTTACGTAGCCCAGCATTTCATAGCGGTGGATCTGAATGATCATGTCGCAAAACAAGGGATCAAACTGGTTTTTAGACTTTGCAAACAGTTCCGCCAGCCAGGGAAGACTAAAGGCAACGCTGATCCATCCAATGACCCCGATCCCCACGTTCACTGCCATGAGCCACCAGAAAATCTTCTCAGTGCGGCGGTATTTTCCGGCGCCGCGGTTTTGGCTGATCAGTGAGGAGGCCCCGTCCAGCATGCCGCTGTGCCAGTTGGTGGTAAGGCCGCCGATGTTGTTGGAGATTCCAAGCGCGCCAACGGTCAACGCGCCGTAAAAAGCCGACATGGCGTTCACCATAACTTTCCCGGCGGCAAAGAGCATCTTCTCCGCAGCCACGGGATAGGAAAGCTTTAGCACCGGCGCCACGGTCTTTCCGTCAAAACGGATGGCTGAAAACGTAAACCGGAAGGCTCCCTCATCTCCGGGCATGGTCAAGAGGACGTATGCCGTCAGTGCTCCGTGAGAGATCAGGCTTGCCACGGAGATCATGATCACGCCCCACTGAAATACGTATACAAACACGGCAGAGAGACCCAGCTTGATCACCACCACCGCAAGGTTTAAATTCAAAATCTTCCGGGCATGTCCCCTGCTTCTCTCAATTGCCACGTAGACCGTGTTAAAAAAGCTAAGGACCAGGCTCAGGATCTCTACCCTGAAATACCCGACGCCAACCTCGATCAGCTCCGCAGGCGTTTTTAACAATTTTAAAAAAGGGGTGGCAAATGGGATCAGGATCCCCGCCACCACAAGGCTCAAGATCACGGTACCCGCATACAGGGTGGAGGTGCGCCTTTGCACCATCTCATAATCCCCCTGTCCATAGCTCTCCGAAATGCGGATGCAACCGCCCACTGCAAGTCCGCTGCCCAGAGCCGTCACCATGGAGGTGATCTGGGTCAGGCTGGATATGGCAGAAACGGCGCCGGCACTTACGTGAGCCGCCATCAGCGTGTCCATGATCTTAAAGATCTGTTGCATGGCCTGATACAGCGCCAGGGGCCCGCAGACGGTAAAAAGCACTTTCAAGGGCGATGCCGTGATCACGTACTCTCGAAAGGATTCATCCTTTGCTGAAGCAATCTTTCCCATGTATCCTACCTGATGACCATTTCCGTTTCCCCGTCAAAAAGATACGTGCTCTTATACGGAATGGAGAATGCCGTCTCTCCCTGCAGGGAGGGCACGTCGTGAGGATCCACCTTTAAGATGGCCTGCTCCTCTCCCACCAATACGTAGACGTTGGCGGTATCGCCCAGCATCTCCGTAAGCTCTACTTCGCAGGTAAGATGATAGGAATCCTCCTCATGACCCAGAAGGATCGCCTCCGGCCTAAAGCCCAGGATCAGTTCCTTGCCTTCATACTGCTTAATGGTTTCTCCCATTTTTTTCGTCAAGTCGATCCACTGGTCGCCAAAAGGCAGCTTCCCGTCCTTTACCTTGCCGCGTGCGAAATTCATGGGCGGCTCTCCGATAAAGCCTGCCACAAATACGTTGACCGGATCAAAATACAGATCATGAGGGGTACCCACCTGCTGTACGTAGCCGTCCTTCATGACGACAATGCGGTCCGCCATGGTCATGGCTTCCGTCTGGTCATGGGTTACGTAGATGGTGGTCGCACCGATCTCTTTATGGATCTGCGTGATCTCGGAACGCATGGTCACTCTCTGTTTTGCATCCAGGTTGGACAGGGGCTCGTCCATGAGGAAGATCCCCACCTTTCGAATGATGGCACGGCCCACGGCAACTCTCTGTCTCTGACCGCCGGAGAGGGCCCTCGGGAGTCTGTCCAGATATTCCGTCAGTCCCAGGATCTTTGCAGTCTTCTCTACCTTTTTCTCGATGACGTCCTCATCCACGCCCTGGAGCGTTAAGCTGAAGGCCAGATTGTCGTACACCGTCATCTGGGGGTACAGGGCATAGCTCTGTGGCACGCTTGCCATTGATCAAAAACTCTCCGCTGGAGATTTCCTCCAGGCCGGCGATCATGCGGAGCGTGGTGGACTTTCCACAACCTGAGGAGCCGACAAACACAATGAATTCGCCCTTTTCGATCTCCAGATTAAAGTTATGAACCGCGTGAAAACCATTGGGATAAATCTTATTTAAGTTTTTCAGTGTCAGATATGCCATGTCCTTCCTCCGAAAAAATCACCTTGCGGGCCTGCCTTGCGCAGACTTTTTTGCATCCTCCAAGACTCTCAGGAACAGTTTTTTCATGCCCAGGAACATCAGGTCGATCCCTAGGCAAAACAGTCCAAATACAATGGGTTCCACCGTTAAAAACAGCGTATCCCGGTTCCCCGACAGTTGCATTGCGGCAAGATTCACCGCATTATACAGGGTATAGGTAAAAAAGATAATGACAAAACCATATAGCACGTTTAGAAGAAAGCTTAAGTAACTCTTTTTTGCAAAGAGCATCCAGCCGTTATACTCTCCCTTTGTCTGCTCCATGAACCGGATCACGTTGTTCACCAGAAGGTCCGTCACAAGCCCCAGGGCCAGTCCGATGACAAAGAGAAGGTCAAGGAGCTGTCTTACGTAACCGCCCAGTCCCCAGACAAAAAAGAAACAGACGGCAGCCGCGAACCAGAATTTCACGACGCAGATCTTAAACCAGTCCGGCAGGGCAAATCTCTTTGCGGAGCGTCCTGAGATCCTGGCGATCTCCTCCCTGCTCACCTTTGGCGAATTGGAAACGTCGGCGTTTACCAAGTCGTCCACGGCCTTTGTCTTTAACTTGTAATAATCCACGGTGCTCTTCTCCCGCATGGATCTTCCGGGATTTCCCGCGCCGTCCTTTTCCTTCTTATCCGCCATGGGCCATCCTCTTAGTTTTCGTTTACGATCTCGATCTCACCCATTCCCTCGTTGCCTTCCACTTCGATGGAGGTATTGATCTTGCGAAGGAGCTTAGAATATACCGGCAGTAAAACTACAAGCGCAATGGTAATGATCACAAAGATCGTGTGCGTATTCAGCATTTTGTACGCCCTGTAAACGTAAGCGTTCTTTGCAAGCCATGCAACTACGTCATTACCCGCCGCAATCTCTCCGGCGATCCTCCAGTTGATCTTGGAAAGATAATACTGGTCACAGAAAATAATGATTCCCTGCATGACGAAGAAGATCACCAGCATGGGCACGTTCACGTTCTTTCTGTGAGGGAAGGAATTCAGGAACGTAAGGAGGGACAGCATGGAAAACAGCATGGTTGCAAAGCCCGTCAGTCCCATCCCGGTGGTATTGATCTGCGCGGTGGTGTCCGAAATATTCCTAAGGTTCAGGGAATAGATCAGAAAGGAAACCACAAGGACGACAAACGCGATGGTCTGCGGTTTTCTTTTTAATGCCACCATTCTTTTTCGCAAAAATTCTTTCATAGGATCCCCCTTATGCCTTTACGATCCGGTTTCCGCTCTCCTGATCGAAGAAATGCATTTTCTGAAAGCTTACCTTTACAACGTCGCCCTTTTTATAGTCGCACCAGCCCTTGAACTTACAGGTAATGCGGCTGTCCGCGCCGCCCTCTGAAAGATGGCCGTGCACCAGGGTATTCATCCCGAGGTTTTCATTTTCATTCACCGTTACCGGAACGGTACCGCCCTCCGCCACGTTTTCAGGACGCACGCCCAAAGTCACGTGCTTTCCCTGATATTCAGAGAGAAGCTCCTTTTGTTCCGGCGTCATGGGCACCTTAAAATGCGGGGAATAAAGCTCATCTCCGCTGACCAGCACCGGGAAGAAATTCATGGGCGGCAGGCCGATAAAGCTTGCCACGAACAGGTTCGCCGGAGTGTCATAGAGCTCCAGGGGCGTACCGATCTGCTGAACCCTTCCCATGGACATGCAGACGATCCGGTCAGCCAGCGTAAGCGCCTCCGTCTGGTCATGGGTTACGTAAAGCATGGTGGCCTTTAGGCGCTTATGGAGCAAAAGGATCTCGCGCCTTGTAGAGCTTCTCAGCTTAGCGTCCAGATTGGAAAGAGGCTCGTCAAACAGAAACAGCTTCGGGCTTCTTACGATGGATCTTCCCATGGCCACCCTCTGGCGCTGTCCGCCGGAAAGCTGGGACGGTTTCTTGTTCAGCTGGGAGGTCAGGTCAAGGATCTCCGCCGCCGCCAAAACCTTCTTGTGGATCACGTTGGGATCCTCCTTGCGGAGGGTTAAGGAAAATGCCATGTTCTCGTAGACCGTCATGTGGCCGTACAGGGCGTAATTCTGGAATACCATGGCCATGTCCCTGTCCTTGGGAGGCGCTGCGGTAATGTCCTTTCCGTCCAGCAAAAGCTTTCCGTTTGTGATGTCCTCAAGGCCTGCGATCATGCGAAGGGTTGTGGACTTTCCGCATCCGGAGGGGCCCACAAGCACAATGAACTCTCCGTCCTTCACGTCGATGTTGAAATCATAAACCGCCTGCACTTTATTGTCATAGATCTTATCGATGTGCTGCAATGATAACTGAGCCATGTACTATCTCTCCTTTATCTGCCGTCAGCGCTTACTTCTCCGCCACGGACTCCAGGTGCTTCTTTAATGCCGCATGCTTCCTGATCCCGATCACGGCGGAAACGATGAGACAGGTGCCGGACAAGGCCAGATAGATCACCACCCTGTAATACTGGGGATCCTTCATGACCTGTACAATTTCGCCAGTGGATTGCGTCTGGGCTGCCCTGGCCATCCGGGGATAGATCAGGAGTCTTGCAAACTGAAGCACTCCAACGACAATGGCGATCCACGAATAAGCTACCTTGTAATTTTTCGTTCCTTCGGAGATCAAAAATACGATCATCATAAACAACAGATTATAGACGATGGAAGCGCCGATCAACATGGAATAATACCAGGTTCCCACGTCAGATTTATAAATGCTGACAAAGAAAAGTGCGTTAAAGACGATGGCCAGGATAGCCAGATTGGAACAGATCTTGTTCTTTTCATAACGCATTCTGTCCACGCGTAAGTAATTGTCATCCGCCATCTCCAGCTTAGGTTTCACGTGTTCCGTCATGCGGCTGCCTCCTTTCCCTTTGCGATAAGACCAGCTTCTTCCTTCATCAGGCTTCTCTTCCAGAAAAGATCCACGATCAAAAGCACGTCCAGAATGAGTAGAATGCCAAAGAAAAGATAGTGCACGTCAAACCAAAAAGTGGATTCCGTATAAAGCGTATCCCAAGTCTGCGCATGTTCCTTCAGTGCCGCAAAATCGATCTGCAAAAATTTTGCTTTATATAATTCAATCTGCAAATGCGCCCAAACCGTAAAACCGATCCCGTAAAGGACGTTCAGCGCAATCGCAACGTAATTTCCGACGTAATATTTTCTGCGGACGTTGGTATTTGTCAGAAACAAAACCAGCGTCACCAAAATAAGGCCAATGGCCAGCTTTACAAACAACTGATTAAAGTCCTGCATCTCATAATACAGGTATGAACCGGACACCGTTGTCTGGGTCAGGTCTTTTTTACGCATGGTGGAATACAGACTGTCAAACAAGTCCGTCATAATGCCCAGGGAATAGAAAAAGATCAGTCCCCCGGCTATCAGGTTCAATAAACATAAAATTTTCTGAAAAACCATCTGTTTCTTGTACATACCCGTTACCCCAACCACAATCGCAATTTCCAGCTTCTTTACTTACGATAGATCAAGCGCGGAAGTGTTTGGGGGGAGACTGTAGGGCGTCTCCCCCGAACACTCGCTTCAAAGTTCATTTTTTAGAAATTCTTTTTGCTCGTTCAAGTCTTCATTAGGATTGTTTATGGCTTCCTTAAGTTCAATAAAAAATGTAGGCAAATCTATATAATATCCTCTTGTTCTAAATCCATTGCCAGCCCAAATTTTATTAAAATAAGACTTTAATAACTTAGATAACCAAGTAGTTTTACCATTACCTGTATTTGTTGAATAAATATATAAATTTTTA
>ONSO01000075.1 GCA_900320485.1 uncultured Lachnospiraceae bacterium | reverse complement strand
TTTTCTCACTACAGAGTATATCATAAATATGAGCATAAAGCAACCATTAATAATTGTTATTTCTCACTACGATGGTTAATTCTTAAGTTAATGACATTGTGAAAATTCAATATTTCAGCCTATAAAAATTGTATAAATGCATTCACTTTGGTATAATGGAATTGACGAGAAACCATTAAACGTCAGGGAGGATTTATGCCATTTCCATCCTAAAGTATAAGCTTGGCAATGTTTTATCGGACGCAGCATGTACATGCAACAACGAACAGGTTCCTTCAGGGAAGCTTTTTCGTAAAACACATTTTACCGTTTCCTGAATTCCATAAAGACAAACTGGCTCAAGTTTACTTTAAAACCGGTAAGTCAACCCTGAATCTGGTTGGCGAATGTCACAGTCTTTCGTATGATGCGCTCACTGCACATGTAGCCATTGTCTTTGCAAGGTACATGCTTTTGGCGTTGGAACAACGGCATAACGAAGATCAGCGGACATTAGGTGAACGGTTCTTCTTTCTGGTGGATGAAATGGCAGACATAACCTTTGCAAAATCAATGTCTATCATTATCGCAGCAATGCTTGCCAGCTTGCAGGAGATCTTAACATTAAGCGATACACAATTAGATGACATGGGGGATGGCGACGGAAATTATCACGTAACCTATGACTGCATGAACGGAAAACATGGATAAGGGGGATGGGACAGATGATGAATGGTAAAAAAGCAGTGCTTTTAGTTCTTATTTTGCTGGGACTTGTTGGTTTATCCATGGCTGTCCGCATGTTTTCCGGAAAGCCGTCTGCCGGAAAACGCGAGGAAAGCTCAGAAAAGGCGCAGGAAATTGTTGATTGGGCGGAAAAGGAGCCGGAAATCGATCAACGGTTGGAAGAGCCTAATGATTCCTTGGCTGCGGACGGCCGTGAAACGGAAAATAAGCAGGGAATCATAATGCCCATAACGGAACTTGCATGCTTAAACAGAGAGCCCATGCCGGAAGGAATCGCGTTTCAGGTTATGATAAACGGAACGCTTTTTACGACCAGCGGTAAGGCCGATCTATTAACGGAGGTCGGAATGAAGGGCAATTATTTAAGAGCGGGAACGCACTATGGCGTTATGCCGAAAGGATACGAAAAGTACGGTTCCATCCAGTCCGTGGTAAAGGAAGTGCCGAAACGGGAACTTGAAATGTCTGCCGGCGCGGATCTGACGGGAGACGTTTACCTAAACCCGGATTGTCCGGACGTGGTATACGCATACTTAAATTTTTCATGGATCGATGACAAAGAGCCTTTTTGTTACCGGTTTGTAAGTGAAAGGATCTGTGACGATCAATGTGTTTTTTACAATGGTTACCTTTACCAAAATACTTTTGAAGACTGCGACGAGGCCTCGGAAGGAGTAACGTACGTCGGAAAGCTTAACTTTACGGGCATTGATCGCGTTCCACAAAACGATCTTGAAACAAATAACAGTAATTGGAGCAAGATCGTATACAATGGAAAGGAGTATGAAAGCGAATTGTACGTTCTTGAGAATGATGAGGAAGTCATCTACGTAAAGGAAATAAGGTATGGTAACAAGAAGGATTATTGGATCAAGTGCCGTAAAACAATGATGCAACCGTAAGGAAAGGGGAGATGGAAGGATTTCGATAGTAGAAGGTGAAGCATACCGTTGACATAATCCACAGTGATTGTGGGCTGTAGGCGTGCTGGTGGATTAAGTAAAAAGGCAGGGGTGAAGGCGGAGTGAAGATTATAAAAAAGAAGTATAAGTGGGTCGCGGTCCTGTTGGCAGCGGCAATGTTTGCCGGGTGTGCGGAAAGTGGAAAAAACACGAATTCCGCTCGGCCCGCTGAGGATCCGGAAACGGAATTCAGCTTTTTGGAGATCGCAGATGACGCGTGGAGCGACAATAATGTGGATGAACTTCACGCCGTCTTTAACCTTCCCTTAAGCGGTCTTGAAGTGGAAGGAGAGTTCGGAGGAACGGGGGGAGGAAGGTTCCTTGCCGAAGGAGGAGGGTTTTGGTTTCAGTCTCACGTATTTTCCGACCGCAGGAAATCGTGGTTTGGCGTGCGGGGAATTACCGTGGGCGGCGAGGAGATTGACCTAAGGGTTGAAGTGGATCCAGACGGCACGGCCGGTCTGCCTGAAAAACTTGGGGCAATTTCGGGAAGGAACGGTTACGTTGCATACGGATGCGATTCCAGGGACGGAGAAGTAGTCGCCTATCAGTTGTACGAGCTAGATGAAAACTTTCAAACGACGCGGCACGTCACGGCGGAGGCAATGGGAGGAAGGGCACTGGATTCGCTGATGGGGGACGGAAACGGAAACTTTCACGCGACTTATCGAGAAAGAAACGGAAGGAGCCACTACGTGATCTTTTCGCCGGAGGGAAAGCTGGTCTTCGAAGCGGTTCCGGAGAATGAAGTCAGCCTGCACGCGTGCGCCGGAGGGTCAGTAGCCTTGTGCGAGAGTAAGTTCACGGATGCGGCAAGGCAGTCGTCGGAAAAAAGATTCTTTGCCGTGGACGCGGAAAGCGGGAAGTTGGAGGAACTCTCCATATCCAAGGATGAGACCATCAGAAAAAAGACTAGGGACGTGGCATGCGTCGTTGCGCCAATCAGTGATCGGCAGTTGGCATGGTGCAACCGCGACGGCGTTTACGTAAGGGACGTAACGACCGGGAAGACCATTGAAGCGTATAAGTGGTCAAGGCACGGAATTAATCCGGTCGGCATACAGGGAATTACGGTGATGAGTGACGGCGGGTTTGGCGTTTTATACAGCGAAGGCTTAAAGTCATATGCATACGTGCTCTTACGGCCGACGGAGGAAAAGGAAAGCCTTAAGACCGTAACCATTGCGGTTTCCCCATACAACAAAGATTTTTACCTGCAGATGGTTTCATATTTTAACAAGCGTTACCCTTCTTATATTGTTGACGTAAGGGAGGATTATGATGAGCTGACGCTCATGACCCAGCTTGGGGCGGGAGACGGGCCCGTTCTCGTCGACACGGAGTTGACGGGATTTGAAGAGATGGAGAATCTGTGGCAGCCGCTGGATGGTTTCCTTACGCAGAGCGGTCTTGCGGATGAACTCATCCCACAGGCTGCGGAGTTGGGGAAGATTGGGGATGTAACCTGCGGGATTGTAAATCAGTTTCGACTGGAGGCCATGATCGTTCCGCAGTCCGGCCCGAAGGACTGGGATTACGAAGGTTTTCTAAAAGCCGAAGAGGATTTTGACGGGGCTGCCCTTTGTTATTGGGCAACGGAGGGTCTGGAGGATCGGCGCGAAATGTTTTTGGACGTCCTAAAAGGTGGGGCAGATGACAGCTATTACCTTAACGGGGATGGCGGAAAAGCGATTTTTGGAACGCAGCAGTTTGAACGAGTGCTAAAGCTTTCGGAAAAGGCAAGAAGGTGCCCGCCTGCAGACGAAGGCCGTGCACTCCGTGAGGGAAAGGCACTTTATGAGCGTGAGGACCTGATCACGGTTGAGCAGGTGATCCGGCTGAGAAGGAGATTAGTGGCAAACGGGGAAAGGGTTTTGGGGTATCCCACAAGTTCCGGCGCAAGGCACCGCATCGTGGCAAGGGCCCCTCTGGCCTTGCGTTCAACAGCTACGAAGGAGGAAAAAAACGTTGCGTACACCTTCATGAAGTGCATGCTGTCACGGGAAGCAATCATGGAGCTGATGAATGGCGGGTTGTCCGTGCGCAGGGACGCTTTGGAATGTCAGCTCAAGGAATATGAAAGCGAGATTTCCGTAAGAAAAGAGATGGGGATCTATGATCCTGAATTTATGCCGGAGCTTGAATGGGACGCGGATGTGGCATTTTATTGGGAACTGATCAACGGGGCGGAAGTTAAAAAACCTTTTTCCATCGGGCTGCAACATGTGTTTGACGAGGAATTCGGGGAATATCTGGATGGCAGGATCGATGGAAAGACCCTGGATGACCACTTGAAAAACCGCGTCTGGCTGTATCTGCAGGAGCAGAAATAGAGATTTGCAACACTTCCTTATGTGTCTTGGAATTGTCAAACGGAGACACGTCGGAATCTACCGGCACAAAGCCCTCCTTGATCTTGGACGGGTGAATTCCGTTGGATTGCAGCATCCCGACATATGTCAGCAGGATGTCGCCGTTCTTGATCTGATGCTGGGAACGATTTGGAGTGACATCCATTCGGTTCATGCGTTTTACGAAATCACTCTTACCGAGAATGGCACCAACGACGGCCAGTCCGCCGCTGGGAATGATGCGTTCGTTTGTAAATTCGACAGTAAAATTATTGTACATATGGGAACCTCCGATGGTGTGTGGCGTCAACTGCTTTTATTATATCAGAGATTCCTAACATTGTGGTTACATATCACCCAAAAGGTGAAAATATTTTTGGGATTCAAACTGACATCAAACCGTGATGGAACAAGGCTTTGTAAAAGATTTCAATTATTCAGTTTCACGGATTAAGGTTAGAATCATTGGTGTATGGATGCGTCGATGGAAGGTTTCGGCATTGCCGGAGTGGAAAAAGAACGGAACTCGTGACAACATCACAAAATAGATGATGGAATCATCTAATTTTGTCAATTAAGAGCATAATTTTGTCACTTCCTTAAAATACCTAGCCAGATTGTTATAATAAAATCATAGAGTTTCACTTAAGTGACCTATAACGTAACAGAACATGAGCATTCTATATGAATTATGACATGAAGCGCCACTGATCCGGGTATTGTGATAAAGTATTTTTGAAGGGACGTGGAAACACAGAAATATGATGTACGGAATGGGAGATGCCGGAAGAATTGAGCAGGGAATGATGGAAACAATTGGAATCCTGCGCAGGATGAAAAACAAATTTCGGTAGTAGGAGGTGAGTCCGATGTTTCAGTAAAATGATGTTGACAAACAGAATTGCTTCAAGGTAACCTGAATTTAGCGAAGAAAGGAAGGAACTTATGAAAAGAATGATCATAGCATTAGGTACGGCAATGGTTATAATGTTTTGCAGTATATTGACTCCGGTTACCATCCATGCAGTAAATAGAGATTGCGGGCATAATAGTTATATAGCGAATGCATATGTTGATCCTAATAACAGACATTCAACATATTACCATCAATATCAGTCCGGAAATGGTACCAATGGGCCTATTTACAATACATGCACGGCGCATTATTATTACACGTATAGATATCCGCAATGTAGTATATGCGCTAACATAGATTATGGTAAACCTAGTGAATATCCTTTGTATACAGAGCATGAAAATTGTGGAGTGGGAATCATTTCATACAATCATTAGGGAGGCTGTTAACATGGCGGATGCGAAAAGTCAAAAAATACTTAACGTCGCATTTTTGGTGACATTGTTGCTTGCCGGATGCGCAGGTAAGGAGGGCGCTTCGCAGGAAACGCTGACGCAGGGAAATTCTTCTTCACGGGAAGCGGCCTCGTATGTTTTTTTGGAAGATGCGGAACCCGAGTGGAAGGATAATTCACAGGATGACTGGCAGGCCGCCATAAACGCCCCTCTTAAGGAACTGAAAGTGGAAGGGGAAAGAAGCGGTGGGCGGAAAGCGTGTTTGGTAGGCGAGGGAGGCGCCGTTTGGTTCAAAAATCATATAATGGGGTCGCATAAGACAGATTGGAGCGGGGTCAGCGGCATTAGCATCGAGGGCATGGAATTCGCTGAAAAACCGATAGTGGATCCGGAGCGGGAAGGCATGCAGATGGAATACCTTGGCATTATATCCGGCAAGCGCGGTTACGTGACTTATGTCAAAGAGTATGACGATGAATACAACGTTAAGGCGCGCAGATTTTATGAATTGGACGAGAGCTTTCGTAAGGTGGGAGAGTTCCTGACGCAGATTCCCATGCGTCAGGAACCGATAGACATTATGGGGGACGGAGAGGGTAACATTCACTTGACATATCGTGGAGACGAGGATAACGGCTTAAAATATGCCATTTTTTCGAAAGAAGGGAGGCTGGTGTTTGAGATATCGGGAAATTTCGGGAGACTGCGTGCTTTTGGCAATGGTCGCGTTGCCGTATGCGAAGTGATGGGAGAAGGCTCCTTAACAAAGGAGGCCCCTTTCGTAGCGACGGGGGAAAGAATCGTAACTGCCAATCTTGAAACAGGAACTTTAATGGAATTGGGCATGCTAAGCTATGAAACCCTGCGCAGTGAAACAAAAATGAGGGAGACAACCCCTTTTTGCATTACGCCGCTGAATGAGGAAGAGCTGGCGTGGTGTGGAAAAGAGGGCTTATACGTCTGTAACGCAAGAGGAGAAGAGACCAGGATGGCATATCGCTGGTCAAATCACGGCATTGTAATAAATCAGGTAATGGGCGTAACGGGCATTTACGTGGGGGGCAATGAAACAATCGCATTATTATACAATGACAATAACGGAATAAATTACTTATTGCTAAAACCAACCCTTGAAAAAACGGAAATAAAAACAATCACTTTTGCGGTGCCTTCGTTTGACAAGGAGACATACGTAAGTGCAGCAGCTTTGTTTAGAAGGACCTATCCCGAATATGCCATAGAGATCAGGGATGATTATGATCAGATCAGTTTGCTTACGCAACTTGGCGCGGGGGATGGTCCGGTTCTTATTGACACAAGACTTACGGGATTCGAAGAACTGGAAAAGCTTTGGCAACCCCTGGATGGTTTTTGGAAAGAGGCTGACCTCTTGAATGAAGTGTATCCCGAGGCTTTGGATTTTGGAAGGATAGGGGATACAACCTATGGGATTGCAAATAGTTTTGCCGTCAGGTCGTTTGTGGTGGCGGATCAAAATTTGACGGATTGGGACTATGAGGATTTCTTAAAAAGCGTGGAAGCCTTTGAAGGGGCGACGTTTACGGCTGAATGGTTCCAAACACCTTCTGACAATAGGAATTACTTCTTTCATGTTTTAAGTAACGGCTTGAGTGACAATGCATTTTTTGACGCGGAGAATGGCAGCTCCGTATTTGGAACGCCGGAATTTGAACGCATTACAAGGCTTTCCGAAAAAGCAAAACAATGCCCAAATGCGGAAAAAGGAAAGGCCCTGCAAAGCAAAGAAGCGTTATGTGAGTTAAGGTACGTAAGCGGTGTTGCCGGACTGGTCGATCTGCGATCAAGAAGGGAGGCAGGCGAAAAGGTTATCGGTTATCCGACTAAGAACGGGGCCAGATATCTTCTTTCTGCGCCAAGACTGATCACGTTGCGCCGAACGGCAACGGATGAAGAGAAGATGATCGCTTACACCTTTTTCAGGCTTCTGTTATCTCACGAGGTTGCCGAACTTTCAGTAAAGGGAAATGTTTATGCGCTTTACAGCGTCCGCAGGGACACATTGGAGGACCAGTTTGATTATTATGAGAAAGTAGCTTCCGCATACGTGGAAACCGGCATCGGTGAGGTCATGCCTGAACTGGACAGGAAAAAAGAGAGGGAGCTGTTTGAGGAAATGCTGGGGAATTCCATTGTTGAAAAAGATTTTCCCGCCGGGCTGCAGCATGTGTTTGACGAGGAATTCGGGGAATACCTGGACGGCAGGATTGATGGGAAGACCCTGGATGACCACTTGAAAAACCGTGTCTGGCTGTATTTGGAGGAAGCAAAGTAGGAGAAAGCTGGCAAGAAGTCGGGGTCCTGCAGCAGGGCGGGGGAGTGCACGCATCAAGCCCGCAATCATGCCTTTGTCTAACGGAGATAATTTTAACGGGAGCGCAGTTGGCGTGGAAACATGGTATTAGGCTCGAAATGTTCCAACCAGCAGTTGTATTTTGGGGACTGCTGGTCTTAATTGCGTTATCTCCCATAGAAAGCAAAAATCATAAACTATCTGATCTGAAAAGAAAAAAGTTTAGAATGGCATCATTTGTGTATGGATGCGTCGATGGAAGGTTTCGGCATAGCCGGAGTGGAAAAAGAACGGAACTCGTGACAACATCACAAAATAGATGATGGAATTATCTATTTTTGTCAATTAAGAGCATAATTTTGTCACTTCCTTAAAATACCTAGCCAGATTGTTATAATAAAATCATAGAGCATGTTTTCAGCCTGACGCATGAGGGACCGCGTCACACTAATTCCTCGCATCAGTATCTAAAAAGTAACGGCCCGGATGGCCCGATTTATGGTACCTGCTATACCACAATAAATTATTACGGCTGTTATCCCAGATGTTCTAAATGTGGATACATAGACTATGCAAATTATTACTGGGAAAATTACGTAGGCACGTATCACAGTGCGTGCGGGTTGTAAAAACTGATCGTGAACTTAGCATAAAAATGGAGGCGTGACGGCATGAGAAAAAAGATGACGAAAAGAGTGACCGGACTGTGCATTGTTTTGATTCTGACGATGCTTTGTGGCTGTCAGCGTGGCGATCAGAATACAAATCAGGAAGAGAAAAGCAAGGCTGAAACCATGAGTTTTGACTTTCTGTCGGAGGAAAGCGATGCAGTCTGGGAAGACAACAGGGTGGATGACCTTCATGCCGCCTTAAACGCCCCAATCAAGAGGATTACCATTGAAGGAGAATCTGGCGGCAAAAGTCAAATCCTGCTCGGGGAAGGTGGCTGCACTTGGTTTAAGAATCATCTTTTTGGGTCATACAAGAACAACTGGTCCGGCGTAAGCGGAGTCACCGCGGAAGGAGATGAGTTTTCCTTAAAGGTAGAGTTGGAACCGGATCGCAAGGGAAATCATATTTACGAACTTGGCCCGGTGTCGGGAAAAAACGGATACGTAGCTTGCTACTATGAATTTAAGGACGGAAAGGCGGGCGAGTATTGGCTTTACGAGCTGGACGGGAAATTCCAAAAGGTTCGTTGCGTTCAGGCAAAGATGAATACGAAGGAGTTTTTGCGTTCCTTGATGGGGGACGCGGAAGGCAACTTTCACGCGATCTATTCGGAAACGAACGGCAAGAATCATTACGTGGTGGTCTCTCCGGGCGGGGACCTGATCTTTGACGCAGTCCTGCAGTATTTCGGAAGCCTGTATGCATATGGAGACGGCAAAGTGGCAGCGTGCGACGTGGATGTTTTTTCGACTTACGACAGGTGGTTCTACAAGGCAGACCTGGAGAGTGGTGAACTTAAGGAATTGGCAGTTTCCAAGGATGAAACGATCAGAAAAAAGATGAGGTCGTTTATCTATGACGCGACGCCTGCAGGCGAGCAGGAGATTGTTTGGTGTCAGGTTGACGGAATATACGCCTATGACCTTCAGAGTAAGACGGTCAGGGCGGCTTACAAGTGGTCAAATCACGGGATCACCCCGTCGATCGTGGACCAGATCGCGGTCACCTCAGACGGGAGCGTGGGAGTTTTGTTTGAGGATGAGAACGGACTAAATTACCTCTTGCTTAAGCCAACCGGGGACAAGGAGGAGATCAAAACCATTGCCTTTGCCGTTTCTCCTTACAACAAGGACGAATATGAAAAAATGGCAGCGCAGTTTAACCGGCGGTATCCGAACTATGCCATAGAGATCAGGGACGATTATGACGAGCTGACGCTCATGACGCAGCTGGGGGCCGGAGACGGTCCGGTACTGGTAGACACGGAAGTAACGGGCTTTGAAGCGTTGGAAAATCTTTGGCAACCCATGGACGGGTTTCTGGAACAGAGCGGGCTGGCTGAGGATTTGATCCCTGAGGTAATGGAGTTGGGGATAATTGGCGAGACGACTTACGGGATTGTGAAGGACTTTCGCATTGAAACGCTCCTCGTGCCAAATTCGGGTCCGGCAGACTGGGATTATGAGGGTTTTGTCAGTGCGGCGGAGAGCTTTAGGGGAGCCCCCCTTACGTACTGGGCGATCGAGGGAAAGGTAGACTGGAGGGAGCGCTTTTTTGAAGTCCTGAAGGGCGGAGTAACGGACAGCTATTATCTGAACGAGAAGACGGGGAGCATGATATTTGGAACGCCGGAGTTCGAACGCGCGGTAAGGGTTTCCGAAAAGGCAAGAAAATGCCCGCCGGCGGGTGAAGGGGATGCCCTCCGAAACGGAGAAGCCCTGTGCGAACACGTTGACCTGCTGATCGTGCCGCAGGTCGTCAGGCTTCGGAGAAGGATCGAAGCAAACGACGAGCGGATCATCGGATATCCTACAAACGAAGGCGGCAGAAACCTCATTGTGGCACAGGCACCCGTGGCAATGCGCTCCACGGCGACGGAGGAGGAGAAGAAGATTGCATACACGTTTTTGAAGACCATGCTTTCCAAGGAGTCTCAAATGGTTCAGACAAACAACAACCTGTCAGTGAGAAGGGACGTTTTGGAATACCAGTTTCATCAGTACGAGCATGACGTGGAAATGATGAAGGAGCTGGGAACCTATGATGCGGCATTTGCACCGGAGCTGGATTGGGAAAAGGATGAGGAATTCTACTGGAGCCTGATCAGGAACGGAAAGGTAAAGCGTCCGTTTTCCGCCGGCGCCGAGAAAATATTTGACGAGGAATTCGGGGAATACCTGGACGGCAGGATCGATGGGAAGACCCTGGATGACCACTTGAAAAACCGCGTCTGGCTGTATCTGCAGGAACAGAAATAAACGGAATTCCACGAGAAATTCGGGGAATTCCCGGACGGAAGGATCGGCGTTTGCCGATCCTTTTTGCGATTTGCCCAAGATAAAATGCGCTGGATGAAGGAGGCCAAGCCAATGTTTTGATTAAAGAATGTTGACAATGTTGTAATGAGTATTTTAATATTTGAGTAACGAAGGAGAAGATGATACAGGTTGTAAAACTGATCGTGAATTAAGCATAAAAATGGAGGCGTGGTGATCAGAATACAGATCAGGAAGAGAAAAACAAGGCGGAAACAATGAGGAGTGGAAGGATAATATGATAATGATTGCCGTGGTGGATGATGATTATCAGGTAATTGCGCAGTTTACGAAAATATTGGGAAGGTATTATGGGGCGGGGAAATATTTGCAGCAGGATTTTACAAATGGAGCGGAATTTGTGGAAAGCCTGGACGAAGGACTGCCCAATATAGTTTTTATGGACATTGAGATGAAGATGATGGGTGGAAGGGAGGCCGTGCAAAAGTTGCGGGAAAGGGACATAAACGAGTCTGTGTTTGTGATATACGTTTCTTCGCATACGGAGCACCTTGTGCCACTTTTCCCGCTTCATCCGTTTGATTTTTTGGAAAAACCCGTCACGGATAAGGCCGTAATCTCCATTTTGGATAAGATTGGTGAGCGGATGAATGCGGAAAACAGGACTTGTAAGTTGATCGTTGACAGGAAGGAGATCAACGTTAACGTTAATGACGTTGCGTGGGTTCAATCTCAGGGGCATCGGCTTGAAATAAAAACCTGTACCGGGGCAATGCCTTATTATTGTTATGGAAAGTTGGATGATTTATTGCGAACGCTAAATGATGCTTGTGATGATTTTTTGCGCATTCATGCCTCTTACGTGGTGAATAGGCGTTATATTACAAAGTTCACGCAAAAAGAGGTTTACGTAGAAGACCGGGCTTTTCCGATCAGCGTAAAATTCAGGAATGAGATCATAATGAAGCTACATGAAAGGTTATAAAATCAATGGCGGTTAAGGCGGTTTATTTGGTAAGTGATCTTATTTTTGCGTATGGCATACACGTGTTTTATGAAAGATTTTTCTCGGTGAAAGAGAAGAAGTGGTTTATGCGGATGGCATTGGCTTTGTTTGTCGCGGCGGATTTTCTTTTATGGGAAAACATTTCTGATCCGTATTTGTTTCCCGTGGCAAGCTTTTTGACTTTCTTTGGCGTGTCGCTAGCTTATCAGTGG
>ONSO01000178.1 GCA_900320485.1 uncultured Lachnospiraceae bacterium | reverse complement strand
GCCCAGAATGGCGTCCACCTCCGCGCAGACCTCCATGGACGTGGCGGGCCGCTCCGGGTGGTCGGTGCGGTCAAAGGCCACGCCTAAACTGTCTAAAAAAGCATAGGTGTAACTGTTCAGTCGCACAGAGAATGATGTAAAAAATGGTTACCAAAAATCCAAAAGGAGATTTAGAAAGAACGTCGAATATCTCAACTTAGCGAAAGACTGAGAGGATGTGTTCGGGATGCAGGAGCTGATTCAGGAACTGATAGAAGAAATAAAAAGGTTAACCGAACAGCTCCAGGATCAAAACGGACAACTCCAAAAGCAAAGCGAACAACTCACAGCGTTGCGAAAAGAAATAGCAGAAAAGGACGCGCTGATTGTCGCACTGACGAAGAGAATAGAAGAATTGACGCACAGGAAAAACAGCGGGAACAGCTCAGTGCCGCCATCAAAGGACGGATACCATAAACCTGCGCCCAGGAGCCTTCGGGAGAAAAGCGGAAAAAAACCGGGCGGACAGGAAGGACACAAGGGGAAGGGAATGAGAATAGACCGTAAACCGGATGAGGTGATTTCCCATAAACCTGCTGTATGCGAAGGATGCCCCTATGCGGCCACATGCAAACTGCGCAGTTGTGAAACCCGGTACGAGTACGATGTAGAGGTAAAGACCAAACTGATAGCTCACGAAGCCATGGGCTGTGATTGTTGTCATATGACAGGTCAGGCAGAAAGAGGCGCGTTTCCAGCTCATATTACAGGGTACAGGGACGAAGCAATACGGAAAGGGCGTGTCCGCGCTGGCGGTAACGCTGCTGACGCTTGGGATGGTCAGCGTGGACAGAACGCAGAAGCTGATGAGTAGTTTGGGCATTCCCATCAGCAAGGGGAAGGTTCAGGACGCGCTGACAACAGCGGCGCGGAAAGTGGAAAAGGCACTGGATTACATCAAGCAGATGATCCTGTTGAAATTCGTTCTCCATTTTGATGAAACAGGCATCCAGGTGAATGGAGAACTGGAGTGGCTGCATTGCGCCTGTACCGACAAATGGCGATATTACTCGGTACAGGATAAACGAGGAAAGGAAGGGATAGATGCCATGGGAATTCTGCCCATGGCAAACGGGGTAGCGGTACATGATTTCTGGAAGCCCTATCACAAGTATGATAATGTGCTTCATGCCATGTGCTGCGCTCATTTGGAGAGGGAACTGGTTTACGCGGAGGAATCAGGAAATCAGGACTGGGCGGGAAAGCTGCGGAAACTGCTGCAAACAATGTGCCACCGTAGGGCAGTGCTTGCAGCGGAAGGCGCAAACGCTTTCCCGACCGAGGAATTGGACGCTTATCTTCGGCAATATGACGAGCTTGTCGAAGAAGGAATGGCCGTCCAACCTGAGCCTGAAAAAGTTCCCGGGAAGCGCGGCAGGGTTGGCAAAGGGAAATTCCGCTGTCTCCTTGAACGTTTTCGGGACTTCAAGGACGACATCCTCCGTTTCGCCAGAAATTGGCTGGTCCCCTTTACCAACAATACAGCAGAACGGGCGATCCGTTGGGCGAAACTGAAAGACAAGGTTTCCGGCTGCTTCCGCTCCAAGGCTGGAGCCGGCCAATTCACAGCCGTTCTTTCCTTTGTCTCAACAGCCGCCCTTCATGGCCTATCTTCTTTTGATGCACTTCTGTCCGTTTTCTCCGATACCGCTTTTCAAACTGCCTTATCTTGGCGCGACTGAACAATTACAAAAAATAATATGCTCATGAAGGCTTTGCTGTCAAATCTGGCGGCAAAGCCTCTTTTTATGCCATGAATCGAATGCTTCTTATCGATCGTGATATATCGGGTATACGGTTTTGGTAATTCGCAAGAAACGGTCGATTCGATATAATGCGTATCGAAAGGAGGATGATCCTTTGCAGAGTACGCTTTCCAAGGCGACCCTGGGCCGATTGCCCATGTATTTGCAGTTTATCCGCAGAATGGACGCGGAGAAGGTTTCGGCCACGCAGATCGCCAAGGGACTGGGGCTGGGCGAGGTGCAGGTGCGCAAGGACCTGGCCAGCGTCTGTACGGCGGGGCTGCCCAAGGTGGGCTACCCGGTATCGATCCTGCGCCGGGATATGGAAAAGGCGCTGGGGGTGGATGTGCCGGTGCCCGCGGTGATCGTGGGCGCGGGCAAGCTGGGAACGGCCCTGATGGACTATGACGGGTTTTCGGATTACGGCGTGGAAATCGCCGCCGCCTTTGACCGCAGTGCGTCAGCTCCTTCGCTTCATGGCCATGTGCCTGTTTATCCCATGGATCAGCTTGCCGCATTTTGCGCCTTGCATCAGATACAGACGGGCATCCTGACGGTCCCGGCTTCAGCGGCGCAGACGGCGGCTGACGCCATGACGGCGGCGGGCCTGACGGCGATCCTCAATTTTGCGTCCTATCCCATCAAAGTACCGTCCGGCGTGACGGTGCATCCGGTCAATATCGCTTTATCCCTGGCTTATCTTCATCTGGCGGCCAGCGAGACAGGAAAACAGGAAGAGGAGGAACGGTATGGAACAAAAAGCATTTGACATGGTGGACAGCGTGGAAGCGCTGGAAGCGGCCATCGCGCGGGTGCGCGCAGCCCAGCGGGTCTTCGCTGCCTATACCCAGGAGCAGGTGGACAAAATCTTCCTGGCGGCGGCCACGGCGGCCAACCAGGCCCGCATCCCCCTGGCCAAGCTGGCCGTGGAGGAAACCGGCATGGGCGTGGTGGAGGACAAGGTGATCAAGAACCACTACGCCAGCGAATACATTTACAACGCCTATCGGGATACCAAGACCTGCGGCGTCATCGAGGAAGACAAGGCTTACGGCATGAAGAAAATTGCCGAGCCCATCGGCGTGGTGGCGGCGGTCATTCCCACCACCAACCCCACTTCTACCGCTATTTTTAAGAGCTTACTGGCCCTTAAAACGCGCAACGGGATTGTATTTTCCCCCCACCCGCGTGCTAAAAAATGCACCATTGAAGCGGCTAAAATCGTTTTAAATGCCGCTGTGGAAGCGGGCGCGCCGGAAGGTATTATCGGCTGGATTGAAAACCCCACTATGCCGCTTTCTAATGCGCTGATGCACCATAAAGACATCAATTTAATTTTAGCCACCGGCGGCCCCGGTATGGTAAAGGCCGCTTACTCCTCGGGCAAACCGGCCTTGGGTGTAGGGGCAGGCAACACCCCGGTAGTCATTGACGCTACCGCCGACATCAAAATGGCAGTCAGCTCCGTCATTATGAGTAAGACCTTTGATAACGGGATGATCTGCGCAAGCGAACAATCCGTCATTGTGGAAGAAAGCGTATATGACAAAGTAAAAGAAGAGTTTATCGCCCGCGGGTGCCACTTTGTAACCGGCAAAGACCGCAAAAAACTGGCAGAAACCATTGTAGTGGACGGTAAATTAAACTCGGGTATTGTGGGTCAATCGGCTGAAAAAATTGCCGAAATGGCCGGCATCAAAGTACCCGCCCACACCAAAATTTTAATCGCTGAGGCCAAAGAAGTAAGCGACGCCGAACCCTTTGCCCGCGAAAAACTATCCCCGGTGCTTGGTTTCTACAAAGCCAAAGATTTCAAATCCGCGGCGGACTTAGCGCGCGATTTAATCTTGTACGGCGGGGCGGGGCACACTTCGGTGCTCTACACGGATGAAGCCAACGAAGACCACATTGACTACTTTAAAGATATGCCCACGGCGCGTACTTTAATCAATATGCCCTCCTCACAAGGCGCTATTGGCGACGTATATAACTTTAAACTTGCCCCCTCTCTTACCTTAGGTTGTGGGTCTTGGGGCGGTAACTCGGTCAGTGAAAACATTGGAGTCAAACACCTTATGAACGTAAAATCGGTCGCGGAACGCCGCGAAAATATGTACTGGTACAAAGTACCGCAAAAAATCTACTTTAAACGCGGCGCCTTGGAACAAGCGTTGGCAGAACTCCAAGACAAAAAACGCGCCTATATCATTACCGATAAAACCATGGAACAACTGGGCCATGTGCGCAAAGTAATTGATGTGTTGGAAACCTTAAACATTAAAGTGCGCGTCTTTTCCGACGTACTGCCGGACCCGAACATTTCAAACGTCAATGAAGCCTTAGCCATTGCCAACTCTTGGCAGCCGGATATGATTATTGCCTTGGGCGGCGGCAGTGCCATTGACGAAGGGAAAATGGTGTGGCTGATGTACGAAAACCCGGACACCAGCTTTGAAGATATTGCCATGCGCTTTATGGATATCCGCAAACGCATTTACTCGGCCCCGCCCTTGGGCAAAAAAGCCACCATGGTAGCTATTCCTACCACCTCCGGCACGGGCTCTGAAGTAACCCCGTTCACCATTATCACGGACGAAAAAACCGGCACCAAATACGCCATTACGGACTATGCTTTAACGCCCGATATGGCTATTATTGACCCGGAATTTGTCTTAAACATGCCCAAATCCTTAACGGCTTTCTCCGGCCTAGACGTATTAACCCACGCCATTGAGGCCTACACCTCGGTATTTTCCACCAACTTTACCGAAGGCCAAGCCTTAGAAGCCATGCGCCTGGTGTTTAAATACTTGGAAGCTTCCTACACGGAAGGTGCCAAAAACATCAACGCCCGCGAAAAAATGCACTATGCCGCCACGATTGCCGGTATGGCCTTTGCCAACGCGTTTTTGGGCTTGTCGCACTCCATGGCGCACAAACTGGGTGCTATGTACCACGTGCCGCACGGACTTGCCAATGCGCTACTCCTTTCCTACGTGATTGAGTTTAACGCCACGGATAAACCCACCAAACAGGGCTTGTTCCCGCAATACAAATATCCGTTTGTGAAAGGCCGCTACGCCAAGATTGTGGACTTCCTCTTGCCGCACAATAAACTGGGTGACGACAAGGACGCCAAAGTGCAAAAGCTCATTGATATGGTGGAAGAATTGAAACACAAACTCAATATTCCGCGGTCTATTAAAGAGTACGGCATCCCGGAGCAAGAGTTCTTAGCCAACTTAGATAAACTCTCCGAACTGGCGTTTGACGACCAGTGCACCGGCGGTAACGCGCGCTACCCCTTAATTAGCGAAATTAAGGAGCTGTACTTGAAAGCGTATTACGGCGAACCTGTAAAGCATAAGAATAAATAAGTAGTTTAATAGAAGTGGAAAGCCCCCGGTCCACAAGACCGGGGGTTTTGTTCTCTATCAGTTTTGAATGTACTATAAACCACACCCATCGGCCCCACAAAGCATGTTGCAGGTAGCGACCTGGGCATTCACACACGTAATCTCCCCCGTTTCATAATCAATAAATAAAAAATAGGGAGAATTTTTTACACTTCCCTGATTCAAACGAACGGCATAAAAGCCAGAAAGATCATCTGTTTCATAGATCCAATCATTTGTAATCACACAGGGAGACGTCTGGTTGTAACACTCTTCAGGCTCTTTTAAAGGGCCAATATCTATCGTGAGATGATCCCTCACAAAATCCTGGTACATATCACATTCATCAGCATTTTTTCCAAACTCTAATTCACACAATTGATGATTTTTGCGCATGGTATTAAGAACCACCTTCGCCTCGGCTACTCGGCTTTTTTCTACCGCCTTGTTATATTGCGGAAGTGCAATGGCTGACAATATGCCGATAATCAGTACAACTACCAACAACTCAATAAGGGTAAACCCTTTTTTCATACTTTCTCCTTTTAGTACATTTTTTTAAAGTGTAGAACAAACAAAGACACAGCGTCAAGTACTTTTTTATTTTTCTTTTTCTTGCCGAAGAAAAAGTAACTCACCATACATTTGCCATGACAGCCGATGTGAAGAAATAGATGACTAACAGAGACTAGTAGTAAACAATATCCCCCCGCTAAAAGCGAGGGGATTTGTGCAAATTTTACTCTACTGCTTAAAACGCATTGACTTCCATTTGTTTTAAAAAGTCTTTATTAGACTTTGTGGAAGACAATTTGTCTAGCAATAAAGTCATGGCATCTACGCTGCTCAGCGGAGCTAATACTTTGCG
>ONSO01000102.1 GCA_900320485.1 uncultured Lachnospiraceae bacterium | reverse complement strand
TCTTCTTTGGTTTTCTTTCTCATTCCTCCTTGGTTTTCTTGCCGAACACCCCATTCACCCATCCTTTCACAGCCTTTACCCCCTTTTTCGTGCGAATGAGTGCCACACTCTTTTGGTACTTCGCCTTCAGGTTGTAGTACTTCTCCAACTGGATGTTCGTCATCTGCTTCTTGTGGGTCTTGTACTCCTTTGTCAACTGCTTGTACACCACCTTCAGCGAATCCATCGTGCCCAGATTCACCGTGTTCTTGTCCATCGCCGCCACCCCATCGACAAACAACTCATAGCGGTTCAGAAAGTCGCTCACGGGGTCGGCCTTCAAAACGCTGACACCCACCAGTGCCACACATGCAAAAATAATCAGTCGTTTCATTGTCACAAAATTTTCCACAAAAGTACAAATAATTCCTGAAACGATAAGAAATAAAGGGGAAAAATTGAGCGTTCGGAGTGAATTATTAAGAGTGGAGAGTGAATAATGAAAGGTTCGTACAACCAAAACCCCACAAAATGGCATGATGTTGAAGCACACTCCAACCGACGAGCGAACTGCAACCAAGAGGTAATTACAACAACTTATTCGGAAGATTTAGTTGGTGTTTTCTTGTTTTCCATCGCCATATTTGGACATGTGGAATGTTTTGTGTACTTTTGCCGCGAATTTATGGAAAAATACAAATGAAAAGGAAAGTCTTTTTGATGTTATTTGTCATATTGGCAAGTGCGATGGGCGTCTGTCAAGAGAAAAATTTTCCGCCCAAGAGGAAGGACATCCACATTGGCAAAACGAATTTGCCCATTGTGTTCATCAACACCCTTGGCCATGAAATCAGCAAGGATAGCCGCGTGACGGCTTGGATGAAGATTGTCAATAATGCCGATGGAATTAACTACGACGACACGCTTGCACATCCACAGCCATTAGCGGAATGCCCCAGGCTTCATCGGCACCACAGGCAGTGTTTTCAGTCAGCGGCATCCTCCGCAGCGATTTGCAGCCAGGGCTGAACATCGTCCGATATAAAGATGGTACCTATAGGAAAATATGGAAATAATAAACACTTATATGATTCAGTTTATGAAACTAATGAAATTTGGGATGCTGACCACCATCCTCATGTCATGTGGTCTTTTGCTTTTCTCTTCGTGTTCGGACAATGATGACGAACAGACATCCTCCATCCGCTCAGCAGAAGTGGTGAACATTGACTGCGAGAAGCCCGCCTACCTGAAAGCTGGCGACCGAGTGGCACTCATTTCGCCCTCGTATTTCACACCAATGGAGAACGTGGGCAAAACCGCTGACGTGTTGCTCAGCTGGGGCCTGGTGCCTGTCGTTGGCCCCAATGTGGGCAAAATAGTGGACGGACGATATGCTGGCACTGCGGCTGAACGCATTTACGACATCCAATGGGCACTCAACGACTCAACCATCAAAGCCATCATCTGCAACCGCGGCGGCTATGGCACCATCCAGCTGATTGACCAACTCACGTTGGCCGAACTGAAGGCCTCACCCAAATGGCTGGTGGGATTCAGCGACATATCCACGCTTCATGGTCTTTGGAACCGGGCAGGGGTGATGAGCATACATGGCACCATGAGTTCGTTTCTGGCCAAGGGGGGCACCGACGAAACAAGCACGCTGATGCGCGATTTGCTAATGGGACGAGTGCCTCGATATGATTTGCCGGCTCACCGCCAAAACATTGAAGGCAAGGCCAGCGGCGTGCTGGTGGGTGGCAACCTCTGCACGTTTGCTCCAAACCTTGGTTCTCAGGCCGATGCCACGCTGGGCAAGGACCTGATCCTGTTTGTTGAGGAAGTGGGCGAATCGATGCACAACATTGACCGCCAGATGCGCATTCTTCAAATGAACGGTGTGCTCGATCGCTGCAAGGGTGTCATTTTGGGCGAATTTTCTGACTGCGGCACAGAGTTCACCTACGAGAGTGTGGAAGCGATGCTCCACGAAATGCTGAAGGACTACAGAATTCCTGTACTCTGCGGATTCCCTGCTGGGCATAATAGGTTGGATCTTTGGGTTTGTAATGATTTTGAGGTTATGCAACTGTCAAAGTACCGACTGTTTGCAAGAATGACTTGCTTTTTTATGCGGTTCCATTTACAATTTTTGTGTTGGAGTGTGTTAACGTTAACGCGGTGCAGCCGGGAGGAGAATCTGGCAGAGTCAAAGGGGAGGGACACGATGAGACGAAAGCGCTTAAGGAGATTCATACTCCTATTATGGTCTGTCTTGGGTGTCTTGCTACTAACGGGATGCCCAAATAGGCTTTCAGAACAAGAGTATCAGGGTATCAGGGCGAGGGCTGATGAGCTTTTTTCGCAGGCGTTGGACGGTGATCTCGGACTTCATGAGGGGGAGTATGAGCTCATTGACACGAACGTAAATGCTGGCACGAACAGCTCGCAGCCCATCACGTCGTATCGCTTTAGGGTTGGAGATAAGACATACGCCGCGGTGGTTGATGATAAAGCTAAGGCGGTATATAGTGATTATTATGCAGCGCAGTTTAAGGAAGCTCTTCTTTCTTATATCATAAAGAAGATTGGCTTCGTCCCGGAGCTGAAGGACGTAAATTATGAGATCCGTGACGTTGGATTTAGACCTCAGCAAGTTTCGATCCATGTGAATGCGTTCGGAACCATCCCGACTTGGGTGACGCCGCAGCGCTTCGAGGAGTATCTGGAGCAGTGTGAGAAGGAATACTTAATTGAAGTGAACGTGGCGGCAAACTGGTATTGCGTGGAAGAGAGTACGCCGCCGGATGACATGTTGCTTCTTATGGAAAAGGCGGCAGGGCATGTTTACTTGGAAACCTTAACCCTGACCCGTTATGCAAAGGAGGATGGCACGGACCTGACGCCGGCGGACCGCAAGGAAGAGTTCTCTTATTACTGTGACTTAAAGCCTCGGCTCACTTACTATGAGAACGTTGCGATCGGAGACAACCTTGTTGTCACCCAGAGGCATTTCGTGGACGATGCCAATGAGTACGATGGGAAGACGTCAACCTTTGCCGCCTGGTTGGATGAGGAAGGGTATCTGCACGTCAATCCTGGCCAACTGACGTATGAGATCTTTTATAAGAGTGAAGGTACGGGAGTCATGGTACGGTTTGCGGAGCGGGAGTACGCTGAAACGCAAGATTTTAAGAGCAGGGAAATGTCCAGGGATGAAAGGTTTGCATCCTGGTGGTCTGCGGGCGTTACCGGCTGGGACGTGGTTTTTGAAGAGGCAAAATGATAAAAACAGGATTGTATTTAAAAAAATACAAAAAAACGTGGAGATTTGTGAAATTCATACTTGCACAAATCTCCTTCACGTCCTATAATATCCCAATGTGACGATGTATCAGAATGCCTAGCCAAAGCCCCGGCGAAGCATTTTACGATAGAAATCGACCGCTTTTCGAGCGTGTTTTTCCGTGGCCGGACATCTGCGGAGGGCAATGCGAGGAAGCAAAACAGTTCGTAACAAAATAATGGAGGAAATCGTAATGAAGACTTTTATGGCTAGTCCTGCTACCATTGAAAGAAAATGGTACGTGGTAGATGCTACCAATATGACTCTGGGCCGTCTGGCTTCAGAGGTTGCAAAGGTTCTGAGAGGTAAGAATAAGGCTATTTTTACTCCTTTCATTGACACTGGTGATTACGTGATCGTGATCAACGCTGAGAAGATCAAGGTTACCGGTAAGAAGATGGACCAGAAGGTTTATTACAGTCACAGCGATTACGTTGGCGGAATGAAAGAGACGACCCTGAAAGAGCAGCTGGCTAAGAAGCCCGAATCCGTGATCGAGATGGCAGTTAAGGGCATGCTTCCCAAGGGACCTCTGGGAAGACAGATGTACACCAAGCTGTTTGTATACGCAGGTCCTGAGCACAAGCATGCAGCTCAGAAGCCTGAAGTATTGACTTTCTAAGGGATAGGAGGAGAGAATAAATCATGGCTAAATCTGAAAAGTACTATGGAACTGGCAGAAGAAAGAAGTCCATCGCAAGAGTATACCTGGTACCCGGTAAGGGCGACGTTGTTATCAATAAGAGAAGCATGGATGAGTATTTTGGTCTTGAGACCCTGAAGGTTATCGTTCGTCAGCCTCTGGCTGCTACCGAGACCGCTGACAAGTATGACGTTATGGTTAACGTAAAGGGTGGCGGATATACCGGTCAGGCTGGTGCCATCAGACACGGTATCGCAAGAGCTCTGCTCCAGGTAGACGCTGAGTTCAGACCTACCCTGAAGAAGGCAGGTTTCCTCACTAGAGACCCTCGCATGAAGGAGAGAAAGAAGTACGGCTTAAAGGCTGCACGTCGCGCACCTCAGTTCTCCAAGAGATAATCTGCGCGAACTACGAGCGATGCAAAACAAAGACAAAATATATGCTCCGGAAGAGTTTACTCTTCACGGAGCATTTTTTTGTCTTTTGTTTTATAGCGCGACAGCGCGACGTGAGCAAGGCACGAAGTGCCTGCGAATGGCATCGCGGTAATACGACTGTCGCGACATGCTTGAACTTGTTGGAAATTGGTCGACAAGTAGCATAAAAGTAGCACGTAAGCAGCAAAGTTCTCAAAAGGGAAAATATATTAGACACCATTTGGTTGATCACTGGATGGTGTCTTTTTTGTTGCCTCTTTCTGTTCGGGGGGAAGGCGGGGAGTCAGAATGATTCGTAATAAGAATCCTCGATAGCCTGGATCATCGGAATAATATGATTATCATCATTTGTTTTGCAATTTACGGAAAGACGGATGGCAGAAACATCATGGCGTTTAAGAAAGTTTATGACAAACGTCACTCCTTTGGGGAAAAAGAATGACAGATTCCACGTAGCGTGAAAAGGCCTTTCGCGGTAAGATAAGCATAGGGAAGGGAAGTCGGCGGGGAAAACCTATTGCCATGGGAGCCGCAGGAAAAACTCATTCCCAAAGGGCGGGAGGGAGAAAAATGAAGCTGCGTGAAATGCTGATCGAACAGAGGCGGAGAAGCATAGAAAACAAGAAGAGGAAGAAAGTAAAAAAATCGGGGACGGCTTTGCGGCTCCTGACAGGTCTTTTACTGGTTGTGGGCGTGGGCGCTCTTCTCTCCGGGTGTACGCTGGATCGAAATTCCGTGAAGCTCCACTCTAAGGAGGAAGCACAAAAATTCGCGGAGGAGCGGTACGGGGATGCGGAATTTGTCAGCATGGAAGCGCAGGAGGGTGAAAAGAGGCGAGTTATCTTTACTTTTCGCGATACAAAATATGGCTTTACCTATGAGGTAATTTCCCGCCCTAACAGCGTTGGAATGGACGGTTCCATGTTCTATTATGACGGCGCGATCATGGAGTATCGTTACCTGGAGCCCTTCCTCCAGTACTTTGCGGAGCAGGAGAAGGAGACTTTTGAGAGGCAGGGGATCACTCTTAGCGATACCGTGAAGATCGGGCGGTTCGAATACGGGGAACGGATCTTTTCCCTAAAGGATAAAAGGCTTGTATCAACGCAGGGCAAGTGGGAGGAGGACCTGAAATTTGTTTGGGACCGGGTCCATGCATACAAGGAGATTCCGGAGCTTACCAGGCAGTATGAGCTTGAAGTATATGGTTCTGATAATGGGGAATTTATCGGGATCAAGAAGGAGACGGAGTTTGTTACTGCCGAGGCACTGAGGATCGAATATTTCATGAATCAGGCAAGAAGCCTTGGAGACGTGCAGGACATTACTTACCTTCGGTCGGAAGAAAAGAAGGTCAGCGAGGTGCCGGGGCTATCTGAGCAGAACTTTTATGAAGATCAGGTTAAGAAGAACGACGGAACGGTAACGGTTTTCTATTTTTCCCATGAGGGGCAGGAGTATTTTATCGTGGATGCCTGGGTTGCCCAATATGGCGACAATGGCGGCGGGATTTTCCAGTTTTACCAGAATTATAAATATTATGAGCCGGTGCCCGATAAATAGGAGGGTGAGTAAGAGCGCACGTCTTTGGTGCAGGCAGCATTAAGTTTTATGCTGCTTGACAGAAGCGTGCGTTTCTGTTATCTTATTATTGAACATGTTCAATAATAGGGAGAAAGCAATGCAAAAGGATAAGAAACTGGAGATCACAAAAGAGAAGCTACTTAAGGCCACGGAGGAGCTGATGGATGAAAGGGAAGATCCCATGCAGGTGACTTCGCGGCAGATCGCGGCGAGGACGGACGTAAAGCCGTCCATGATCAATTACTGCTTCGGTTCCCGCGAGAACCTGATCCATGCGGTATTTAGGCGGAAGTATGAAGTCTTTCTAAAAAAGAATAGGGTGGCCGAGATCATAAACGCAGAGCTCCCGCCCAAGGAAATCCTGAAACGGCTGCATTTTGTCGTGATCAGGTATTTGCTGGAAAATTATAAGCTGACAAAGGCCATCACCTCCCTTGTTCTTTTTCAAAGAGATCTCGGCGTGGATTCCTTTAGTTTTTCGTACGTGGCAAAGCATTATCAGGGAACGAAGACGGACCGGGAATGTAAGCTCATCGCCTATGAGCTTTCCACCATGATGCAGCTGATGGTCTATCGGAAGGATGACCTGAAAAAAGACTTTGGTGTGGATCTGGAGTCGGAAGAAGAGTTGCGGAGGTTCCTTGACTTAAGGTTTGACCTGCTGCTACAGGATTTGTAGCGAAGCGGGAGAGCCGGGGCGGAAAAGGCCGAAAGGAGAGCCGGGGCGGAAAAGGCCGAAAGGAGAGCCGGGGCGGAAAAGGCCGAAAGGAGAGCCAGGACGGAAAAGGCCGAAAGGAGAGCCGGGGCGGAAAAAGCCCGAAGGAAAGAACGGAGCCGGTAAGAGGGGAGAAAAATCAGTGAGTTACGTATATGCATTGGGGCAGATCCCAAAAGAAAAAGAGGGAGAGGTAGGCGGCAAGGCATTATCCCTGCATCGGATGATCAGGGAACTTGGGCTTCCGGTGCCGGAAGGATATGCCATAGCAAAGGATGCGTTTGCGCAGGGAGAGGTATTGCCAAAGGCACGGGAGGAAATCCTTGGCGTCATTGAGTCGCTTGATCCTAAATTCGCTTACGCCGTGAGATCCTCAGCCATTGGTGAGGATGGGCTGAATGCGTCCTTTGCAGGGCAATATGAGACCGTTACTGACGTGCGGAAGGAAAAGGTTTTTGATGCCTTAAAAGAAGTAGCCGCATCTGCGTGCGGCAGCAGGGTCAAAGGCTACGGGGAAAGTTTCTCGATGGAAGGCTTTGGCATGGCGGCGGTGATCCAGCGATTTGTAAAACCGGAATTTGCGGGCGTCCTTTTTACCACTGACCCCGTCACGGGCAGAGATGACGTCATGGTTGGAAACTACGTGGCGGGAGAGGGCGAAAAACTGGTGTCCGGTCAGGAGAATGCATCCGTTTTTACCATTCAGTCAAATTCCCTGACCTATGAGGGAGAGGTAGCCTTGCGTCCCTATGGAAAAAAACTGGGCAGGTACTGCCTTAAGATCCGAAGGGCTTATGGCTGTCCCATGGACGTGGAATGGGCCGTGTCCGGCGGGAAAGTATACATACTTCAGGCGCGTCCCATCACGACGCTGCGGAGGGCAGATCTTGAGACCTTTGAGGTAAACGGGAGCCTTTCAGGACGAAAGCTCCTGACCAGGACCAACGTGGGAGAGATTTTTCTGCAAAGCGTTTCACCCATGACCTTCAGCGTATTGGAAAAGATCAATGAGCTATTGGGGCTCCCGGACTGGCTGGATAACGTCTGCGGCCAGCCTTACATGAATATTTCCGTGGTCTGCGCAGCCATGGTGAGCTTTGGCATGTCCAAGGAGAAGGCTTTTCAGGCCGTGAAGGATCTGGTGGGAAACGTGCCGGAGGGCCTGGAGATCCCCCTTACGTATTTTGACAAAAGGGCTTTTTGGGGAAGGGTGTGGAAATTACTGTTTCCCAAAACGCGTTCAAAGCTGACCCGCAGGCAAAAGCACCAAATGGTGGAGGACATTCCTGCCATCGCGAGAAAACTCATGGAGGAAATAAGAAAGATCGGCAGCAGACAGGAGCTCTTGGAATGCTGGGAGAAGGTGTTGATCCCCAAGTTAAATGACGGGCTGGCGTCCATATTTGCGGAATGCGGGACTTCCATGATCGCACTTTTTACCACCCGGGGAAAGATCGCGAAAATTGCAGGGGAGGAGATGGCGGGGAAGCTTTGTGGCGGCTGCACGGGAACGCTTGACAGCATGAAGCCCGTCCTATATCTGGAGGAAGTGGCAAAGGGGAGGATGAGCAGGGAGGAATATATGGCGGCCTGCGGGCATCGCTGCGCCGCAGAAATGGAGCTGATGGCGCCAAGACCCTATGAAGACCCTGATTATTTAGATAAGCTCCTTGCAGATTATGAAAAGAATGAAACGGATCTGGCGGCCATGCAGGAGATGGAAAGGAGGGCTTTTGAGGAGAGTCTTGCGGTATTTAAGAACCGGTACCCGGCAAAGAGTAAGTGGATCCATAAGCGTCTGGAAGCATTTGCCCGGGCAAATGCCTTCCGGGAAGACATACGGAGCAAGGGAGTTTACGTTTTCTGCGTTTTCCGGGAATTCCTCTTAAAGGCGGGCAGTCTTTGCGGATTGGGGGAGGACGTATTTATGCTGACCGTGGACGAAGTCTTTGAAGTCTTAAAAGGGCAGGAGCGTGCACTGCAGTTTGTGAAAAAGAGGCGGGAGACCTTTGAGAGAAACGCAGGCTATCCCTGCTTCCCTAATTTGATCCTGGGACGCTTTTTGCCAGAGGAATGGCTTGCGGATCCAAACGCCGGAAGGGATTGTTACGCAGAAGGAGCCACGGGTGAGGAGATCCAAAGTAATGACGAGCCGGCGGGGCCGGGTGATCCTGCGGGGAAAAGCGTTAATGAGGAGCCTCTTAAGAAGAAAAAGATCCCGGAGAACCAGGAAATCAAGATCAAGGGATTTCCGGGTGCAGCCGGAAAGATTACGGGAACGGTCCGCGTCATTGAGGACGTGGCAAGGATCGGAGAAATCCAAAAGGGCGACATTCTTGTTACGGGAGCTACAAACATTGGCTGGACGCTGGCCTTTCCAAAGGTTTCAGCCATCATTACGGACATAGGCGCTCCGCTTTCCCATGCAGCCATTGTGGCAAGAGAGTTTGGCATTCCGGCCGTGGTGGGATGTGGAAATGCCACCACGGTATTAAAAACGGGTGACGTGGTGATCGTGGACGGGGCCGCGGGGACGGTGACAAGGCAGCAGAGGAACTGACGGAGAGCGGGACGGAGAAAAACAGCTCAGAGCGTGATGGAGAGCCGGAATAGGGAAAAACAGT
>ONSO01000011.1 GCA_900320485.1 uncultured Lachnospiraceae bacterium | reverse complement strand
TTCCGGGCTGATGGCTCCCTCTTGGAAAGATATTTCGCAATATAATGTGATTGCGAGGCACTTATGTCCAAAGTTTTAACGGTAAGTTAAACTGGAAGTTTTTATATCGAGGTTATTGATCCAATGACCGCCAAAAAAGGATCATTGGTTGGTATCTGAAAAAAGAGAGTTTCCAAAATTGAATATGGTTTTGCTATTTTGGGCAAGTATGAGATTGATCTTATGCTTGCCTTTTTGTTTTAAACGATTTTTTGGAGGTATGAAAATATGATTTATTTACGAAAACTTGTGGTTCCGCCGTGAAGGTATGGAAAGACAGGAGTGATTTGGAAAGGAGTGGCTAATGGAAGAGGAAGTAAATGAGAAGGTGGTCTCAATAGTCATAAGTGGCGTAAAACTGTCAGCAAGCATCTTAGCGCGGGCTCTTGCCAAGGTAATAGCGGATGACAAGGCTCGGTCGGCAGCGAAGGCGCAGGCAAAGGCAAACACGCCCAAAACCGGAAAGATGACGCTGGATGAACTTAACAGGCAGAATGCCGGAGCCGTAAGCATAGAGATCAATGACGGAAACATAAAGTCCTTTGACCGAGTTGCCAGAAAGTATGGAATTGATTATGCCGTCAAAAAGGATGGAAGCTGTGATCCGCCGAAGTATTTTGTGTTTTTCAAGGCAAGGGATCAGGATACCATGACGATGGCTTTTAAGGAATTTGTCAAGGAAAATGAGAAGCGGCAAAACCGAACGAGCTTTAAGGAAAGACTGAATGCGTATAAGGAAAAGGCGAAGAGCCTGTACCAGGACATGACGAAGGTTAAATACAAGGATCGGAGCCGTGCCTTATGAGTAAAAAGAAGGGAAAGACTTCATCCAAACGAAAGACCAGCCTTGTGGAAAAATACTTAAAAACCTGCAAGAAAAAGTTGAAGAAAATGGGGACGACAGGAATCATTAAGGCTTTTGCCCCATATGTGATTTTTGGGTATTTTGGCAATAAGGTAAGCCTGGCGTATCGTCTTGCGGAAGAGAACGAGTTCATCATCAGGCTAATGAATGGACTTGCAAACATTAACGCAGCGTTTAAGAGCGTGCTCCCAAGCTTTCACTGGAAGGATCTGTGCATTGGCATTCTCGCGGGCGTTGCCTTTCGCCTGGTCGTTTATTACAAGATAAAAAATGCCAAAAAGTATCGAACGGGCGTAGAGTATGGTTCAGCAAGGTGGGGAACGGAAAAGGATATTGAGCCATTTGTTGACTGGGAAGATCCTGATAACAATATCATCCTTACGAAGACTGAATCCTTAAGAATGGCTGGCAGACCTGATAACCCTGTTTATGAGAGAAATAAAAATGTTTTGGTCATAGGTGGCAGCGGATCCGGAAAGACCCGTTTCTTTGTGAAACCAAACATCATGCAGCTGCATTCATCCTATGTTATCACGGACCCCAAGGGAACCATCATTGAAGAGGTGGGAACAATGCTTAAGAAAGCAGGCTATGTCATTAAAGTCATCAATACCATTGACTTCAAAAAGTCCATGCATTTCAATCCCATGATTTACATTAAAAACGAAGAGGACCTTTTGAGATTTGTGAATGCCCTGCTGATAAACACGAAAGGAGAAGGAACGCAGTCGGGAGACGATTTTTGGCAGAAGGCGGAAAAGCTTCTCTATCAGGCATACATTGGATACATGTTTTATGAGTGCGTTGAGGAAGAGAGGAATTTTAGTACGCTGCTTGACATGATTGACGCTTCCGAAACGAGGGAGGACGATGAGAATTATAAAAACGCCATTGACCTGATGTTTGAGGAACTTGAAGAACGGGATCCTGAGCATTTCGCAGTACGCCAATACAAGAAGTACAAGCTTGCGGCTGGAAAGACGGCAAAGTCCATATTGATTTCCTGTGGTGCCAGGCTTGCACCGTTTGACATCAGGGCGCTGCGGGAACTCACGGAATATGACGAAATGGAGCTGGATAAGACGGGAGACCGAAAGACTGCACTTTTTATGATCATGTCGGATACCGATGACACCTTCAACTTTCTTTTAGCCATCATGCAGTCCCAGCTGTTTAACATCCTTTGTGACAAGGCTTATATGGATTATGGCGGAGCACTTCCCTTCCATGTGAGGTTCATCCTGGATGAGTTTGCAAACATAGGACAGATTCCTAATTTTCATAAAATCATTACCATCGTCAGAAGCAGAAACATTTCTGCTTCTAGTATTTTGCAGTCAAGGGCACAGATTCAGACGATTTACAAGGATCATGCCAAAACGATCGAAGGAAGCTGTGATTCAAAACTGTATCTGGGAGGCGCGGAAGGAGAGGAACTGAAAAACCTGGCTGAGCTTCTTGGAAAGGAAACAATTGACACAACGACCACTTCTGACACAAAGGGAAGCAGCCAGTCGCATGGCGTGAACTACCAAAAGATGGGCAAGGATCTCATGAGTCAGGATGAAATAGCGGTCATGCCTGGCGGCAAGTGCATCTTACGGCTTAAGGGTGGGAGAGCCTTTCTCTCGGACAAGTATGACATTACAAAGCATAAAAGATACAATCAGCTGTCGGACTATAACAAAAAGAACGCATTTGACGTTGAAAAGGCATTATCCACAAAGCTGACGCTTCGAAAAAAGCAAAAGATTGAAGTAATAAACGTGGGCTTGGTGGAAGATAAAAACTGAATACGGAATGGATAAATGGGGCGTGAGTCACCTGATGCCGGACCGGAAAAATAAGGAGCAGAAAAGTTAAAGGAGATTAAGAAAATGGAGTTTTTTGCATCAGCAGTAGGAACAATGCAGACTGTAGTAACGGCAATTGGAGCAGGTCTTGCCGTTTGGGGAATCATTAACCTGTTGGAAGGTTACAGCAGTGATAACGGATCCAGCAAGTCACAGGGAATTAAGCAGTTGATGGCTGGCGGCGGCATCGTGGTTGTGGCTAGAACCGTGATTCCCCTTCTTACGACGCTTTTCTAACGGGGGATGATAAATGTTTGAATTTCTCACGGATCAATTAGAGGAATTCATAAGGGATTTCTTGCGCGGCTGGGTTATGGCTAATCTGGAAGACCTGTTCAACGGAGTGAACAATAAGGTCGCTGGAATAGGAGCTGACGTTAGCCGAACACCCAGCACATGGAACCCGACGATATTTAACATGGTGAGGAATCTGTCCGAAAACGTGGTATTGCCCATAGCAGGGATCATTATTACTTACGTTCTCTGCTATGAGCTAATCACGATGGTCATTGACAAAAATAACATGCACGAATTTGACACGGCATTGTTTTTCAAGTACCTTTTCAAGGCGTGCATAGCGGTCATGCTGCTCAGTCACACCGCGGACATAGTGATGGCAGCGTTTGATGTTGGAAGTCACATGACCTTAAGCGCATCCACGCTGATCGTGGATTCCACCACCGTTCACGTATCGTCATCGATACAGAGCATATTTACGACGCATCTGTATTCGATGCCAACCGGAGATTTGATTAGCCTCGGTTTTGAAACCATGATGTGCAAGCTCTGTCTCAGGTTCATATCGCTCCTGATTACAGTCATTATTTATGGGCGAATGATTGAGATATACCTTTATGTTTCCGTGGCTCCCATACCGTTTGCCACCTTGGCGAACAGAGAATGGGGAAACATTGGAACAAATTACATAAGGGGCATATTTGCCCTTGCGTTGCAGGGATTCTTTATCATGGTGTGCGTCGGCATCTATGCCGTGTTAGTGTCGCACCTGACGATAGATTCGGACCTGCACGAAGCGGTCTGGCAGATTTTGGCGCACACCGTCGTATTGTGCTTTTCCCTTTTTAAGACGGGATCGTTTGCCAAATCAATTTTGAATGCAAGGTAGGAGGTGAGAATGACATGGCGGTTACGGTCGAAGTAGCGAAAGATCCGGCAAAGATAAAAAGCAAACTCATTGGAAATTTTACAAAAAGGCAGGTCATATGCTTTGGTACGGCGGGAGCCATAGGGATTCCGCTGTATCTGATAACGAAAGGAACGCTTGGAACGGAAGCGTCCGCGCTTATCATGGTTGCGGTCATGCTGCCGTTCTTCTTCTTTGCAATGTATGAGAAGGAAGGGCTTCCGGCAGAACAGTATTTTATGCAAGTCATCAGAATGAAATATCTAAGGCCTGGCATTAGAATGTTCAAGTCACAAAACAGGTTTGTTTTGGAAGCCGAGCGAAAGAGGATGGAAATGGAGGTAATAGCTCTTGAAGAAAAACAGCGTAAGCGGAAGCGGGCAAAAAGTAAAGGGAAAAAGTAAAAAGGAATCTGGTCTGGATTCCCTTTTTTGTCAGCTGACGGGACTTACGCTAAAAGAATATAAACGGAAAAAGGAACTGGAAAGAATTCTTGCAGGGAAAGGGAAAAAGAGCAGGGAGATCTCCACGCAGCAAACCATAGCGTTTGAAGAGGTTTATGAGGATGGAATATGCAAGGTGCATGACGATTTTTATACGAAGATGATAGAGTTCCACGATGTGAACTATGTGCTGCTGGATGATACAGAACGCGCCAATGTCCTAGGGCTTTATTCCCAATGCATTAACTGTTTTGATCCTAGCGTTACTTGTCAGTTGTTCCTGTTTAACAGAAGGGTAAACGCAAAAAACCTTGAGACGCAGTTTGACATTGCCTTGCAGGGTGATTCCCATGATGACATCAGGGAAGAGTATTCGGAGATGCTTAAGAACTTAAGTACCAAGGGCACAAACGGGATCGTTAAAGGAAAATACTTAATCTTTGGAGTGGAAGCGCCTAACCTGAAGGAAGCCAGAAGCAGGTTTAAGGGTTTGCAGTCTGACATGGTAAACCACTTCAGGGGAATAGGCAGCAATGCCAGGATACTAAACGGTGAGGACAGGATAAAACTTCTTCATGAGTATTATAACCAAAATGAAGAGGAAGCTTTTGATTTCAGCTATGAAAGGATGGAAGAAATCGGTGATACCCAAAAGGACCAGGTTGCACCGCATAAGATGGATTTTCGCAATCCAGGATACTTTAAGATGGGAAATGCATATGGGAAAGTGCGGTATTTTGACCTGGTTGCACCGAAAATCAGCGACGAGGTGCTGACGAGCATTCTTGACCTGGATGACACGCTGTGCGTTTCAATCCACTTTCGGACCATTGACACATTTAAGGCGATAAAAATGCTAAAACATGCCCTTTCAGAAGTTCAGAAGTCGAAGATTAACGAGCAGAAAAAGGCAGTTAAGGGCGGCTGGGACATGGACATTGTTCCGCCGGACATCCTGGTATATGAAACCGCGACCAAGGAACTGCTGGATGACATGAACACCAGCAATCAAAAGCTGATAAAAACCACCATTTTGCTGGCAGGTTTTGGAAAAACCAAGAAGGAAATGGAGATCGTCAGTCAGCGGATCCTGGGAATCGTTCAGACGGCTAACTGCGTGCTTACAGACATGTCTTATGATCAGGAGAACGCAATGAATGCCGTGGCACCAATAGGCATCAATGATGTGAAGCTTCAAAGGAATCTTGTGACGAAGAATCTGGCGATACTTGTGCCCTTTAACACCAGGGAGCTGTTCCAGACGGGCAAGTCACTCTATTACGGCTTAAACGCCCTTTCAAACAACATGATCATGGCAGACAGAAAGACGCTTAGAACGCCAAACGGGATTATCCTTGGCACGCCTGGATCGGGCAAGTCATTCTCGGCAAAACGAGAGATTTTAGGGTGCTTCTTAGTTACGACGGATGACATTTTAATCTGTGATCCCGAAGGAGAGTATTATCCGCTTGTAAAGACCCTTGGCGGCGAGGTAGTAAAACTGTCAACGAATTCCACGCAGTACTTAAATCCCATGGACATACAGCTGTCCCACATGGGCGACAGGGAAGCGCTAAAACTTAAGTCAGATTTCATCATAACGCTCTGTGACATGATTGCGGGCAGAAAGAAGGGGCTGGAGAATGACGAAAAGGGCATCATAGACGGCTGCATAGACAAGATATATGAAAACTACTTTAGGGATCCAAAGCCGGAAAACATGCCGATTTTGGAAGACTTGTATAACGAGCTTCTTCGTTATGATCCAAAAGTAGCCGTGTCTGAGGCATTGGCGCTTGACGCAAAGCAAAAGGCAATCAGAATCGCGAACAGCCTTTTGCTGTACGTTCACGGATCACAGAACTATTTTAACCACAGGAGCAACATAGACGCACAGAACAGGATCGTATGTTTTGACATTCGTGACCTTGGAAGCCAGCTAAAGGAGCTTGGAATGCTGATCGTTCAGGATGCCGTGTGGAACAGGGTGTCGCTGAACAGGGAGAGAAAGATTTCAACAAGGTATTACTGTGACGAGTTTCACTTACTGCTACGAGAGGAGCAGACGGCAGAGTATTCCGTGGAGATTTGGAAGCGTTTCAGAAAATGGGGCGGAATACCTACCGGACTTACGCAGAACGTGGGAGACTTTCTGCAATCAGCAAAGATCGAGGGAATTCTTGGCAACAGCGACTTTGTATATCTGCTGAATCAGAGCGTCAATGACCGTGAAATCATCATGGATAAGTTTAACCTGTCGGAGAAGCAGATGGAAAAGGTAACAAATTCCGATCAGGGATGCGGACTAATACTCTTTAATGATGCCGTGATACCTTTTATTGACAAGTATCCGACGGACACAAAGAGCTTTAAGATTATGAACACAAAACCAGAGGAGGTGGAAGACAAACCGAAGGAAACGGAAGGAGCAGGCAATGGAGAAGAACAGTGATGACGGGAAGAACCTATTTGAAGGCAATCCCGTTGACGGGAATTTTGGAGAGAGAAAGAGAGACGGACCCGATCCTGAAAAGCACGAGCGGAATAAAAAACAGGTGAGAAGAGGGGCTGAAAAAAACGGACAAACAGCAGTGAATGAGAACCCTGAAGGCTTTATCGTAAACATGAACCCTGAAGCTGGTTCATTTTCCCAAGGCAAGTCGGGAGAAATCTTTGAGGCTGGAAACAATGCGACAGAATTTAGAACGAAAGAGCAGACTGACTTTAAGGAAAATGCCGGGAAAAGCATTAATGATGCCAAAGGCGACAAAGCCGAGAAGGTTACCGCAAAGGAATACGGCAGAAAGCAGGCACGGAATAAAGCCGAGGAAGCCAAGGCAGAAGCGGAGAAGAAAAGGAAGACTGACGGAGAGCCTCATTCAAGGGCAGAACGGGAGCATCACGCAAGGACGGAGAGTGGCAAGGAATTTCATTCAGCCGGAAAGGTGGCAGGAGACTTTGGAGACATGGGCGCAGAGTTCATGTCAGGACATGAGATCAGAAAAAAACAAAGGGCAGCCATCAGGAACAGCAAAAAGCTACCGCCGAAGCAGGCAGCCGCATGGCGAAAGGAGATCCGCACAAGGGCAAAGAAAAAACAGGGCAGGGTTGAGCTTGGTAACGGGTTTTACACCGTGACTGATCTGACGGATGGCGTGCTGGACAAGGGGACTGGCGAAAAGGACGATACTGCGGCTCGTGACATGGCAAGGCTGGGGCTGGAGACTGGAGAAAGCTTAGGAAAGGGCTGGCTTGAAGTTCGCAGGGAGGTTCAAAAGGACTTAAACGCGGATGCCTCGGCATTTCTTAAAGGATCGCTGGAGACTTCCAGACAGATACGCGAGAGGTCAAAGACTTTTTCGGAAAACATGAAGTTGCGCCAGAAGCAGGCGAGAAAAAAGAAGATCAAGCGGGATTATGCGAAAGAGTATCGAACGGCGCACGTCTTTGGCGGAGGCATAAAGGGATCCAAGAAAACCAAGGAGACGGCAAGTGCGGCTAGAAAGATCGTTGAGGCGTTAACTTCCGGATCAAAAACGCTGGTCGTTGTATTATGCGTACTTTTGGGAGTCGTGGTGTTTATCATCGGGGCGGGCGTGTCCATAGCAAGCCCAATCATAGGCGGAATCGTCGGAGGAACGCAGTCTTCGGGCTATCAGAGCAGTCCCTCGCAGATTGACGGTGCAGATCTTGCCTTTTCAAAGAAGGAAGTCGAGTTAAAGGCACAGATCAATTCAATAGAGTCGAGGTACCGCGGATATGACGAGTATTCATATACTCTGGGAACGATAGGGCATAATCCATTTACGCTGATCAATTATCTGTCTGCAAAGTACGGAAAGATAGAGCGGGCGGCAATGTCTGAAATTGACGGACTGTTCAGCGAAACGTATGTGCTCAGCATCGAACCCACGACGGAAACCAGAACGAGACTTGTCCAGAAATACAGGACCGTAACTAAGACCAGATTGGTCACAAAGACGAGAACGGTCACCAAGGTCAGGCTTGTGCTGGATCCGCGGACGGGAGGAATACGGGAAGAGGAATATGAGGAAGAGGAGGAGTATCAGGAAGAGGAGGAATACCAGGACGTAGAAGCATATTGGGAAGAGGAGGAATACACGGTAAAAGTGTTAAAAACAACGCTGACGGTAACGCCACTGGAGACGGTGGTTGCAGGAAGGATGTCGGGGAACGCACAGGCACAGCAGCTTTATGCCGTGTACGGTTATTCTCACGGGCTGGTACAGGCATTCGCATCGCCCGTGGATTTTGACTGGAATTCGTGTATATGCAGCCAGTACGGATATCGAGAAAATGAAACGACGGGTGCCATGGAACTTCACAGGGGCGTTGACATTTTAATGGCTGAAGGAACGAAAGTGAAATCTTCCATGGACGGCATCGTGAAGGAGGCATCCTACAGCGACCAATATGGATACTACGTCAGCATAAAGCACGAAAAGGGATACGTAATTCGATATGCCCACATGAGAAGTTATTGCGTTCGAGTGGGGGATCACGTGACGCAGGGACAGGAGATAGGCACTTCAGGAGGGATGGGAACGACGATGGGAAGTCACATTCACGTGGAGCTTATGAAAGGAAGTACCTACATGAATCCGCTGTTTTACGTTGCGAACGGTTACTAGAAAGGAGCATTTGAATGACGCTGGAAAAAATGAATGAGGAGATCAACAGGCTGGAGGAAAACATTTCCGAGTCTCAGAAAAAAAGGGATGAGCTTGTGGAGATGCGGGATCGGGAGATCATGAAACAAACGCAAAGGGTTCTGGCCAAACATCACATCTCAATGAATGAGCTGATCAAACTAAAGAATGCCAGTGCAGATGAGCTAAGAAGCTTTTTTGGCACCAAGGAGGACAAAGGAAAAAATGAATAAGGGAAAGAGTATCAAGGGGATAATGGCTGTAGCCTTAACGGTTGCAGCCATTCTTCTTCCAGGAGAAAAGGTTGCTCATGCGGCGCAGCCAAGCCAATCAAACAACGCGGAGGTGCCGATTGAGTTACTAATCGAACTTCCGGAAGGGTATTACAAAGACGTTGCGAAGGTAGAGTTTAGAGTTGCAGGGAATGATGCGGCTTCCGTAGAAATCAAGCAGGTTAAGGCACGGGCAGGCAGGAAAGGACCATACGTTGACGTGACGGAGACGATGAGCCTTGACATAACGGAAGACTGCACGGTTTACGTTGTTGCCGTGGATTCCACGGGAAAGAACTATGAGCGAAGCAGGAACATTACCTGCTTTGACAAGGAAAGCCCCACCCTGAACGCTGCCATAAGTGAGGGAATGCTGACCGTGAAGGCGGTGGATGAGAAGTCAGGCGTAAAAAAGATCATCGTCAACGGTTATGAATACCTGGAGCCCAAGAACGGAGAGCTTTCCATAAGGCTTACGCAATTTGACGGAGGGTATGAAGAGTTTGTGATCCGAGCGGAGGATTACGTCGGGAACCTGTCAGCTGAATACAGAACGGCAAACCCTTATCACAAGGCTAAGGATGCCAAGGATACGGACAAGGATCCTGCAGAGGGACTTCCCGTCAGCGTTACGGCAACGAATCCGACAAGTTCCGTTGCCAGCGTAACGGATCACGTTTTTACCGACGCCTACGGCAACGTGATTAACGCTGAGGACATCATGGCGCTTCTGGGAATGTTCAGCGAGGAAATGGGATCAAGCGAGACCTTAACGGGCAAGGAGTTTTATACTTTTGTGACGGCGAGCGGCAAGGAGTTTTACCTGATCATAGACAAGTATTCAAACGGAGAACAGGTGAGGCTATTAACGGACGTTAGCGAAAATGACTTACTGAACATGACAAGCGACAACTCGCAGACTCTGCCCAGAAATTCAGCCGCAGCAAACTCCGGCATTCCAATTTTGGAATCTGCGCTTCCCAACAACCTTGCGGACGATTACGGAAAGACCAGGGAGGTTACGGATGAAGAACTGGCGCAGGAAGAAACGGAGGAACTGCAGCAGGAAGCCGCGCCAAGCAATGCCCTCATGGATTTTATAAACAAGAATAAAACGAACGTCATCATGTGCGGCGTTGCCGTGCTGGCAATCATCCTCGGATATTATTTCAAGGTCGTTAAAAAGAAGAGAAATGCTGATGATGACGATGACGAAGATGATGACGATGATGAGGGAGCTTCCGAAAAAGAAGAACGGGAAGACGTTTAACAACGAGATCATAACGGGAAAGGAGAAGGGCTAATGGCTAACGAAAGAAACGAAAAAACGGAAGGAACAGAATCCGAGAAAACTGACGGTGGACGAAAGGAAATAACGCTGAAATTCGGAAAGGGCTGCGTCGGGGAAGAGTTTAAGGGCAGGGACGGAGAGGCATACAAGGAGATTCTTGTGCCTAACGTTGACAAGAATGACACCAGACCATGGCAAACCTTTGTGGTCAGATCCAACCAGGTGCACGACAACCAGTTTGGAAAGGGCATGTGGCTTAAGCTTCCCGCAGACGGAAACACTACCCTGCATCGGAGCACGGTCATTGGTGAGAAGCCCGATGGAAAGAAAGAATGGGGAACGGAAAAAACCGTCATTTCAAACAAGGAACTTAAGGGCATGATGGAGGCTTACAAGGAAAGACCAAGGGAATCCTTTAAGGACAAAATGGCTCAAAAGAAAGCGGAAGCCACTACCAAGAATGAAGCTTCCAAGTCCGCACCCAAACAAACCAAGACAAAAATAGCGGAGAACGCATTGTAAAACGAGAGGAGAATGACAATGGATAACTTTGACCATGAAGAGCTGCCTTTTGGCAATTTTGATGACGTGCCTGATTTTGGAAGAAATGAAGAGCAGGGAAAGGAGGAAGGAACGCTGGGGAAATGCCCCAAATGCGGCGGTGACGTGTTATGGGGAACGTATGGAGCATATTGCAAGGAAAGATGCGGCATGACGCTGGCAAAGGCATTTGGCAAGCAATTTGACAGGGAGCAGGTACGGGCATTGCTTCGATGCGAAAAGGTGCTTGTAACGGATCTGGAGAGCAAAAAAGGCGGTCACTACAATGCATGGCTTCATCCGGACGGGACGGAGCAGTATTCCTTTACAAACAAGGAAGGCAAAGAGATTAGCGGATTCCGATATAAGTTCACCATGGAATTTGCGGAAAGGGAAAAGAAGGATGAACAGACAGAATAAGGAAGCCGAGGTAAAAGCTTTTTTAACGCTGCTACTTGCCGTGATGGCTGGAATGCTTATGGGACAGCTCCTGGGCAAGAAAAATGTCAAAAAGGTCACGTGGCCATGCAAACGCTTTGTTTGCGGCGATGACGTCTTTGACTGTGACGATTGTTTTGATGACGATTATGACTGTGATTAGAAGGAGGAACGGTTTATGAGTAAGAATGAAGCGGTAAACAATCCCGAGATTGAAATTGAGGAGAAGAGCGTAAAGAAGCGCCTGGAAAGATTTCAGGCTTATGCGGAACGCATCCGCGCGATGGCTACAAAGAATGCGGAGACCAAGGAAGGAGGGAATAAATAATGTTAAGTTACGAGGAGTTTAAGCAGGAAATACAGGATGACATCAAGTTGTATCTGCCGGAGAAATTCGCTGACGCGACGGTAACCGTCCAGACGGTCATGAAGAATAATGACACGGCATTGGACGGACTCATGATCAGAGGCGAAGGAGATACCGTCGTTCCCAACATATACCTCAATGATTTATACGAAAGATACGAAAATGGCGCGGATCTTTCAGACATAAAGCAGGACATTGCGGACATTAGGGTTAAGCACGATCAGCTGGACCTTCCCATTGACGTAAGTGATTTAGGAGATTTGGACAAGGTGAGGGATCGCATTGACTGTAAGCTTGTGAATCTTGAAAACAACCAGGAATACCTTAGCGGTAAACCGCATGAAGAGTTTGAGGACCTGGCAGTCGTGTATTCCGTCAATCTGAGCAACAGCATAGAACTTATGAGCGCGGTCGTGTCTGACGGCATGATGGAACGATGGGGCATTACGCAGAACGAGCTGCATGACATCGCCATGGAAAACCTTTCCAATCAGGACCTGGAACTCATTAACATGCGCGACATGATGATGGAGATGATGGGCGTAGACAAGGACGATCCGGTGGCAGCCCTGATGTTCCCGCCCGATGAAGTGGGAATGTACGTCCTGACCAACCATGAGAGGGTGAACGGAGCCAAAGCCATTCTGGATCAGGGAACCATGGACGGCATAGCCGAAAAACTCGGCGGGGACTTTATTGTATTACCTTCGAGCATCCATGAGTGCATCGTGCTTCCCAACGCTGCCGAGATGGATGCCAGGACGCTCAGCAACATGGTTCAGGACGTTAACAGAACGCAGGTAGATCCGAAGGAAGTTTTATCAGATCACGTGTACTGTTACGACGCAAAGGCGCATGAGCTCATCAGGGCAGAGAAGTACGTGGACAGGCAGAATGACAGAAGCAATGAAAGGCATGAGAACAAAAGCATGAAGGACAAGCTGGCAGAGAAAAAGGCAGAGGCTGCGAAGGCGGCACCAGCAAAAACGCATCTCGGAAAGACGGCGGCACATGATCTGTAATTAGAACGAGGCTGTGAAGGGAGGGCACGTCCCTCCCTTTGGCATCCCTGGGAGAAGAGGTGAAATAAGAATGGCATATACAAGGTTTCAGGAAATCAGGGGACTTGCGGAATATACCGCAAAGCAGGTGACGGAGAACGAGAGGGAGTGGAAGTCATTTCTCGATACGGCATCCCGCTTTTCCAAGTATCCTTTTAAGGATCAGCTTTTGATCTATGCCCAGCGTCCGAAGGCAACCGCATGTGCGTCCCTTGAGATGTGGAACGAAAGAATGAATTGCTGGGTAAACAAAGGCGCAAAGGGCATTGCGCTGATTGATGACGACGGAGCTCACAGATCGGGACTGAAATATGTTTTTGACGTGGCGGACGTGCATGAAGCCAGGTTTATTGGAAGAAAGCCGAAGCTATGGAAAATGAGGCAAGAACATGAGGAAGACGTCATTGCATCATTGGAGAATACTTATGGAGAGGTGCAAGCAAGGGGATTCACGGAAGGAATCATTGAAATGTCTGAGCGCGTGGCAACTGACATGGCTCATGATTACGTGACGGAAGAACTGACGGATCAGACGGAGGGCAGCTTTCTTGACGGATTGGATGAACAAAGTCTTGAGGTTAGGTTTCGGGAAACACTGGCTGCCAGCGTGGCGTACGTGACTTTGGCGAGAAGCGGGGCAGACAGGGAAGTGCTTGACGCCATTCATTTTGACTACATTCACGAGTTTAACAGCATAACAACGCTTAGCATACTGGGAATGGCGACAACCGACCTGGCTCAGCCCATCATTACCCAGATCGGAAGGACGGTTTTTGCATATGATCAGATTCACGAAAAAGAACTTGCAAATAATGCCAGCATAGACTATAATGCTTTAAAGCGCGAAAGCGTGAACGGGGACGATCAATCAAGCATTGAAACTGCGGAGGGCAGGGAAAGGAGTGGCTATGAAACTTCAATACGTGAAGAGCGGGGACTATTTGATTCCGAACCTGAAGGCGAACGGGGAGCCGCAGGAGGCACTCAGGAAATACGGAATGATGAGGAGGAACTATCTGAAGGAACATCGGAAGGGAATTTACAACGGACTGGTGCTGAAAGGAACGCTGAAGGAGCATTGCCTGATGATTCAGAACCAGGCAGAGGAGAGAATGGATCTTCTCATGACCTCGATGGCGAAGGAGCAGGGAGTGAACGAGGAGCTAAAGAGCAGGGACCAGATGACTTGGGTACGGAAGATGAACGGGATTCAGGCATCGGCGGAGGAGATCGTTCTGACGGAGCTGATCTACGCTTAGAAGTTCCGGAGGCTGAATTACGACAATTAAACCTTACCGACTTGTTCCCGTCCTTTGAAGAACAGATGGGAACCATAACAGCAGCGGAAGCTGGCGCTAAGATCGCCAAGCCCGCTGCTTTTTCATTGTCGGAAGAGGAGATTAACCAAATGCTTTGCAGCGGAGGTGGCAGGAACAATTCAAGAAAAAGGATTTTTGCAAAGTATCAAGAGGGAAAAGATCCGGAGCAGATGCGTGCCGTGCTTAGGGATGAGTATGGAACCGTCGGAAAAGGTTTTCTGTTTGGGGATCATGCCGTATCAGTATGGTTTGATGAGAACGGAATGAAGGCTGGTTACGGTACTTCTGCCATGAAAAACGAACTGATCTCCCTTTCATGGGAGGACGTGGAAAGCAGAATACGCAGTCTTGTGGAATCGGGGGAATACATTGACCGAAAAGAGGCTTTTCTGGTTGATGAGACTGAAAGAAACCGCATTGCTGCACAGATATACGTATTTTTCAACGAGGGGATGGGATACCATCCCGACTTTATTCCTGAAGAGAGTAAATATGACTATCCAACGAGCATAGGTCACGTTTCAGAACTGTTAAAAACTCAGGAGGGGCGTGACGGCATTGCTGCCGAGATTGAAGAAGCAAAGGCAAAGCTTCTTAGTGGGGAAGCAGAGCTAAAATGGGGGTACGTAAAAAGACCCGTGGAGCTGCTTGAGGCGATAACGGATCTTTCAGCAGACATGATTGAATTCCCCTTACGGGAGGGAATTGAAGCTCGCAAGGAAGATTTTATCACGCAGGATGAAATTGACTGGGAGCTGCGATATGGAAGCGGAAAACAGGAAGGCAACTTTCGGATTTACAAGTTTTTTGAGGAGGGGCATGACACCAAGGAAAACATTGCGTTCCTGAAAGATGAATATGGAATTGGCGGGAAAACATCCGCACTTCCTGGAAGTGATCATACCTACGAAGATCATGACGCGAAAGGCATTCGGCTGACAAAAGGAAATCTTATGGAGCCATATGCATCCGTGATCATTAAGTGGAACATCGTTGAGAAGCGGATCCGAGAACTGATCGAGCAGGATAACTATATTTCCGCATCCGACATGGAGAAACTGGAATCCCGTTACCTGGAGGAAGGTCAGGAAGAGGAATTTGGGGAAGAGGAACTTGATGAAGAGGGATTAGAGGAAGAGACACTTGCGGAATCAGAAGCCGAGAAGAATGAAATCCGTGAAGAACCAACAGAAACGCCGGGCAATGTAACGCAAGTACAAGAAGCGGAGTATCGCGAACCGGAGAACTACCGCATTCATGACGAACACCTTGGGGCAGGCACGCCAAAGGAGAAGTTTAGGCGGAACATTGAAGCAATCAGAACGTTGGAAACCGTGGAAGCGGAAGGAAGGGCAGCAACGCCTGGCGAGCAGGAAATCATGGCTCAGTATGTGGGCTGGGGAGGACTGGCGGACGCATTTGACGAGACAAAGGCAAACTGGGCAGATGAGTACAAAGAACTCAAGGAGCTGCTCTCGCCGGAGGAGTATGCTTCCGCGCGCGGCAGCACCTTAAACGCACATTATACGAGCCCCGTAGTCATTGAAGAGATCTACGAAGGATTAGCCAAGATGGGTTTTGAAAAGGGTAACATACTGGAACCTGCAATGGGCATTGGCAATTTCTTTGGGATGCTCCCAGAAAGCATGAAGGACAGCAAGCTTTATGGCGTGGAACTGGATTCCATTACGGGAAGGATAGCAAAGCAGCTTTATCCTGAAGCGCAGATTAAGGTAACGGGCTTTGAAAAGACTGACTATCCAAATGATTTCTTTGATGTGGCGGTAGGGAACGTGCCATTTGGGGATTATAAGGTTTCCGACCGTCAGTATGACAGAAACAATTTCCTGATCCACGATTATTTCTTTGCGAAATCGCTGGATAAGGTTAGACCAGGCGGCATTGTCGCATTCGTTACAAGCAAGGGAACCATGGACAAGCAGAATCCCGCAGTAAGGAAGTATCTTGCGCAAAGGGCAGAACTGCTGGGAGCCGTAAGACTTCCCAATACCGCGTTCAAGGAGAATGCGGGTACGGAAGTTACCTCCGACATTCTGTTTTTCAAGAAAAGGGACAGGCTGGTCGATCTGGAACCTGACTGGATCCACCTTTCAGAGAATGCCGATGGCATAGCCATGAATGATTATTTTGTCACGCATCCTGAAATGATCGTCGGCAAAATGGAAATGGTAAGCGGACCGTATGGAATGGAGAGTACCTGCCGACTGGACGAGAGCAGACCATTTAAAGATCAGCTGCGTGAAGCCATTGGCAGGATAGACGCCAGGTATGAGGTGGCAGAAGTTGAAGTCATGGAGGAAATGGACGCGGAGACCATTCCTGCAGATCCGTCAGTAAAGAACTACAGTTATTGCCTCGTGGACGACAAAGTGTATTACCGAGAAAACAGCGTCATGAGACCAGCAGGGGTTGCGGACACCACGGAGCAGCGCATTAAGGGCATGATAAGCATCAGGGACTGCACTCAGGAGCTCATATCCATGCAAATGGAGGATTATTCCGACGAGACGATAAAATCTAAGCAGGAAGAACTTGGAAGCCTGTATGACGATTTTACGCAGAAATACGGCATCATCAGCTCGCAGGGTAACAAGAGGGCGTTCAACCAGGATTCATCATACTGCCTCCTGTGCTCCCTGGAGAAGCTGGACGATGAAGGAAATTTCGTCGGCAAGGCGGACATGTTTACGAAGCGAACGATTAAAAGGGCAGAGCCTGTAACGAGCGTTGACACGGCATCAGAGGCACTTGCCGTTTCGCTGTCTGAAAAGGCAAAGGTGGACTTGGAGTACATGTCGCAGCTTACGGGAAAAAGTGAAGAAGAGGTTTCAAAGGAGCTGGCGGGAGTCATATTCAAGAATCCAGTTACGGAAAAATGGGAGACGGCTGACGAATACTTGTCCGGCAACGTTCGCGACAAGCTGATGATGGCAAGGACCTTTGCAGAAAGCAATCCGGAATATGCCGTTAACGTCAGGGTGCTGGAGGGCGTTCAGCCGAAGGAATTGGATGCCTCTGAAATTGAAGTTCGGATAGGAGCCACTTGGGTCGATCCCAAATACGTAAACGACTTCATGCGTGAGACTTTTCAAACGCCAAGGTACCTGCTGAACAATGACGTCGTGGGAGTGCAGTATTCTCCTGTCACTGGACAGTGGAACGTAAAAGGCAAAAATGCGGATTACGGAAATGCACTGGTGCATTCGACTTACGGCACTTCCTACGCAAATGCTTATAAGATCTTAGAGGATTCGCTGAACCTGAAGGATACGAGAATATATGACACGATCACGGAGGACGGAAAGGAAAAGCGGGTGCTGAATAAGAAGGAGACCATGCTTGCTTCACAAAAGCAGGAGATGATACGGGAAGCCTTCAAGGACTGGGTATTTCGCGATCAGGACAGAAGAAAGGCACTTGTGGGAAAATACAATGAACTTTTCAATTCCACGAGACCAAGGGAATATGACGGATCACACTTAAAATTCCCAGGGATGAGTCCCGACATTGAACTTAAGCCACACCAAAAGAATGCCGTGGCACACGTGCTGTACGGAAACAATACCTTGCTGGCACATTGCGTTGGCGCGGGAAAGACTTTTGAAATGACGGCTGCGGCAATGGAGAGTAAAAGGCTTGGATTATGCCAAAAGTCCCTTTTTGTAGTGCCCAATCACCTTACGGAGCAGTGGGCGAGCGACTTCCTTAGACTGTATCCTGGGGCGAACATCCTCGCGGCTACTAAGAAGGACTTTGAACCAGCAAACAGAAAGAAGTTCTGCTCCAGAATTGCAACGGGAGATTATGATGCCGTAATCATAGGGCATTCACAGTTTGAAAAGATCCCTATGTCGAAGGAAAGACAGGTGCAGATCATCGAGAGGCAGATTGACGACATCGAGACTGCCATAGCACTAACAAAAGCCGAGCGAGGGGAACGCTATACGATCAAGGAAATGGAGAAGACAAAGAAATCCCTTATTGTAAAACTGGATAAGCTGAATGACGAATCCAGGAAGGATAACGTGGTGACGTTTGAGCAGCTCGGCATAGACAGACTGTTCGTTGACGAAAGTCATAATTACAAGAACCTGTTCCTATACACAAAGATGCGGAATGTGGCAGGCATAGCGCAGACGGAAGCACAGAAGTCTCAGGACATGTTTAACAAGTGCCAGTACCTTGACGAGCTGACCGGAGGCAAGGGCGTGACCTTTGCAACCGGCACGCCGATCAGTAACAGCATGACCGAACTGTACACGAACATGAGGTATTTGCAGTATTCAACGCTTAAGCAGATGGGGCTGGAACAATTTGACTCCTGGGCGGCAACGTTTGGCGAGACGCAGACGGCAATAGAACTGGCACCGGAGGGGACTGGATATCGCGCCAAGACGAGGTTCGCAAAATTCTTTAATTTGCCTGAACTGATATCACTTTTTAAGGAATCCGCTGACATTCAGACGCCTGACATGCTAAAGCTGCCAGTACCGGAAGCAGAGTACAAGAATGAGGTATTAAAACCGTCAGAGCCGCAAAAGAAGATGGTTCAGTCATTGGCAGACCGTGCGGAAGCGGTCAGAAACAAGGTAGTGGATCCTTCCGTCGATAACATGCTAAAGATCACAAATGACGGCAGGAAGCTCGCACTAGATCAAAGACTGATGGCTGACTTGCTGCCAGACGATGAAAACTCCAAAGCCGCAAAATGCGTGGACAATGCTTATGAGATCTGGAAAGAAACGACGGACAAGAAGTCAACGCAGCTGATCTTCTGCGACCTGTCAACGCCCAAAGGAGACGGATCCTTTAACATTTATGATGACATAAGGGATAAACTCGTTGCAAAAGGCGTTCCAAGGGAAGAGATAGCATTCATTCATGAGGCAAATACGGAAACACGAAAGGCGGAGCTGTTCGCAAAGGTCAGAAGCGGACAGGTTCGCTTTTTGCTTGGATCCACGGCAAAGATGGGCGCAGGAACCAACGTGCAGGACAGGCTGATTGCATTGCATCATCTTGACGTGCCTTGGAGACCATCCGACATAGAACAGCAGGAGGGAAGAATACTAAGGCAAGGCAATCAGAATCCCAAGGTGCAGATCTTCCGTTACGTTACGGAGGGAACCTTCTACGCATATTCCTGGCAGCTGATTGAGAACAAGCAGAAATTCATTGGGCAGATCATGACAAGCAAGAGCCCCGTCAGAAGCTGTGAAGACATTGACGATGCGGCATTGTCCTATGCAGAGGTAAAGGCTCTGGCAACGGGAAATCCCTACATCAAGGAGAAGATGGACCTTGACATTCAAGTGTCAAAATTAAAGCTCCTGAAGGCGAATCACACAAGCCAGCGATATCGCATGGAGGATGACATAGCAGTAAGATATCCCGCTCAGATTACGGCATTAAAGGGCAAAATCGAGGGACTAAAGGCAGACATTGGCTTGTATAATTCCCAAAAGCCGGAGGATCCCGAACGATTTAAGATGACAGTTGCGGGAAAGACCTTTGAGGACAGAAAGGAAGCAGGAACGGCAATCATAGCCATGTGCAGGGAGATCAAGGGCTGGAATACGGCTACTGAGATTGGTGAGTACATGGGAATGCCAATGCTTGCATCCTTTGACGCTTTTACCAACCGTTTCACGGTATCCCTCAAGGGAAGCCTAAGCCATGAAGTTGACATAGGGCTGGACCCTTCGGGAAACATCACTCGAATTAACAACGTGCTAGAGGGCATGGGGAAAAAGCTGGAAGAAGCCGTAACAAAACTGGATAACGTGGAGCATCAGCTTGAAACGGCGAAGGTCGAAGTAAAAAAGCCATTTGCTCAGGAAGGCGAGATGAATGAAAAACTGTCCCGCCTTTCGGAATTGAATGCCTTGCTGAACATGGATGAAAAGGGAGACAGCCCAATCGCGATGGATGAGGAGATGCCGAGCCAGAGTAAAATCTCCGTTAAGCAGCAAATAGCGGATAACAAGACGATTGTCACGCAAATGGGGCAGAAGGTGATTGGACTAGACGGTCCGAAGTTTGCGAAAGGAGTGGCTATCGGACTTGAATGAAAAGACACAAGAGCATTTTATAAAGACATACCGCCAGTCGAGAAATCGGCTGACGGTTTTTTTATTTGTCCGAATTTTGGATTTATATGTGGATTTTGTGGATTTCGTTTGAAAAAGTATGAAAATCGTACAGTTGTTCGTACATAAGGCGTTTTTATGGGACAGCAGATTTTGTAAGCTAGAATCAGAAAGCTAAGAAAAAAAAAGAGTTTGATTATGGCGCATTTTGGCAGGGTGTGATCCTGGGAAAGCATTTTTGGAAAGATTGAAAGGAGCAGATTATGAAGGAGATATTTTTTACAATAGCAGGAACCAATCATTATTTTGGCAGCGACTTCATGAAGGCAGGCATGAAGGTGAAGCTGATAAAGGAGCCGGACAATGAGCATGACCGAGAGGCAATCCGCGTAGAACTGAAGGGACTTGGAAAGGTTGGCTATGTGGCAAACAGCCCCTATACCGTCCTTGGTGAGAGCATGAGCGCTGGTCGCATATATGATCGCATAGGTGATGAGGCAAAGGGCAAGATCCTGATCGTCACTTCCAGGGGCGTTGTGTGTCAGCTAAAGGCATCGAAGGCAGAAAAAGAGGAGGAGTAATTAGTCATGGCGAGGTTAATTTACTGGGTCAAACGGTGCCTTAAGGGGAACAACAAGTATTGTCGAAAGTTTTGCATGATATGTCCCTATTATGCGAACTGTAAGAAAGATGGGTTTGCGAAGTGACATGTGCTTATACTGTGTCATAAATATCCCACTAAAAAAGCCGATATATAGTATAAAGACTTTTCTCATAAGGGAAAATCAGAGACACGGGAGGTAAGCGCATATGCCAAAGGGGACAAATCAAAAACTGAAATTGTACTATCTAAGCAAGATAATGACGGAAAAGACCGACGATGAGCATTCTTTAACAATGCCTGAGATCCAGGAATACTTAGCTGAGTATGGCGTAACGGCAGACCGCAAGAGTCTCTACGATGATTTGGAGACCTTGCGGCTTCTTGGCATTGACGTGATTGGGGGGAAGGAAGGCAAGGCATATGCCTATCACGTTGGAAAAAAGCAGTTTGACATAGCAGAGCTGAAACTTCTGGTGGATGCCGTGCAATCCTCGAAGTTTATTACGGAGAAGAAATCCCGCGAACTGATTAAAAAGCTTACCAGTTTTGCCAGCGAATACGAGGCATCGCAACTAAAACGCCAAGTGGTTGTGCAAGGACGCGTTAAGACCATGAATGAGAGCATCTATTACATCGTGGATGCAATCCATAAAGCCATCATTGATAACAGGCAGATCACCTTTGAATACATGCGGTGGAACACAAACAAGGAATTGGAACCCAGACATGAGAAACCATATGTTGCTAGTCCTTGGGCTTTGACCTGGGGAAACGAGAATTATTACATGGTGGCATATGTTGAAGGAGAAGGGATCCGTCATTTTCGCGTTGACAAAATGATGAAGATCAGGGAAACCCGAGACAAGCGTCTGGGAAAGAATGAATTCTATGATTTCGACATTGCGAAGTATTCCAAAATGAATTTTGGAATGTTCGGCGGTGAAAATAAAAAGGTTAAGATGGCATTTTCAAATGATTTGGTTGGCGTGTTTATAGACTGGTTTGGAAAAGACATTTCAATTCGCCCCGCGGATAAGGAAGGGTGGTCGGAGACTATTGTGGAAGTTGCGGTGAGTGATCAATTTTTTGGATGGATATTTGCGCTTGGTACCAAGGTAAGAATTGTTAGTCCAGAAGAAGTCAAAGAGAAATACACGGCTGAAGTTAGCGAAATTTTTGGAGCCTATAAGTAGATCAAAATGCATTTAATGCAGCAACTAATTGAGGGAGGAAGTATGGTTACTAGATCCTTATGCTTGTGTGATGGGAAATTGATAGGAATAGAATACATCTACACCATTATTAACGGAATGCAGATAAACGATAAGGAGAGGCTTGAGTGGATGCGTGAGAAGGCGCGTTCACGCCAACTTTTTTGCCCTTGTGGTTGTGGCGCAAACTTGACCGTGGTCGCAGGGGACAGGAATTTGCGAGAGCAGCATTTTAGGATTTTGGACGGTAATGGAAGCGATGAATGCCGATATGTGGAGGAGGGAGAGACTTCCGTCAATTCAAAAGTCATTTTGAAATGTTGGCTTGATGAAAAGTTGCAAGACGAAGATTTGGAAGCCCGAGTACCTGTCAAAGATATTTCAGATTCAGATCGGAAATTTGAATTTACGTTTCTTTCAAGAAAACAAGGCATTGCAGTGAATTATTGCCGACACAGGGCTAACTTGTCCAGAGAGAAACTTGGCATTCTGGAACAGAATGCGAATGGCATAAATATTATTCACATTGTAGATGAGGAAAATGAAGAAACCAATTTACAATTACCGGAAGGAATGATGAAGATACAGGAGTGGCAGGGCTATTGCCTTGCATTACATATTGAAGGACGCGAATATGAAAAAGCAGAGCTTAAGGTTTTGACATACGAGCGTGATTTGGACGGATTCTGGACGACGGTAATGGCAGCAAAAGGAAAACTTAGTGAGTTCGGGTTTGAACCTGAAGGAAAGTTGACCATTAACGGCGTTGATGTGACTGTGAAGGTTGCTGCAGCAAGGGAACAGTTCCAGAAAGAACAGGATTTCTATCGCGAACAGCGAGAAGCATATCGCAGAGGCATTGAAGAGCAGCGAGAGCGCGAACGACAGGAAGCAATCAGAAGGGAAAACGAGCGCAGGTTAGAAGCCGAAAAGCGAAGGGCTGAAGAAGAAAAACAGAGGGAGCAAATCCGTAAACAATTAGAGCAGAAAAAGAGGGAAAAAGAAGCGGAGGAAGCAAGAAGAAAAGCTGAGGAAGAAGAGCGCCTTGCTCAAAAGGAAAGGCTCATGTCTGAATTTTGGGAGAACATTAACGCAGAGATTGACAGAAATGACAAACAGGCGCGTGATCCAGATGGCAAAAGATGGATTAAGTGTAAACGATGTGGTTTTATTGGCGGCGAGAGTGAGTTCTATACATATGGCGGACCGAACAGCGTGAACTATGGGACTTGCTATAAATGTAGCAAAGAACAAAAGGATGAGGATAGAATCATTCCAGTCCAGAAGAAAATTGTTCCCGCGGCAAAAGACGAAAACACATGCCCGCGATGTGGCGGAAAATTGAAGGTACGGTATGGGGCGCACGGTGGCTTTATGGGATGTTCAAATTTTCCAAATTGTCGATTTACAAAGCCTATAAGGGGATAAATTGGGCAGTTGGGCAAATTTCGGTCAAATCGGATTTCGGTCAAATTTCACGTTAGGAATTGGACGAATTCGAAGTGTACGATTGGTTTGAGTACTCGAAGATATAGTTTTACAAAATGTCCAAAATATGATATGATATAAGCTATAATTATGGCATATTTAACAACGGAGTAAACACGCAAAATTACTGCTTTTATAGTGAATATCTATCATGTGGAGGTATGTATATGGCGATTTCTTATAACAAGCTATAGGTTGCATCCGGATCGGATGGATTTTGAAGTGCCGACGGATTCATGGTGCCATCTTCCCTGGTTTTCAGACGACGTTTATCATTTTCAACAACTGTCTGGTCTGAAAGGCATCTGATAAAAAGCTGGTATTCCGTTACTTCTTCAAAATCTGTTTTGCACAACTTCAGTAAGACGTCACTATCTGTCAACAAGGTTTGAATAATTGCTTCCATATCATCATTTCTCTGATGATAGAAGATACGGTTATAATCATTCGGGTCTGCGTAATGCTTTAGTTGCTCAGAAAGCATATCTGGCTGCTTCTTTGTAAGATAAACAACCAGTTTGGATATACAGGTGTAGATCAGTTCCATACGGCTCAGAAAACGAATGTTGGATTCTATCATAACGGAATCCATACGGCGTATGCGTCCATTCAGCTTCATTATCTTAGCGATTTTACCGCTGAGATCTTTTACACAGTCGTGGTATAAGTCCACACCATGAAGTGTCTCATAGTCATAACATCTTTTACGGAAACGACTCAGAGTTTTGTCCGATATCGGCTGTTCAGCAAAGCTTGTGGTATGCAAAGCGTATTGAAGGTGGAGATCAAGCATCAGATTCTCAACGATTTCATCGTCAGAATAATCAAAAAGTTCCTTGATGATGAGTGCACCAATAATAACATTTACAGGTGCATTAGGTCTGGAGGCTTTATCACTATACTAAACAGAAAAACGCTCTTCATCTATCGCGGGAAAAATCTCATCGGCGAAGATTTTGCCCAGGAATCTTCTAACGCTTTTCTTTCACGCTCAGTCAGATTCATAAAACTGTCATCGAATGACAACTGTTGGCAATCATTTGTTTTAAAAGACATAAGGGGCACCACCTTTCAAAAGTAATAATATTATAACTCATAAAAAGCTATATTCTTGCCGTCACCGCAGTATCTTTTTTCTGTATTCTGCCGGAGAAAATCCGGTCACCTGCCTGAACTGCCGTGAGAAGAATTTTTCATCATCGTAACCGCAGCTTACTGCTGTCGCATAAATGCTCATGGCGGTAGAATACAGTAAGTAGCAGGCTTTCATTACCCTTGAATTTATGCAGTCGCGGTTGTAACTTACATCAAAGCACTGTCGGTAAATCAAGCGGAAATGTCCCTCGCTGACGCACATTTTTCTGCTGACTTCCGAAAGCTTAGGCATCTTATCAGGCACTGAAATTATCCTGTTCCTTATGTCGGCAAGCTCGTTATAATGCGGAAGTCTTCTTCGTTCGCTTATCAGACCGACATCGCGCTCTGCATTCAGCGATACGGCCGAGCGCAGTTCTCCGACCAGCATGTTATCGGAACCGTGGCATGTGATAATAACCTGCCGTTCATCGTGCCGTGAATAAACCTCGTTGTGGAGCGATATTTTCAGTTTCTCAGGGAACATTCCGTTTTCCTTTTTGGACAGGATAAGAAATGTGTTGTCATCGGTTCGGCAGCATATTTCATGCTGAGCGCATACACGTTTTATTGCTGACGCTGTTTCTGCGATTATGTCGCTGCGGTAGTTTTCGCCAAACAGGTATTCTCCGCCGTCCGGGAAACTAAGCTTTACCGCCTGAATGCAGAAGTTATGCCCGGCTTCCTCCACAATGCTTTCAAATTCACGAAGATTGTAGAACCCCGTCAGCGAATCATACAGTGCGGATTGCCGCTGGCATTGCGTGAGATAGTGGATATCATTCTTCATTCGCAGAAATTCCAGCGTATCCGCAACAGTCTTGCTCCAGTCGCGGAAACTGAAATCATAGCTCGCCGGACGGTTGTATTCCAGCACCGTGTACCCGTAAAGCCTTGTCTGAAAGCACACGGGATTCACATAGAAAATCGCAGGGGAATCGTGCTCCGTAATGAACGGCACGGGAGTTTCGCCACTGCTAAACTTTATCGGAGGTTCTGAATACTCGTTACCTATCGCACAGCACAGGAACTCACCACCGTTGAAACATTCACTGTTCCATGCGCTGTCAAGGCACAGAAACAGCCTGTCAGCGCCGTGCAGCAGGTAGAAAAACTCGCTTACCGCTCCGGTGTATTCCTCAAGAGTACGCGATGTGGTGAGCCTGCCGGAAAACTGTGCCACGGTGCTCATAATGGTGTGATACTGGTCTATCTTTTCTGCGTTAAGCTCGTCTAAAAGCTGCGAACGGCAGGGGCCGCAGGAGCAGGTGTTTCCGCTTACGAACCTGTCGGAATTGTCTTGAATAGGACTGCCGCCGAGAATAGCACCCACAGCGTCCCGTCCCATTTTACGGCGGTTTCTGCGGTAAGTTGTCAGCAGCGGATAGTGATATATCCTTCCGGCGGTATGGTCGCCGCCGGTCTGGTCGTAGCCCGTTACCGTCAGCTCTCCGGGAATATCCACTCCTGCCGCCGAAAGAACATCGCACAGCCCGAATGCCATGGAATCGTTGGTGCATATCACCGCCTGAGGCCGCAGAATTTCACCGCTGAGATACCGCCGGGCAAGTTCCTCGCCGGAATCGTTCCAGAAGTTCCCGTAATACACTCTGATATTATCAAGGCTTATTCCGTGCTTTTCGAATGCGCGCTTGCAGCCGTTCAGGCGCTTTTGCGAAATAGCGTTGTCACTGCTTCCCGTCAGTATGTCGATGTCCGTGAAACCGTGAACCGTTATCAGATGTTCCGTCATTTTCTCCAGGTCGGTTTCATCGTCGGAATAAACGCTCTTAAATCCATCCAACTCCCCGTCAATAACAATGGCGGGGATTTTTGCAGCTCTTATTTTATCGATTGTATCGTTGATTATTGTTATATCCCGGAATGCCTCGGCTGTGACAATAACGCCGTCAAATAAATCCGGCTCAAACAGGGAGTAAATGATGTTCTCATAATTCAGCAGATCATCGTCCTGCCAGTGGTTGTATATGTTTGAGTAGACCACAACATCGGTGTCTTTCCGGAATGCGGCTTCGGATATTCCGTATAGTATATCGCGCTGTTCGGACGCGTCGGCTCTTGCGGTAATGACCGCTATTCTTCTGCGCATATTATCACCCCGTTCACAGTATAGCTTAATTCCGCACTAAATTCAAGAGCATAAGTGCATATTATGATTAAAAGGTGGACTAAACGAATATACACTATTGAATTCCTGCTTTGCAATGTGTACAATAAAACAAAAACGATGAGGTGACATAATGAAAATAAGTGAAAATTGCTACAAGCTGGAAAATACGGCAAATCCTATTTCGCCGAATGTATTCTGCGCCGACCCGACAGGCGTTGAATACAACGGGAGACTGTATATTTACGGCACTAACGACCATCAGCAGTACGAGGCAGTCGGCGATGACGGAAAGAACGACTATGTTCACATAAAATCCATCGTTATGTTGTCCACTGACGATATGGTGAACTGGGAATACCACGGCTTCATAGACACCGCAAAAATAGCGCCCTGGATAGTGAATGCATGGGCGCCGTCCGTAGCTTCCCGAGTTGAGGCGGACGGAAAAACTCATTTTTACCTTTACTTTTCGAACAGCGGCTGCGGTGTAGGAGTGCTTACGGCGGAACACCCTCTCGGACCGTGGAGCGACCCTCTCGGAAAGCCGCTAATCTATCAGAATATGCCGGGGCTTGAAAACTGCCCTGCGCCCTTTGACCCGGGAGTATGCCTCGACGAAAACGGCACAGGCTGGCTTGCGTTCGGCGGGGGGACCTCACCTGCAAGTAATACGCTGCACACAGATATACCTAAGATAGTGCGGCTGGGAAAGGATATGCTTTCGTTTGACAGCGATTTCGTTCCGATAGACGCTCCGTATTTCTTCGAGGCAAGCGAGCTGAACTACGAAAACGGAACTTTTATCTACACATACAGCACGGACTGGCAGTCAAGAGAAAACTGGAGCAGAACTGACGTTCCGGCGCCGGGAATATGCAGCATGGGCTGTCTGACGAGCAAAACTCCCCTTGACCCGGAAAGCTGGCAGTTCAGGGGCGGATTCTTCCTAAACGCCGGTGATTCCGGAATGGACTGTTGCAACAATCACACCCACCTTATCGAATATAAGGGAACAAGGTACATTCTTCACCACACAATGCACATTCAGGAGCGCATGAAAACAAAGGGAGGATTCCGCTGTATGTGCGTGGATCTACTGCCTTACACGGATACGGAATTCCCCGTCACAAAGGCAACACGCGAAGGCGTCACGCAGACTCAGCCGCTCGACCCGTATAAAGCTCACAGCGGTGCGGAGATGTTCACCTGCGCAGATATGTGGTACGAACAGATATCCACCGGCAAAATGGCTGCGAAGTCGCTAGCAGGGGGCGCATGGACTTACATAAAGGGCGTGGATTTCGGCAAGGGCACAGAAAAGCTGCTCGTTACCGCAAAGGGCAGGGGCGTTATCGAGCTTCGTCTTGATGACAGGAATGCCGAACCGTTGGGAGTGATCGAACTCGCAAATGATGGATTTGATGAAATTCCTGCGGTTCTTTCCACAAAAATAACAGGAATTCACAATGTATATTTTGCATTTTCCAGCAAGGACATCTGCCTTGAAAGATGGCAGGCTGAATGAAAGGAGTAACAATCATGAACAAGAAGATAACAGCTTTGACTTGTGCGGCGGCTATGCTGCTTGTTTCCGGCTGTTCCGGGCAGAACGGCTCGGGTGATTCACCCGCGCAGACGGAAAGCTCTGCCGACAGCGTAGACAGTGTGAGTGAAGCGGAAATAATCGACAGCCTTAACAACGGAATAATAATCGACGAGGTAAGCGGAAACGACCTTACCGCAACGGAAGTTATCCGGCTCATGGGAAACGGAATAAACCTCGGCAACACGCTGGAAGCATACAATCACAAAAGCTATGTGGATTTAGGGGTAAACCCCACTTCCTTTGAAACGCTCTGGGGACAGCCCGTCACCACAAGGGATATGATAGACGATATGAAAGCTATGGGCTTTGATACTCTCCGCATTCCTGTGGCATGGACCAACGGCATAAATTACGAGAGCGGAGATTACACCATTGACGAACGGCTCATGAATCGTGTCGATGAGGTAGTTAATTATGCTCTTGACGCTGATATGTATGTAATTCTGAACGACCACTGGGACGGAAGCTGGTGGGGAATGTTCGGCTCCGGGGACGAGGCAGTTCGTGAAAATGGAATGGCGCTTTATAAGTCCATGTGGACGCAGATATGCGAGCATTTTTCCGATTATTCCTACAAGCTGATATTTGAATCCGCAAATGAGGAACTCGGCGACAGACTCAATGACGGCGAAGTCACCGGAACAGACGGAGTTCTCAGCGAGGACGAATGCTACGAAACAACGAACAGAATTAACAGCGAATTTGTTAAGCTGGTACGTTCGACCGGCGGCAAAAATGCAGACAGATTCCTGCTTATCGCAGGGTACAACACCGACTTCAGGAAAACCTGCGATGACAGATACCAAATGCCGGAGGACACTGCAAAGGACAAGCTTCTGCTTTCAGTACATTATTACACACCGTGGGACTATTGCAGTGACAGCACTGTAAACCAGTGGGGAACTCCCGGCGATTACGAGGAGCAGAACTCCCTTTTTCAGATGCTGACTAAATTCACAGACCGGGGATACGGCGTGGTTATAGGCGAATATGCCGTTATGGGTGCGGCGGATAAACCCGATAGGGATAAGTTTTACGCCAATCTTCTGGATAACTGCGACCTGTATAATTACTGCCCCGTCCTCTGGGACTGCAGCGATTTTTACAAAAGGGTTCTCAGAAAAACTACCGATGAAAATATAGCAAGGCTGTACAGCGACAGACGCGCTTCGACCGAAGAAGGCAAGGATTATTCCGAGATCCGGTCTGCCGCAAGGGAGAGAATGGACAAGTCGATAAAGGCGGCTGAAGACGAATTTATGGCGGGCGTATCCATTCCGGCTTCTGATGATACCGCAGTGGCATGGATAATGTATCAGAGCCTTGATTATTCAGTTCAGTACTGTGTCGGCAACAAGTACGACCCGACGGATATGACCCTTGGTATCGTTGCAGACAATGCTGAGATAACCGGTGAGGGAACCTACACCGTCAGTCTGGATTTCTCGGATTGTGGTACTGCAAGGGGAGTGTTTTTCTCGGCTCTCGGGATTTACAACGGCGAGAAGTTCTTCCCGGGTTATACTATCTCTATTGATGAGGTAAAGGTAAATGGAGAAGTCCGTGAGCTTTCCGGCAAGGAATATACCTGTTCCGACGACGGTAACTGCACGAGAGTAAACCTCTATAATCAGTGGGTAACATCTGTCCCCGATGACAGCAGGCGCGCCGACGGCGATAATTCCGGTCTGTCCGCGACTGTTCTTTCCGTCAAAGACGATGAGATACTTTCGACGCTGGAAATAACATTCACTTATTCAGCGCCATAAATCAGATTCCCTGTGATATTCAAAATCTAAGCCGACGCTTTCCGTCAGCACAGTAATCCGTCGGTTTTATGTGTCAAAGCATTGGAGGAACCGTTATGAATTATACAAAATCAGTTGAAAAATGGGATGTTTTCGAGTTTTCCGCCGAGGGAATCACCGCCGGCAACCCATTCCTGGAACGCAGTATCACTGCGCTATTTGAAAGCGATTCCGAGCGCAAAACCGTCAACGGTTTTTACGATGGGAATGGAATCTACAAAGTAAGATTCATGCCATCGTTTGAGGAAGAATACCATTTTACAGTCTGTGGGAATTTTTCTGACAGAAAATACGAAGGAGCTTTTTTTGTCACGCCGCCGTCGGAAAATAATCACGGCTGCGTAAAGGTACATAACAAATATCATTTTCAGTATTCCGACGGAACACCTTATTATCCTGTCGGCACGACCTGTTATGTGTGGAATCTGCAAAGCGATGACCTTATCGCGCAAACTCTTGAAACTCTGAGAAATTCCCCGTTCAACAAGATACGTTTCTGCGTATTTCCTAAAAGCTACTGCTACAATTCACGTGAGCCGCGCTCCTATCCATACGAGGGTACTCCGGTTGACGGAAGTGTGATCACAGAGGACAATGTGTGGGGCTACGGTCCGGACTCCAAGGGCAACAACTGGGATTTTGAGAGGTTTAACCCCAAGCATTTTCAGCATATTGAATACTGTATCGGCGAACTTCAAAAGCTGGGGATTGAGGCAGATATTATCCTCTTTCACCCGTATGACCGCTGGGGCTTCTCAACAATGACACCGGAGTACAACGAACTCTATCTGAAATACACGGCGGCAAGGTTTTCAGCTTTCAGAAATGTATGGTGGTCATTTGCTAATGAATATGACCTGATAAAAAGCAAGAGCATTGAGGACTGGGAACGATATGCGCAGATAATCGTAGAAAGCGACCCGTATGATCACCTGCGATCAATACATAACAGTGTTCCGTTTTACGATCATACAAAGTCATGGATAACGCACTGTAGCGTTCAGCGTTCTCCGGAGGGAACATCCGAGTGGAGAAAAAGCTATGGCAAACCGATAGTAATTGACGAAATGACATACGAGGGAAATATTCAGTTCGTGTGGGGAAATATTTCGCCGCAGGAGCTTGTTCGGAGGTTCTGGGAAGCACTTTGCCGTGGCGGCTACGGTGGTCATGGCGAAACCTACATAGACGATAAGGCGATATGGTGGTCTCATGGCGGAGAGCTTAAAGGTGGCAGTCCGGAAAGAATAGCTTTTATGCGAAAAATACTTGAGGAAGCTCCGGACGGCGGATTGCGACCCAAAAACATGGAATGGGACGAGATATGTGTGATTCCGGAAGATGAAAATCTAGCTGATGAAACCGGTTATCACCTGTTTTATTACGGGATTTCGCGTCCGGCATTCAGATATTATCATATTGACGATAATAATATATACACTGTCGATATGATAGACACATGGAACATGACGGTTGAGAATGTCGGAAGTTTTGAGGGACGTTTCAGAATTGACCTGCCCACAAGAGAGTATCTTGCGGTTAGAATTAAGAAAGCAGAGGATGAGATAGAATAATGTTCGCCTCCGATATGTTTTTGGCTGACAGACCTCTGCACGATAAATCTCCCTAACCGCTCTCCCGTATCCAACGGCTTGAACTCCGCGAACAAGTCCATCAGACCGTTGCTGGCAGGCGTGCCCGTAAGCCCCACTATCCGTTTCAACTTCGGACGGACTTTCATAAAGGCCTTGAACCGCTTCGACTGGTGGTTCTTGAAAGACGAAAGCTTGTCAATTACCGCCATATCGAAATCAATGCCATGATGCTAGGGTCAAAACATAGTGATTCTATGTTTGAACCTCTATCAGAACCTTGAAAATTTTATATTTCACAGTAAATTTGTCTTAAAAAGCATCGCTGGCTTTGAAGCGTCTATGTATTTCTGGTATATTTTTAAGCTAATACCGGATTTTGGGCATAATAAGGGGCACCACCTTTCAAAAGTAATAATATTATAACTCATAAAATCTTGATCTTCTTCCGACACATAAATACAACCTGACAAAACATAAATCATTACATTCATCTGAGCTATTCTGTCGATATGTTTGAAGGAACTGTTTGCCGTTAGGAGATCAATTTGCTCAATTTTTATGTGATTTGTTTCTGAAAAAAGAATTTTATTATTTTCGCCGCTCATTTAACATATCCTTTCTATTTATTACAAATCAAATCATGCGACTTTTTTACATATTTTAGCACTAAATAGGCATATTTATCTATTATACTTTCAACTATATTATATATATGGGGTTGCGTCAAATTAATCAAACTAAATAAGTTTGATTGAGTTCATTTGACAGATTAATTAGTTTAACGATTGTTTTTTGCAAGCCCTTTTTGCAGAAAGTTGCAAAATAAAAATGTAGGTTATTGCAAAACGGTTTTGTAGGTTGTTGCACCTACATTTTGCAGGTTA
>ONSO01000176.1 GCA_900320485.1 uncultured Lachnospiraceae bacterium | reverse complement strand
ATTTTTTTCTCGCTGACACATATAAAAAACGACCGTTTCAATTATTTATATGCTTTACAATTAAAATAAGCGAAAAATAAGCATATAAATAAGGCATTTTTGTCAAAATTAGCTGTTTGGCTATTTACCAGCTCACAGGACCTCGATTTGTGAAGCTTGTTCGCCTCGACAATCCCGCTTTGTGAAGCTTATTCACCTCGCCCCCCGATTTGCATGGCAGAAAACAGCTCTGCAAACCCCGATTTGTCAAGCCCAGGCGACTCAACAATCTTCCTGAAAGAGCACTTCCAAGATAAGGCGCTATTTTAATGCCTGCGCAAGATCATTGATGATGTCGTCTGCATTTTCAATGCCGATGGAGATGCGGACAAAGGCCTTGGTGATGCCGAGGGCCATCTTGGTGTCATCGGGGATGGACTCATGGGTCTGGGTCCAGGGGTAGGTGATCAGGGTCTCCGTGCCGCCAAGGCTCTCCGCAAACAGGATCATGTTCACGTTGGAGAGAAGATTCTGGGCCGTCTCCTCGCTGTCCAGTTCGAAGGAGATCATGCCGCCAAAACCGGTGCACTGCTTCTTGCTGATCTCATAGCCCTTGTGATCTTCGAAGCCTGCATAGTAGACCTTCTTTACCTTGGGCTGGGTCAGCAGCCAGTTCGCCACCTTGTGCGCATTCTCGTCATGCTGGCGCATACGCAGGGAAAGAGTCTTAAGGCCGCGCAGGATCAGCCAGCAGTCAAAGGGCCCCAGCTGAGCGCCCATGGACTTGATCTGTCCCTGGAAGAAGGGAATGCGCTCGGGATCCTTTACTACGACAATGCCCGCGATCACGTCATTATGGCCGGTAAGATACTTGGTGCCGCTGTGCACGACGATGTCCGCCCCAAGATCCAAAGGCCTTTGGAAATACGGGGTCAGGAAGGTGTTGTCCACTACGAATATGCAATTATTTTCCTTCGCGATCTTTGCGATCTCCTGAATGTCTGCCACCTTCATCATGGGATTGGTGGGAGTCTCAAGGAAGATCATCTTCGTCTCAGGGCGAAGGGCCTTTTTGATATTATCCAGCTCCGTCATGTCAACGTAAGAGAACTCACAATTGAATTTGCTGAAGATCTCGTCGCAGATGCGGAAGGTGCCGCCGTAAATGTCATCACAGAGGATTACGTGGTCTCCGTTCTCGAGAAGATTGAACACCGCCATGTTGGCAGCCTGTCCACTGGTAAAGGCAAAGCCTTCCGCGCCATTCTCCAAAATGGCCATGGTACGCTCCAGCTCCTGACGCGTGGGATTCTGCACGCGGGAATAGTTATAACCCGTGGATACGCCAAAGGTCTTATGACGGAAGGTTGCCGTCTGGAAGATGGGGAAGCTCACGGCACCGGTAATGGGCTCGCATCCCAATGCTCCATGTACTACTTTCGAGTCAAAATGCAGGTTTTCCTTTCTGTCAAATTCGCTGTAAGCACATTCTTCTCTCATACTTTTTTCATCCTTTCTGGATTTTATTTCTTAAGGCTCTTTGCCTTGATCCGGTCCACCAGCGCATTATCCACCCGGTAGGACTCCCGCATTTTCTGCAGGGCCTTCCGGTAAGTCCAGTCATCCAAATGATTGTCGGGGCTGACCATGTAATCAAAGGTTTCCTTCGGGAACTTTGCCATGGCCGTCGCCACGCCCCAGGCAATGCCCATCTTTGCATAATATTCTTCCGCGTACAGGCTGTCCCATACCTTCAAAACTCTGTCAATATATTCTTCCGTAAGGAACTGGCTCATGAGCATCACCGCAACGACGCGAACCTCAAATTCCTTGTGGGAATCCTTAAATTCCATCAGCAGGTCAAATGTTTCCTCCGGATATTTCCGGGCAAGCTGAAAGGTTGCGCAAAGTCCGTCATTGACGGCCCAGTCATGAACCAGCGGGATAAACTTCCTTAAATATCCAAGGATTTCGTTTACGTCTCCGCGTGCGTAGCCTATGACGTAGGCCTGCAGCATCTCCATTTCAAAGGTGTCCATGGGGTTATGCTCCAAAAACCAGCGATAGTCTTCCTTGGCAATGGCCTTTGCCAGCTTCCTAAGTTCCGGAAGACGAACGCCACGGGACGGCTTCCCCGTCGGATTTAGTTTATCCAAAAATTCCGGATTGTGACCGGAAAGCTTCCTGATTTCCTCTCGGATTTCCTGAATGCTCCTGTGTGCCATGCCGCTGCCCTGCCTCACCTATGGAATTTAAAAGCACAAAATCTTGCGTATTCTTTATCTACTATCCCCAACATACACTCTCATCATACCATAACCGTAGGCTCTTTTCAATCATCTTCAAAGGGCTTGTTTACGTCAAGTACTCCCCGGGATTTCCGTTTCGCCCCTCTTACGCATCCACGTGTGCGGGCTTCTCCACGATCTCCACCCGGATCCCCTTTTCGGAAAAGAGCTTCAGGTCCTCCTCGGAGGCATCCCAGTCCGTGATCATGAGGTCGAGGCTTTCCGCCGGAGCAATGCTGACCACCGAATGAAATCCGATCTTCTCCTTTGGATAGAGGCCGATCACCTGCTTTGAGCCCTTGATCAACGCCTCATAAAAAGAGAGTGCGGCGGTCCGCTGCATGGAAATGCCGAACTCTGCGGAGATGGAGGCAGAGGTCAAAAAGCATTTGTCAAAGCGAAGTTTCTTAATCATATCCGTCGCGAAGCCGTCATAGCAACACCCCTTGTCATCCATCTCGCCGCCGATCAGGATCACGGATACGTTCGCCTTGCGCCGCAGCTCCTCCGCAACCACAATGGAATTTGTACAAACGCGAAGGGTCATCTCGTCCGAAATGTTCTGGGCCATGAAATATCCCACCGTACCGGAGGTAATATAGATCACGTCCTGACTGCGAAGCATGGAGACGGCCTTCTTCGCGATCAACGCGTAATTCTCCTTTACCGCCGGAATGTCCCTGGCCGTATTGCCCTTCGGGCGCCCAATGCCCACCTGTCGGAGGGGCAGCGCGCCACCCCTTGTGCGCTTTAAAAGCTCCTTCTCTTCCAGGATCCGAAGATCCCGCTTTGCGGAATCATAGCTGACCTGAAACTCCTCCTGGATGTCATCCGTTGAAATGTATCCCTTTTCTTCCAGCCAGTCTAATATTTTCTGATGCCGTTCTTCGATCAACATGTTTGTTGTCTCCTTAAAGAATCCGTTAAGCTGCGGTTACCCGTTTTCGTGAATGATTTTGGATGCCATTTCCTGTTTTCCTACCATTATATTAACGAAAAAAGGAACCTATGTCAAGACACAAGTTCCCGTTTTCGTTAATTTCTTTCAATTTGTATTGGCGTTCCTTCAGGAAAGCCTCCTGCACGTCACAATCTTTTCCGGTTGCGGCTTTATTGCAAATCTTTCCCGGTTGCGGCTTTATTGCGCATTTTTCCCGGTTGCGGCTTTATTGCGCCACCGTGTAGAGGGAATAAAAATATCCCTTATTCTTCATGAGTACGTCGAAAGAACCATCCTCTATGATCTTACCATTTTTTAAGGTTAGGATCGAATCATATTTTTGCAATGATCCCGCATCAAGATCATGCGTCACCACGATCCGCGTCACGTCCTTCAGTTCCAGGATCGCCTTGATCACACGGCTGGAGGTCTCCGCGTCAAGCGCCGCCGTCGCCTCATCTACTAATAAAAGCTTTGCATTATGGAGCAGGGCCCTGGCAATGGAGATCCTTTGCTTTTCCCCGCCGGAGAGGCCGCTACCGTTCTCACCGCAAAGATAATCCTCCCCCTTCTCCCTGATCAGCTCCCTAAGTCCCGCCATGTCTATGACGCGATCCACCTCCTCCTTCGCAAATTCCTTAAACATGGTTACGTTATCCCGGATGGAGGCATTGAACACAAACACGTTTTGCTGGATGGTGGAAACGGTGTCGTATAAGGATTCCGGCTTGATCCTGCGAAGGTTGGTGCCGTCATAGCAGATGGAGCCCTCATACCCGCTCATCCCCGCCAGAAGGAGCTGAAGGAGCGTTGATTTTCCACAGCCCGAAGCCCCTACAATGGCATAGCTCTTTCCCTGATCGAACTTAAAAGAAAGGTCATCCAGCACCTTTTTCTTCCCGTCATAAGAATACGTCAGATGATTAATTTGAACGGAGCGTTCCAGAGTGCAATCCTCCACGAGGTTTTCCGTTTCCCGCTCCTCCATCAGGGCCTTCTCCATCTTTTCCATGAGGGAAAGGGCGGCCTTTCTCTTCGCCAATACCCCTGGAAGCTGGGCGATGGGGCCGATAATGAAATTCAAAAGATTGGTAAAGACAAACAGCATGCCCGGAGTGATCCCTCTGCCTTTTAGGCACATCCAGGCACCTACGAGAAAGACGCCGATCTGCGTGCTTGCGCCCGCAAAGGATCCGATGGAAGAAGTAATATCCTTGTTCACGTTCCTTTTTCTCTTGGAGCTTTCGAGATTTTCATTACTTTCTCCAACTATCTTTGCGATCCGCTCCTCCGCCTTAAAGCTTTTTACCACCGAAAAACCCATTAGGATCTCGCTGATCTGGGCAAGAAAGCTTTAATTGCGGTCGGAAACTTCTTTTTCCAGTCCCACTAGCTTTTTCCCCGTACAAATGCTGGCAATGACGGGCAAAAGAGAAAATCCAATGGCAATGAGGGTAAGAAGAGGGGAATAGTACAGCATTAAGATCAATGCTCCCGCAAACAGGAAAATCTGCTGTCCCATGGTAAAAATACCGGTCAGATAACTGTCCTCGATGACCGCGGCGTCGTTTGTCATGCCGGAAACGTAAAGGGAGGTATTCTCCTTTCGAAAGGCTCCAATGCCCTTTTTTGACAATTTCCGGAAAATGGCATCCCGGTACTGCCGCATGGCTCTGGCGTAAAATAAATTTTTCGTCTTAGCACCGATGATCATGACGATCCCCATGCCGATGGCCACCAGGAGGACCTGCAACGCCACCTGCCCCAGACTCCGTTCCTTACTCACTCCCGCCGCAATGTCCGTTACCACCTGTAAAATATAGGAGAGATATAAGTTTATGGCGCTGGCGACAAGATACGTTACAAAGGCAATGGCAAATACCCCCTGATTGCCTTTCCACAATGCTTTTTTCAGCGAATCCATTTTTTCTTGCTTCATATTCCCTTTTCCTTTTCACGTAAACATTTCTAACGAACAAATCCGACGAATGCGAGGTATTTGGCGGATATGCCTGCATCCGCAAAATCCCACTTCATCACAGCGGGATTTGCATTTTTTTGATTTCCCGCTGTCATAAATCTTCTGTCTGCTCGGTTTTCTACAGCGAGATTTACAATTTCTTATTTCCCGCTGTCATAAATCTTCTGTCTGCACGGTTTTCTACAGCGGGATTTACATTTTCCCATTTCCCGCTGTCAAAATTCCTCTGCTTGCTTGGTTTTCTACAGCGGGATTTGCATTTTCTTATTTCCCGCTGTTCAAGCATTCTTCTTGCCCGATTTTCAACGGCGGTATTTGCATTTTTTAGTTTTCCGCTGTTCGCGGAATTTTACCAAAAGGGACGACCTCAATAATCTGCGATTTTTGAAGCAACCATCCCCCGGCAACCCCGAATTTTGCTAACGGAAGCCTCTCGATAAACGCCGATTTTTCAATGTTTCTCCTTGTCATGCCTGAAAATTGCCCTGCCATTCTACCGTCTTGTAATAAAATCTACAGA
>ONSO01000173.1 GCA_900320485.1 uncultured Lachnospiraceae bacterium | reverse complement strand
TTCCTCTACCGTGATGCTTAATGCCTGACAAGCGTCCCTTAAGCTTAGTTTCATGTTTCTCATAAGAGCCTCAACGTTCCTGCATAGATTTGTTGCTATTCCTCGTTCTATCCCTTGTTCTATCCCTTGTTCAATTCCTTTTTCAATTCCTTTTTCTATCCCTTGTTCTATCCCTTGTTCTATCCCTTTTTCTATCCCTTGTTCTATTCCTTGTTTTATTCCTCGTTCAATCCCTCGTTTTTCAATCCTGTCCAGTACTTCACACATACTTTTGGGTTCCTCCTCTCCCTCTAACTCCAAACACACTTTTTCAAACCTGTCATCCTTGGTGAGCACACTCATCAGCTCCAGTACTTCCTTTACGTGGATCATAGCCTGCGTTGGCGGCACGTAATCATTGTTTTTCCTCATCTGCATAAAATAATCGGCCACAAAACGAAAATCACTTTTCAAAAGTTGAAGTTGCTCCTCCGTCATCCACGCGACCTCAAAAACGTGGATTTCATAATCATTCACGTATGGGTCCAGCGCCTCTGGCACGTTTTTCAAGACTTCCTTGAGCTTCTTGGGTTTGTCCCAATGCTTTTCATACCCAAAATATAGCACAAGCGTTATTACGGGATATCGCGGATTATGATTTCTCCTCCGCTTGCCGTTCTTCCCTTTGACGTAATAAAGCTGATCGCGGTAAGCCGCTCCGTCATAACCGATGACTCTCAGCGGCATGTCCTCATCCGGTCTCATTTGATTTTCAGTGCCAAAAAAGATGCGGATCTCCGTCCTTTTCCAGTACTTTGCAAGATCACGCTCCTGTGTCCTTGTTCCCCTTCCTTTGTAGGAAGAACGCACAGGGGCTTCCTGCAGTTCCTCCTCCCTGACCTCCTGCTTGCCCTCAAACAAAAAAGCGTTTATGACGTCTGCGAATACGTCATTATACCCTTCCAAATTCATTTGAGCAGCGTCTTTTTCATTGCCAACTCTTTTTGCCATTCATTTCCTCCTTTTTTATTTTCCTCCATATCCTGCAAAACCTCCCGGGGAAATGAATAGACAAAACCAAAAATGAAAAAGAATCCGTTTCAATCCTTCCCAGAAAATCTCGCGCCGTATGAAAAGTGAAGTGAAAAGCANNCGCGCCGTATGAAAAGTGAAGTGAAAAGCATGGATTTTCTGAAAATAGATTTGTCATAGACGTTAGATTGGCTTTCGCCAAAAAGAAAATCTGCTTTGAAGATACTATAACGTATCCTCAAAGCAGATGCAAGTAAAATATTTTTCAGCCCGTCACCAAAGAAGATTATCTGTGAAAATATTCAACAACCTCCTCCAGGACCTTTGCCTTACCATTCATGTTCTCGCAATCATCCTTAACGCTGCGGACCTCCGTTACGATCTCCGTCACGTTGGCATTTACCTCTTCATGGCTTGCGGCGTTTTGCTGACTGATGGCGCTAAGATCGTGAATGTTCTCCACGATCTTTGACTTATATTCATTCAGCTGATCCGCCTTCTTCATAAGTTCGCTGATCTCTTCGGCGGAGTGCTTGATCTTAAGACTAAGCTCATCGTACTGTTCCTGCGCAGTTCCAACCTTCTCGCTGCCATCCTTGATCAGCTCAAGTACGTTCCCGGCCAGCGTCACGGTCTTTGAAGACTCCTTGGTAATCTTTTGCGCAAGGTGCCTGATGGCCTCTGCGCCCTTTCCGCTCTGCTCCGCAAGGGATCTGATCTCCTCTGCAACAACTGCAAAGCCTTTACCGTGTTCCCCGGCCCTGGCCGCCTCAATGCTGGCATTCAGACTCAGAAGGTTTGTCTGATCCGAAATGTTCAGGATCAGTTCCACTGCCGTATCGATCTCACGAATGGAATCATTTGCCGCCTGGATCTGGTTTGTGATGTCACGGACCGCCTCAAGGGAACGATCGCTGTTGTCCTTGATGACCAGCATGTCCTGGCTCGTCTTGGAATTCACTTCCAGCATGTTCTCCGAATTATCATGGAGAATGTCCACTTTTCCGTAAATGTCATTTACGCAATTCCCGATCTCGATCACCTGCTGGTTGATGTTCTGCACGTTTTCCGACATGCTGTTAGTTGCATCCGTCAGATTCACGATGACTTCCTCGATCTGGTTTGCCCTCTCAAAGGTGCTGCCCGCGAGCTCCGTCACGTCTGCGATCTTCTCCACCAGGGTTGTTGCCGAGGACTTTACGTTACCAATGGCCTTGTCAAGGTTCTTCTGAAGGCCCACGGCTGACTTCGCCAGCGTCGAAATCTCAACGACGCCGCAGTCTGAAACCTCTTTCATCGAAACGTCACCGTCCGCCAAAGCATCCACGCTTTTTCCCACCTCGCGAAGCGCCCTGATGGGTGCATGACTGAACAACCAGGCCATGATTCCAAAAAAGATGGAAAGAAGGATTGCCACGCCAAGCAGGATCCATAGCATCTTTGTTACTTCCATTCCCTTCTGCGTCAGCACAACGCTGAGCCCCGCAACCACTAAGATCGTAAACAGCTGCGGAACCATCGCGATCGTCATCATCAAGGTCGTCAACTTTATTTTGCTTTTTTCGATCAGCACTTCCGATTGCATTCCTCTTTGATTCTCCATGCAAAACCCATCCTTTCCATAACAATGATCATACTATGATTTTACTTCAATTCCATTCAGAGTCAAGCCTTATGATCGTTCTGCCTTAAAATCCAAGCTTCTTATATATGTCAAACTGGTCAAAGGTTGCAAAATAATCCTTCGGCGTCTCTGCGCGGCGGATAAGTTGTACGCTCCCGTCCTCTTTCAGGAGAAGCTCTGCGGATTTCAGTTTTCCGTTATAATTATAGCCCATGGAATAACCGTGTGCGCCCGCCTCGTGAATGGCCAGATAATCGCCGATCTCTACCTTCGGCAGCATTCTGTCAATGGCAAATTTGTCATTGTTTTCGCAAAGGGAGCCCGTTACGTCATATTTGTGGTCGCACGGCTCATTCTCTTTTCCAAGCACGGTTATGTGATGATATGCGCCATACATTGCGGGACGCATCAGGTTCACCGCGCAGGCATCCACGCCAAGATATTCCTTATGCGTGTGCTTTTCATGGATCACCTTGGTAACAAGATGTCCGTAAGGCGCCAGCATAAAACGCCCAAGCTCCGTATAAATGGCAACGTCACCCATGCCCGCAGGAACAAGAATTTCCTCATAAACCTTCCGAACTCCCTCGCCGATCACCCTGATGTCATTGGGTTCCTGATCAGGACGGTAAGGAACGCCTACGCCGCCGGAAAGATTGATAAATGCAATGTGCGCACCCGTTTCTTCCTTTAACTTTACGGCCAGTTCAAACAACTGGCGCGCAAGCGTCGGATAATAGTCATTGGTCACGGTGTTGCTGGCAAGGAATGCGTGTATTCCGAAATTCTCCACGCCCTTGGACTTCAGGATCTTATAGCCTTCAAACATCTGCTCCGTGGTAAAGCCGTACTTTGCATCTCCCGGATTGTCCATAATGCTGTTGCTGATGGAAAAATATCCGCCGGGATTATAACGGCAGCTAATGGTCTTCGGAAGATACCCAATGATATCCTCCAGAAACTGAATGTGCGTTATGTCATCCAGGTTGATGGTCGCTCCGATCTTGGCCGCATATGCAAATTCCTCTGCAGGCGTGTCGTTGGAAGAGAACATTATGTCCTCCCCGGGAATGTCCATGGCATGACTCAGCATCAGCTCCGTCAGGGAGGAACAATCCGTGCCGCACCCATACTCTCTTAAAATACTTATCAGGAAAGGATTGGGCGTTGCCTTTACCGCAAAAAATTCCTTGTAGCCTTTATTCCAGGCAAAGGCTTCCTTCAGCGCTTTTGCGTTCTCCCGGATCCCCTTTTCATCATAAATGTGAAAGGGCGTGGGATACGTCTTTACAATGTTCTCAATCATTTCCTTGGTTACAAATGCCTTCTTTTCCATGTCATTTCTCCTTGAAGTTATTTATTTTACGTCCTCGATCTGCCAGTCAATGGGTGCCATGCCGTTCTCCTCGAGAAAGAGGTTTGTCTTACTAAAAGGCCTGCTTCCAAAAAATCCTCTGCTCGCAGACAGCGGGCTCGGGTGCGGGGATTCTAAGATCAAGTGCTTCGGATTGTTGAGGAATGCTTTTTTAGCCTGCGCCGGCTTCCCCCAAAGGATAAACACCATGGGCCGATCCTGCTCATTTAATACCCGGATCGCGGCATCCGTAAATTCCTCCCAGCCCTTTCCCCTGTGCGAAAATGCCTGGTGCGCCTGTACCGTCAGCACGGTATTTAGGAGCAGCACGCCCTGCTTTGCCCATTTTTCCAAATAGCCGTTATTGGGAATCCTGCAGCCCAGATCATCATGAAGCTCTTTGTAAATGTTTACAAGAGATCTGGGCGTTTCTACGCCGGGGCGTACGGAAAAGCATAGTCCGTGCGCCTGTCCCACGTCATGATAAGGGTCCTGCCCAAGGATCACAACCTTCACCTTGCTAAGAGGCGTTAAGTGGAAGGCGTTAAATATGTCCTCAGCCGGTGGAAAAATCTGCTTTGTATTATATTCTTCCCTGATAAACTGATATAGTTGCCGATAATAAGGCTTCCGGAATTCCGGTTCCAGTGCCGGCAGCCAATCATTGTCGATCATTGACATTTATCCATCTCCCAAGATTAGCGTTATTGTACGTAAGCATTTTTATACGTAAGCTGTTATGCACGTAAGTGTTTTGGTACGTAAGCAATTTTGTACGTAGGCGTTTTCAGCGTTCCCGTTTCTTTGCCCGTTAACGTCTTCTATAATCTCACGCTTACGCCCCTGCCCCGAAGATACTCCTTTACCTCACGGATCTCAAGCTCCTTATAATGGAATAAAGATGCCGCCAGGGCAGCTTCCGCGCCGCCTTCCGTAAGTGCATCATAAAAATGTTCCAGCTTTCCCGCGCCGCCGGATGCTATAACCGGAATGCCGACCGTCCGGGAAATGGCTTTTGTCAGTTCAATGTCATAGCCGGCCTTGGTGCCGTCTCCGTCCATGCTGGTCAGCAGGATCTCTCCCGCGCCCATTTTTTCTGCGGTTCGTGCCCACTCCACGGCATCCATTCCCATGTCAACGCGGCCACCGTTTTTATATATGTTCCAGCCGCTCCCGTCCTCTCGACGCTTTGCATCAATTGCCACGACGACACACTGGCTTCCGAATTTCTCTGCTGCATCACTGATGAGCCGAGGATTCATAATGGCAGCGGAATTAATGGAAATCTTGTCCGCCCCTTCCCTCAGGATTGCCTTAAAATCATCTACGGTACGGATCCCCCCGCCAACGGTAAAGGGAATAAAGACCTTACTGGCCACCTGCCTTACCCATTCCAGCTGCGTCGCGCGGCTGTCAGCGGATGCCGTGATGTCAAGGAAAACAACCTCATCCGCTCCTGCCTTGTCATAAGCAGCGGCCACCTCCGCCGGATCCCCCGCATCCCTTAAGTTCACAAAATTAATGCCTTTTACAACCCTTCCGTCCTTAACGTCCAGACAGGGAATAATTCTCTTTGTATGCATTCCTTCACCTCACGCCTGATTCTTATGCCTTTCCGCCCCGTGCCTGCGGCTCTCTCTTCGCCTTACGCCCTTGGCACCTTTGCAAGCCGGCAATCTTCGCCTTACGCCCTTGGCACCTTTGCAAGCCGGATAAAGTTTTCCAACATCTTAAGCCCAACCTCCGAGCTCTTTTCCGGATGATACTGGCAGGCAAATACGTTCCCCTTTTCCACGGAAGCATGGATGGTTGCACCGTACTGCGCCGTGGCCGTTACGATCCCGGGATCCTTTGCCTTCAGGTAAAAGGAATGCACAAAATATACGTAAGAATCCTCCGGCACGCCCTCAAAAAGTCTTCCCTTCACGGGAAACTTCAGATTATTCCAACCAATGTGCGGGATCTTCAAGCCGCTCTCCGCCGGAAGCCTTACGATCTCGCCCTCCAAAATCCCAAGGCCTTCCACGCCGGGACTTTCCTCACTCTTTTCAAACATCAACTGCAACCCTAGACAAATGCCTAAAAACGGGATCTTTCTTGCAACGCACTCTTTGATCACGGGTACAAGCCCATAGGAATTCAGCTTTCCCATGGCATCCCCAAAGGCGCCAACTCCCGGCAGGATCACGCCGTCCGCACGTAAGATCGTCTCCCTGTCTCTGGTTACAATCGCTTCCTCGCCAAGATACTGAATGGCCTTTTCCACGCTTTTTATGTTTCCTGCATCATAATCAATGATGGCGATCATAAAATCGTCTCCTCTCAAGTCACTTCTATCTATAGTTTATCACAGGTTTTCCAGCCAATCAATTATATTCTCTTTGATTGTATGGATTTTTACGTTCTTATGCAATTCCAAAAGCTTACGGAAAGGCTCTTCAATAAGGCCATTACGTCCTATCTGCCCTCCAAGATCCAACAGCAAAAGCTTACGGTTCATGCTTCCATATAGCCATTTCCCATAAAACTCCCACTCCTTCTTATGGCCTCTGGAGTCAAATTTGTCACATTCCACTACGTTCAGTTCCATGGCCGCTCCACAATGTCTGCAGG
>ONSO01000027.1 GCA_900320485.1 uncultured Lachnospiraceae bacterium | reverse complement strand
CGCTACAATACATGCTGACCTACGCCGACCACCGGAACGAGGAATGGCACGCCTATGCCGACGAGGGAGGCAACTGCATGAACTTCGGCTCCCAGGTGCTGCTGGCGGGGGGGATCCCCATGGACTACAGCGGCTACGACTGCTGGTACAGCGACGGGGAGTGGGGCGTCACCGACACCTTTGTCAACGTGGGGTGGTTCATGGAATACGCCGAGTGCAACACGGGCTACGGTCTTGTGGCCGACGCCGACGCCAACTACTATAGCGGCGAGGTGGGCGACCTGCTGCTGGTGGGCATCGACGGACTGCACCACACCACGGAGATCTGCGGTCTCGTCCGGGATGAGGCGGGACAGACCATCGACTATCTGCTCTGCTCCAACACCACCAACTACCGCAATTTCCCCGCCGGGACCTATTACTACACCGGCCACTGGCTGGTGAAGATCTACGGCTGGAACGATTGACTGGCCCGGTTGCAAGCCGGGTAAAATATGGTATAATGATTCCAACATCAAGGAGGTGCAATATGTGGACTAAAGAAACCATTCATGAACTGGTTGAAAAGCAAAGAACATTCTTCAGAACGAATCAGACACTTGACATAGACTGGCGTATACATCAGCTGAAGAGGCTGAAGACCATGCCCCAGATGATGCACACGCTCATCAGCAGAGCGATGGTGGCAAAGCTCCCGGGGGTCATGTAGTCCATGGACAGGCTCTTCATGGCCTTCGATCTCGACATAACGCGCCCTGCTCCGTGGGGAGCGGAATAATTCCACTCAGGATTCCCCTTACCCACGGCAAGAATGCTTCCATCCCTCATGTTAATGGGGATCAGTACTTTTTCACCCTTGTGAGCCGCGATGGCGCCTTTTCGAAGTATCATCTCATCCGTATCGATATAATTGTGGATGGTATGGAAGGCCTCGCCGGCGCTGATGCCGGTTCTTTCCAGCAATACCTCTGCCATGATCTCCCGATTTCTCCGCGCAAACCTCTGGCAGATCTCCACGTCATGCAGATAATCCTCCAAATAGGTTCCCGAAAGATAGCACAAATCCTCTGGGATCGAGGTCTCGCTTTCATAAACCTGCCAGTGAAGCTGCTTCAAGGCCGCTTCTATCTCATTTCTCCGGCCCTGCTCCTTGAAGGTACGGATGATCTCATCCCGCTTCTCCAGATAATCGCCATAGCCTCTGTTTAAATTAACCGCAAGCTTCTGATAATATTCCGCCACCTGCTTTCCAAGGTTCCGGCTGCCGGAATGGATCACAAGATACTTTGTTCCGTCCTCTCCGCGGTCGATTTCAATAAAGTGGTTGCCTCCGCCCAGGGTTCCCAGGGACCGCTCCAGACGCTTGGTATCCTTTAATTCACGGAAGCACCGCAGCCCCGTCAGTTCAAACCGCTCCCGTCTGCCCTCCCACACGTTCATGCCGGAAGGAACAAAGTGCGCCGCCTCATCGAACTTTTCAAGATCGAGCTCCCCTTTTCCAAGGTTCACGGTGTACATGCCACAGCCAATGTCCACGCCCACCACGTTTGGGACTACCTTTCCCTCTACGGTCATGGTAGTTCCGATGGTACATCCCTTCCCTGCATGTACGTCAGGCATAATGCGGATCTTGGACCCTTCCGTAAATTCATAATCACACATTCTGCGGATCTGCTCTATGGCCTCCTCCTCCACTACCGCCGCGTAGCAGAGGGCCGTATTTATTTTTCCTTTGATCTCTAACATTTTTTACCCCGTCTTTCTTGGCGCCGGGTCTCTTCCTACAACGTCCCGGCGCCAAACTCCCGGCTTCCTATGCGACAATTTTTTCATACCGCCCGGAAGAAAGGACTTCCATCATGTATGTATAAGGATTCGGCACTTCATTTTTCGTAACCAGCGAAAAGATCTGCGGGCTACAGCCGGATACCAGTATGGCCCCCTGCTCATTTTCCGTCACGGGTTGCTGGCGGTTGCGGCTTGCCACGTTCCAAAATACGATCAGAGGCAATCGGTATCCGTGCTCTGCAAATTTCTTCTTTGCATACTCGAAATTCGTCGTCTCCGCATCCTCTGCGCAGCAGTCAAACTCCATGTCTGAAATAACGTAAAGCCTCTCCGGCATCTCCTCCCGGGGCACGCGGTTCTTAACCGCCGTATCCAGGATCAGGTCGAAGGTCTTTGCCAGATTGGTGTTGGCGCATTCGTTAAAGCTCATGCAATAGCGGACCTTATCGACAATGTCCCGGCCCTTCACTTCTACCAGCTGAGGGTTTTCCGAAAAGGTGATAAAGTAACCGTGAAAGATTCCCTGATTATGCTCCGCGAAATAGATTCCCAGAGACTGAGCCACGGCTGCCGGCATGGGATTTATGGCTCCCCAATACATGGAACCGGACCCGTCTACCACTGCCAGGGAATTCTCCGCGCCGGCGTAATCTTCCAGTGCCTTCCAGGTCACGTCCATGGCGCGGCGCTCCTTATCACTGATCTCCCGTCTTTCCGGATTCAGAACCGGCGCGATCACATCATATGGCGTCAGCGTCCCGGTATTCAGCAGTGCCGAATGCTCCTGCGCCTTGTCTAAGAATGCCAGATATCTTGCAGTGTCATTGCGAAGGAATGCCTGCCTGTAACGAAACAGCGCCTTGGAAGGCTGCTTTGCATAGTCAAAGGCATAGTCCCTTTCCCTTAAGTTATTCTCAATGATCTTAATGTGGGCGCGCAACGCCGAAAGCGTTTTTCTGTAAGCGGCGTCGTTCATTCCAAGGGCTACGGCGATCTTCTTTGCATTTTTCACGGTTACCCTATTGCTGGCATTAACGGAGGGCAGCCACTTTGCAAGCAGCGATACCTCCCCATTTGCCTGAAGGGCTTCGCAGTCCTTATCAAGTTGCTCCCTGATCAGTGTCATGGCGTCGTCCTCACAGGGCGTATCCATAAGTGCCAAAAGGTCATCATATCTTCCGTACTCAGCCACGTACGGAATGTTCCTTCTGACACTTGCGGGCTCATGAACGGAAAGCCAGGAAAGGATGGTACGAAATACCCTTCTCTCCCCAAGGCCGCCTCTTACGTCCCTGGCATAAAACAGGGTCTTCATGGCAAGATCAGGATCTTCCGCATATGCCCTAAGAAATCTGTCTGTGATCTCAGACTCCTCCGCCCCGCGCAGGGCCCCAATGGTGGCAAAAAGGTCCAGACAATGGGACTCGGTGCTTTTGTTAGTCAGGGCACCGTTTTCCGTATAGGTTTTATTTGCTTCTCTCTTTAATTCATCCAAAAACATTGTCCTTTCCTCCTTGTCACGTTGATCAGCAATACAAGACACCATTCTACGGAGCGGGAGTCGAACCCGCCAGCGTTGTCCGAAGACAGGCGCTTACCATTTGTCCAAGCTTGTTGCTGTATGTGTCTTTTGCCATACAAAGCACGATAAATGAAATAAAAGGTGGGGTTTCCCCCGCTCTCCCCCGTTCACGCCGGGGAGCTTAAGAGCCATCGATTTCCTCATAATGAATTGCTGTTCGTGCTTTATGGGTATATGATACCTTTTGCTTTTGGATATGTAAAGATGCAATAATTTATATTCTCTCGACCCCATTTTTCTTGATTTTAATCATATTTTATGGTATATTATTCCAAATACGCAACCCCAAATTGGAGGATACTATGACCGAGAAATATAAAATTTACATGCCGGAAGACGTTAAAATAAGATTGATCAACGATGCAGAACTGTTTGAATTTCAGAAAAAAGACGGTACCGTGAACCTGAATGCCTTTTTGAAAGAACTGCTTGTCAACTACTTTGATGAATACCGCGCAAAAAAAGCCAGGCTCCTGGCTACCATCATGACGGATCTTTCTGATTTTCCCACCCTCTCTGAAAAGGATGCGGAAATCATAGCCGGAAAGATCATCAATACCTATGCAAAAGCCGATCAGCCCATGACAGACCGCAACGCGGCAATCACGCTTACGGTAAGCGGCCGTTCCCTTGAAGTCATGCGCTCCATCGAGAATAACCTCCTGACGGAAAAGTCCTTGTCCCAGTACGTAGGTGACCTCTTTTCCTCTTATCTCTCCGCGGCAAGAAGCAACCGTGAACGGATCATTTTCCGTGACACCTTTGAAACGCTGGAAAAAGCCATCCGGGAAAAACGCGTGGTCACCTTTTCTTCCACCACCGCTCCCGATCTGGTATTTTCCATAAAGCCTTACCTGATCGCAGCTTCCAAGGAAGAGCAATGCAATTACCTGCTCTGTGCCGATACGCATCAGGGGCTCCTGCGGACCTTCCGCATCTCAAGGATCCACGCCCTCTTTGCCACCTCCGATGCCTTTGAGTCCGACGAAGACATACGGGGAAAGCTTTTGGAAATAGCCGCCAAGAGTCCTCAGTCCGCCTCTAAAGACATTGAAGCCGCGGTGAGATTAACCGACCGCGGCATTCAAAAGTTTCAGGTAATTGTAAAAAACAGACCGGACGTCCTTCGAAAAGAAGGAAACGTCTATTATTTCCGCTGGCCCAGGATCCAGCTGGAGGATTACTTCAAGCGTTTTGGATGCGACGCCGTCTTTCTAAATCCCGCGCAGTGCATTGATTCCATGAGAACCTTCTACCAGCGTGCCTTAAAGGCCTATTCATGACCTGCGCCGGATGACATACCCATGATCGACGAAAAGGCGTCACTTTGCACCCATGATTGACGAAAAGGCGTCACCTTGCACCCATGATCGACGGAAAAAACGTCACCTTGCGTCATATTTACCAAGGACCTCATCAATGCCGTCCGCATCCGTAACGTACTTATCCAGCTCCGTTTTCAGGGCATTTAGCTTTTCCCGGCACTCCCGCGCCTTCTCCTCGTCGCCCTTTTCCACATACATTCTCAGGAGGAAGGCCGTATTGGCATAATCTCCCATGGCATAAATCTGCTCCATGCCTGCCGGGGCCTCCATGGAGCCCATCCGATCCGTAAAATAAGAGTTTGTGATCTCACCGTAAGCCCAATGCTTGAGTTTATATTCGAAAACCATGACCTCATTCGCTACGGGATCAGGCTCCTCCCTGTTGGCATATTTAACGGACTCTCCATAGAGGATCAGCGAAACAAGAAGCGCCAGGCAGGCCACCACGATCAAAACGTTAAATATAATTTTCAGCGCCTTATTCATTTTCCAGCACCTCCTCCATGCGAACCGCCATTTTTGCATCGGACAGCTTCATAAATTCCTCCACTTCGCCGTCGCTCATCTTCAGATAGGCTCTGATCAATGCCTTCAGGTTCTCTTTCATGTCGTCCATGTAGGCACGATACGTTTCATTCTTCTCGATCTCCCTGCGCGCCTCATAGGTAGTTTGAAACTCATTCACGTAAGAGCAAAAATGGTTCACGTTCATCTCCGTTGAATCAAAATAATCCGGGTCGGTGGATCGCAAAATGACGGACTCCAAGTGGCGGACGCACTCATAATAGTCATGGGCACAATAATTCACGCTGTTAAACTTATCGTAGGGCGGATCCCAGAAGCTGATCTCGTGGCTATAGACAAACGCCTCAAAATCCACGTACTCCCCCTTTGCCAAATAGTCATCCATGATCGTGGCATACTCCTGCGCGTTTTTTACCGCGTCCGCCGCCTTTATCTTCTCCGTATCCGGATCCTCGTAATTTTTGGAAGACAGAACTGTCAGGATCACTATGCCGATCACCAAAACGGCTAAAATAATGGCTCTGACCCCGAGCCCCTCCATTTTCTTTGCGGAATCCAGGACCTCGCCCTTGGTATTCTGAAATTTCTTGTCGTACGCCTGCATGTTTTGCTCATGCTGCATCGCCAACTCATTTACGGCGTTGCAATAGGGGCACCTCTTCTCCTCTATGCCAATCTTTTTGCCACAATTTTTACACTTCACGTTTTTCCCTCACTTTCCCTCGGAAGCTTTACGCTTCACGCTTTCCCCTTACTTTCCCTCGGAAGCATTCCACTTCACGCTTTTCCCTTACTTTCCGTCGGAAGCAGACGGTTCCTCCGTGCTAACGCCGTACCTTTGTAAAACCTCTGCCTTCTTTTCCTGCTGCCTTTCCCGGCTTCTCATCTCAGGAAGACTAAATATGCCGATGGCCAAAGCCAAAATGACCGCCACCGCAAGAGCAAATATGATCACGGTCTTTATAAGCGCCTTACTGGTGCTTTGCGCCGCATCTCCCTTATGACTCTCCAATTCCTCCCGGACGCCTTCGAGCTTCCCCATGTATTCCTCTTCCGCAGCCGGCTCATAATGAGTGCCGCAAAAAGGGCATCTCACCAGCCTCGCTTCAAATTCCGCGCCGCAGGAAGAACAATTGACCATCTTTTTCATTCGCTTTCTCCCTCACTTCGTCTCTTTTGTCCGTTACCGGATCACTGCCTTCACCGGATCACTGCCGCTTCCACGCTCTGATCCATTTTGTCAAGTATCGTCCCGTATTCCGTGATCAGATTTCTGATCTCTCCGCGTCTCTCGGCGCATTTCGAAGCAGACCCTTCGTTGCCGTCAGCGGCATAAATCTTCTCCCAATACAAAAGATCCGCGTATTCTCCAAGCAGGTAGAGATCCTGATCCTCTTCCTTCACTGAATCTCCGACGCGTCCGGATCTAGCCAATACGCCAACGACTCCATAGCTCTCCCAGTCCAGATACGATAAGATGCTCGAAGGCCTTATGTCATCTCTCTCAACGTAAGCAAAAGTCAATTCCTTGGAAGCATTGATCAGCTGGATGAAAAAGAAGATCGCCACCAATACGTCCAAAACCACCATGACCAGCAAAACTATTTTCTTACTCACCGATCAGCACCTCCTCCAAATAAGCTTCCTGCTTGTTCTGAGAAGAATCCAAGTACTCGCGAAGCCCCTCTTCATCCAGTCCCAAGAAGACGTGCATGGCAACCTCCACCTTCTCCTTCATGTCCAGTATGCGATCCCGATACTTATAATCGTCTTGAAGATCCTTCACGTTACTCTCATATTCAAAATAAAACATGTCGATGCCCCTTTGGCAGTCACTTACGTAGGATTCCATCCGGTATCTCTTGGCATCGGCCCCAAACATGACGGCTTCCTCAATGGAATTCATTGCCGTGCAATAATAATATGCAACGTCCCACACTTTCTCAAATTCTTTATACGCTTCTTCATATTCCGGGATCACGTGAAGCTCTTTATATGCCACAAATCCGGCATAATCCTCCGCCTCCAGGTACCGCTCCAGCTCTGCTTTATATTCCACGCTTTTTTTCAAAGCCTCCCTGCGCCTTGCCCGATGCGTATACAGGCTTGCGTTCTCAGCCACGTCCATTGCAATAAAGCTTCCAATCACAAGGAATAGAAAAACGACCACGCTGATGACGATAGGCTTGTTTTGCGCAATGCTCCTGCGCAGCTTCCCTTTTGTTTTCTCGCTCTGCTTTTTATAATGCACCATCTCGGCCTGATGGCCGGAGGATTCCGTATTTACGGTACCGCAATAAGGACAGACCTTATCCAGCAACCCGATCTCCGCTCCGCAACTTGGACATTTCATGTCTTTTTTCTCCCGTTCCTCACGTATTTATTCATACTTCAACTACGTGTCTCTCCTACCATATCACTTTTGACGCTCTAATGCAAATGGCAAATAAAAAAAACGGCCCCAAAAGGCCAGGTTACGTAGGTCAGTTTTATCTTAGTGCCTTCAACGTTCAGTGCCAACGTAGACATATTCATCCCTTGTAACTTTAATTATCCTCCACGCGCTTATTTCGATTCATAAAGCGGATCATCATATAGCGTCTCATCCGACGTGCAGACGTAAGCATAATAGATCTTGCCATATTCCGTCTGGCAGACGATATATGCATACCTGGGTTCATCATTCTCCGGCTGAAGCTCATAACAATGCACGTAGCCGGTAGAGTTAAATGCTTTGTATATTACGTTCGCCGGTCCGATCATGCCTCTTAATGCACGGTTGTTAAGCGTGCCATATAAATTTAGCAGTTCTCTCATCTCATCCTCCGTATGCTTCGAATACCCACTCTCCGTCCAAAGATACGGGGTTCCCCCAATAAGACGCGCAGGCGTCTCTTCCTCGCTCCTTACGTCACACAATAGATCGATCCCGTCGAAATACTCGGGATCCTTACTCGCCATCTGAATATGGTAAGCCCTGGCATTTTTATTCATTATCACGAATTCTTCTACGCCAATCTCCTCCGGATGTTTGTCATTGCGGAAACAAAAACTGACGGTAACCAAGTACCATTCTCCGTCAAGCGTACATACATAGTTGTAAGCAGCTCCTTTTCTAACCCAATCTTCACCGGATGAACCCCCGGCGCCGCCTCCATTGTACTTAAGTTCCGCCTTGGAAAGCCCCGCAGGAAAAGCGCTTAGAAAATCGTCGACCCGATTGTCAAAGCCTTCCTCAGAACGGATCACGTCCGAAAAATTCTCTGCAAATTCCTCGCGGTCTTTTGCCTCAGCCGCCTGTAACAATGCGTTAATCGCATCCTCCGAAGCTTCCTTCTCGAATACAGTCTTATCCTTCCACTTCTCGACTATGGAATCGTATTCCTTCCCCTCATTCCTTCGCCCTGCCATAACTTCACCCACGCAACCGGCCATGAGAAGCAGCGCTCCCGTCATAAGGCATATAATCACAACTTTCGTTTTTTTCATCTCTCTCCCCTCGATCCAGTCAGAAACTCTCGTCCTCTTAAATCCAACGGAAGCCTGCTGCCGCCGTCATTCATCTTCCCGTCGCAACCCTTTGAAGAGTATTTTCGGCCTCTTTATCGAATTCTTTTCATTGTTTGCCATAATAATGCTCTTTGATTTATCACTGTAAAGGCTGCCATAATCCTAATTCAACAAGCATGTCTCTTCTATCTATGTTGCAATCCTCTTCAACCATTTCTAATATATGATTTTCCCATTCAGCGATGTTCTGAGCTGAAGCAGGAGCATTAAGCTTTTTTGTTAAGCCAGCTTTTTCAAGAACCTTTCTCATGATTCCCTCCATTTTCTTCCAGATACTCCACCCTTTTGTCATGTTCTTTGGCATAGACAATCTCAGACTTCGTACTCTCCCCAATATAGCCTCCTACGTTGATCACAAATATGCTGTCGGCCATGTCTATTTTTCTCTTATGCATGTTGTCAAGCATTTCCTTGGTTCGGGAGCGCGTTCCCTCATCCATGTTGTCCCAAACTTCCCGATCTCCGGCATGGCCAAAGAGACCTACTCTCAGCACCCTTTTCTACCGTTCTTATGATCCTCTATGGAGCAGGCATTGGGCATGCCATACTCAACGAGGCCCGCGTCAGCCGGATCGATCGACACTCTTCCGTCCTCAAACACAAAGGCAGGAATCCCGACGTCCCCGATCTCCTTGCAGTGGTCGAATACGGGACTTGTGTCACGAAGTCTCGTGAATTCACTCATGTTGCGGATGTTTTCACCAATGTTAACGTACCGAAATTCCTTTTCCCGTCCCTCGATCTGCTCATGAACGTAATCACAGTAAGGGCAAGTGGGCATTCCGTAAATCTTGATCATAAGGCACCTCCCATGTTTCCTTCTTTTGGTTTTTTCGTCTTTAATATGATGGTACACGTAACTAATAGGATGGGGAAGCATACGCAGCCCAGGATTCCGTTCCTAAGATCCTCTCCAAACATTTGAGAAAGACTCCCTACCAGTGAAGGGCCGGCTGCCCCGCCCAAATCTCCGGCCAAGGCTAAGAACGCGAACAATGCCGTACCGCCTTTCGAAAGTTTCGATGAGGCAATGCTGATGGAGCCGGGCCACATGATTCCAACGGAGAATCCGCACGTCATACAGCCGATCAGTCCCATGACCGGCCATGCCGCAAATGCTGCCAGCAGATAGCTAAAAAGGCACAGAATGCCTGATACGATCATAAACCGATAGAGGTCCACCTTTCCCCCAAAACGGCCATATAATACGCGGCTGATTCCCATAAAGACTGCAAAGCCGCATGGGCCAAATAGATCACCCATTGTTTTGGTAACTCCCAAAGAGGATTCCGCAAACGCCGATGCCCATTGAGACATGGCTATTTCAGAAGCTCCGGCGCCGATCATCAAAAGGATGAACAGCCAAAAGATGCCGGTTTTGCATAGTTGCATGATCGTCATGCCCTCTCCGTCTTCAACGATGGGCCTGATTGGACAGGTCGCAAAATTATAAGTATTGTACAGCGGAATCATTGCCCATAGGCAAATCAGGATCCGCCAGCGATCCGTTCCAAAAATCATAAAAAACATCGTTGAGAGAAGTATGGTTCCCACGGATCCCCAACAGTAAAATGAATGCAACAGGCTCATCATGCGATCTTTATTTTCAAAGGGGCATGCTTCCATAATGGGACTGCAAAGCACTTCGATCAGTCCGCTTCCTATGGCGTAGATCACGACGCAGCACAGGATGCCAACGTATGGGTCCGGGCACAGATCCGGAACAAAGGCCAGCGCAATGAGTCCGGCGCCAGAAGCAATCTGTGCGATCACGATACATTTCCTGTATCCGATTTTATCTACAAATTTGGCACACAGGAAATCAACGATAAGCTGCGTCACAAAGAACGTAAATGAAATAAAGGCCAGCTTCGCATAGGATATGTCATACGTCCTGTAAAACGTCAAAAAAAGCAACGGCACAAAGTTAGCCGTTATTGCCTGCGTAACAAATCCCAGATAACAGGCCAGCTTTGTTTTATTATAATTCACGGGTTCACTCATGGTAATTTCCCTTGTAAAAACATCATTATATGCTTTCACTTAAACTTATATTCTTTCCCTTATTTTTGATGAAATTTAAGGGGAAGTCATTCCATTTAAGGGGATTTTATTTAATTCTGTAATAGCAGGTGCTTTTGCCGCTGCCTTCCCGTTTCAGTTCACCGGAAGCGACCAGCTTTCTAAGCGCACCTTCCACAGAACTTATGCTGAGAGCAGGACAAAGCTCACGGATATCCTGCTTGGTGAAACGTCCGATTTTATTCTGCGTGGCAAGCCGTACTGTTTCAAGAGCAGACTTTTTTGTTTCCACAAGTGAAAAGCGGTCTTCGAAATCCTTGTAAGCTGCAAGGATCGTCCCCAGCAGATATTTAATAAACGGAACCGGATCGTCCGTTCCCTCGTGCCAACCATCCTGCGAGGCGGAGAGTGCGCCGTAATACAAATCCTTGTTCTTTGCTATCTTTGCCTCGAGAGATATATACTTGCCGACATAGAAGCCGTTTTGATAGAGAAGCAGTGTTGTCAGCAGCCTGCTCATGCGCCCGTTCCCGTCATTAAAGGGATGAATACAGAGGAAATCGTGAATGAAAACAGGAATCGCAATAAGCGGTTCAAGTTCCAAGTTTCCGATGACCCGGTTATATTCCTCGCATAGCCTGTCAAGCGCACCTGGTGTTTCATACGGTGGAAGAGGAGTAAAGAGCGTCTCGGTATGCCCATCGGGGTAAGTCGCACTGATATAGTTCTGTACGGTCTTTGTCCTGCCTGCCACCGGGTTATTCATGTGGCTGTAGAGTATTTTATGCAGCTGGAGTATATAGTTTTGCGTGATTGGTATTGAATCAAAGCTTTCATGAATGATGCCCAGCACATCTCTGTATCCGGCTATTTCCTGCTCATCACGGTTCTTAGGCGTTGTTTTTTCTTCCACAAGCTGACGGATTCTTGTATTTGTAGTAACGATTCCTTCTATGGCATTTGATGCCTCCGTGCTTTGAACCTTGGCAATCTCGACCAGCTTTTCAAGCTCCTCCGGTCTTTGCTTCAGATACATTTCCTGTTTACCTGCCTCTTTATAGATGGCAGCTACAAGTCCAAGAAGCTCGGAGTCCCATTTTTTATCCCTGATCAGTGAGTAGTTGAACTCTCTCATTTCCATGCCTCCTTATATTCCCTTAAATATTGGCATATTTTGTGGGAAAAGTCAAGTGGGTAAGGATAAATCCCCTTAATAGCATCGCACTTTTAAGGGAATAATATTCAAGAGAATAAGATAAACAAAAGACCGCGGGTGTCGTAAACACTCTCGGTCGTGTCATTGCCGCAGCGGATAGCCCTGTCAAGAGCCATGATCGTCGCAACGGCAACGTCTATTTTTTCTGTCGATTTTTCCTTGTCCGCCTTGATGTTTCCGGCAAAGTCCTTTTTGATAGGTTTTTGTGCAGAGATTGCTAATGATTCCAACCCTTCTTCTTACCGCGCTTCTCGTAATCACGATCAATGTCTGCTTTCCATGCTCCACCTGCAAATGTCATAGCCATATCTGCAGCTTTGCATTTTCTTACTCGTGTTACGGCAGCTTCAAGAACCTGATAATTAAGGGCTGTTCCTACTTCATCACAATTATAATTTGCTGCTCTGTCTCGACTAATGCCCATATTTCCGGCAACTTCTATAGCATCAATATTGGCTCCAAGGAAAAGGAACTCCCAGTTATACTTTTCTTGCTGACGTTTGATTAGTTTCTTAACATCCTTGAACGAATAATGTCTACTTGCATTTTCCAATCCATCTGTTGTAATAACAAACAACGTCTTAGCCGGTCTATCCTCTTCTCTTGCATACTTATGAACATTACCGATATGATGAATTGCCCCACCTACCGCATCCAATAGTGCCGTGCAGCCGCGAACATAATAATCTTCTTCCGTAAGTTTCTTTACTTCACCAATAGCCACTCTGTCATGAATCACATCTGTTTCATCATCAAAAAGAACGGTGGAAACAATAGCCTCTCCTTCTTCTTTCTGCTGCTTAGCTATCATGGAATTAAATCCACCAATAGTATCCGATTCAAGTCCGCTCATAGAGCCACTTCTGTCAAGAATAAATACGATTTCGGTTAAGTTTTCTCTCATAGTGATTACCTCCGTAATTAGCTTATTTGCTTGTTTCTGAAGTAATCATATCTCTATATGCATTTATGTTGGTCACTTGCCAGGCGACATTTACAAAACCTGTGTACCAAGCAATTGTTCTCCATGTTCAAAAAGAGCTACGTTAATTTCATATATGTCATATGCTTTTTTCTCAATGAAATACTGCACTATAACATCCTGCTTACTGCATGGAGACAATGCTAATCCAGCTCTCGAAAGAAGATCCTTCGTATCATCCAAATCCAATTCTAAGGCTACTGCTAAAGCAAGAGCCGTGGATTTACTAGGATTCTTTGTAGTTCCGCATTTAAGCTTAGAAAACGCCTTCCTATCAAGATTCGCCTTCTTTTGAACCTCAACATCAGTAAGTCCTTTTGCATCAGCAAATGAAAAAACGAGTTCCATAAAGGTTTTATCTAGATTCTTTATGACGTCTTCCAGACTTCTCTCTTCGTCAAATTGAGGCGCAGACAGACACATGTCTATCGAAGATAATTCTTCTAAATCTTCTGCCCTCTCTTCATATAATTCTGCTTCTTTTCTTTTTTTCTTCTCAGCCTTATTGGCTTTAAATAATCCAGGAACATAACTTGCGGCTGAAACTAGTCCCCTTGCAAAAAATTCCGTACCACGTCGTATCCTTTCATTTCTTCCATATGAATCCGGGTACTCTTCCTGATTCTTTTCTTCTACGTAATTGTCATTGATATACTCATCAATATCTCCATATAGTTCCGATGACAGCGATACTGACTTTTCATCAAAAACAACTAAGTAAACATCCATATCACTCTCCGACATGAATGCTTCTATCTCAGACAGTGCTATTCTTAGAGCAATGTCTTTCGGAAATCCGTAGCTACCTGAAGCTAAAAGCGGTATTGCAAGACTTGCAATATCGTTATTAACCGCAACGTCAAACACGCTTCGATAGCAGCTTCTAATAATATCTTCCTCGCCAGCTTTACCACCTTGCCAAGCGGTTCCCACTGTATGAATGATAAATTTTGCTGGCAAATTATAACCATCAGTAATAACTGACGTGCCAGATTCGATAGGGCCTATCTTATGGCGCTTCGCTAAAAGCTTATCTTTACCAGCCGCTTCATAGACAGCACTATCTATCCCTGCGCCATATCCAGGCATAGGGTTTGCTGTGTTCACTATGGCATCAACATGCATTTTCGTAATGTCATTTCTCACTATCTGAAACGGCATATATAATACCCCCTAATTATTAATGAGTCTTGCTTAAACCTTTATTTAAATCCTTATCAAAACCTATCTGCCAAAAGCCCATATCTATCACTTTCATTTGCGGATATGGTAACCCACACACTTCCATCATAGATCGTGCTTGTTCCAGTTCCGAATATTTTTCCTCGTAAAAGGCGACAAGCTTAAGCAACGAGCTTAAATTGTAATTTCCAGTTGAAACTTTCTGATCCTTTACTCCATCAATAAAATATCTATCATATGCCAGAACGCATGCGTTCGCTTCTATTCAGATTCCAAAATCTTAGTAAGCATTTTGAAGGCGGCATTCTTCTTCGCCATGGTCTTGGCGGGATGGTTTTTGCTAGTTGCAACTCCATATCCCTCAACATGGCATTTTGCCTTCCAGAATATCTTACCGTTTTCATCCCGCTTCTCTTCAAAATCGTATGTTGGCATCGAAAAATATCCTCTCCGTGAAAGGATTTCCAACTGATTAATGGCTTCATTCAAATTAGGATTTGGAATCTCGTCTTTTATGGTAAATTGGAGTCCATGCTCTTCTATATATTCCAACGCTAGTTTAGCGACATCCATTCTAGCCTCATTTTGCGAATCGCCAAATCCCACAAATGTCCACTTAATGTCTGGCAATCTAACATTACACAAATATTGAGGCCTAGGAGCGTTTATTGGTCGATTGCGCTTGATGGTATACTCCATATACATGTATGCCTCATGGTATTTCTCCACACAATAAATCGGCAACGATCCCTCTTTTGCCAAAGCCCAGTCCTGCAACCGCCCTATGTAATTCACTGTATCGTCGGCATCATCAATTTGAGCTGAATACTCCAGCATGTTTTCAGCAACACGATATATAACATTTAAATCCCATTCCGAGTCAATCGCAACTGCACCAATAATGGCCTCAAACAGATCTTCCTTCACGGATAACACTTTATTTATCTGCTTCGCTTCGTCTCCCTTGCCCATGATCAGAAAATCTTCGAACCCCAAATACTCAATTCTTCTGGCCAATGTTTTTTTCTGTACCATGCTCGCCTTAATCTCTGTCAAAACGCCTTCGTCATAATCTGAATAAAAGTGATTCTGAATTCCTTGCGAAAGCTCTTTGGGATCTGCAAAAGACCCATATTTCTCCGCTAGAAACTTTACTACGGCAAGGTCCAAAGCTTTATCTCCAATAAACTCTAGTATCTCGTTGTCGCCGCCTCCGTTTTCAGATGCATAAGAGCTTCTCGTAAAGGCTTGAACCAATAGTTCTTGATTCTTAAAACGATAACCAATGCGTACCTGTACATATTCAAGTTCTTTTTCATTCATAAAAAATACCTCCTTCGTATTTGTAATATACTAAGAGGCACAATTTGAACGACAAAAACACTACCCCTTGGTGCAGTCGCGTCTTCGTCGGACAATAAAGATTAAATTTGATTTTTTGCCTTCTCATGTTTACCAGCACCCTATCGAATGGAAATAAACATACGCAAACAAAATCTCGAATTTAAAATCATGCCTCTTGTATTAAAACCATAACATAAATCGCATAAAAAAGCAAGCATACGCCACTTTTTGCAGTTCTGAAAGGTAAAACCCTTCTATGATCTTCTAGTGGCTATTTCTGTTGGCCCCGTAATGGCTGATTCTGTTGGCCTTTTTGTGGCTAATTTAACTGGGCTCTAACAACGAATGTCAAATGTAATACAAGACCATATGTTCACGTGTATATTTTCTTTAATTTTCTCTTGATTTTTTAAGAAGTACAGTTATAATTAAAGTAATCATACACACAAGATAACAGTTGTGTGAGCAATTACTTTAGATGGGAGGTGTTTCCATGCTTTTGACCTATCAGGAATGTCTGGATAGATATGGAAGTGACTATCAAATTAAAAAAGAAATCAGAAGCGGAACCCTCTTCATGAAGGCGAAGGGAATCTACTCCACCAAACGGAACATTTCAGACATAGACGTTATCCTTCGGAAATATCCTAAAGCGGTATGCACCGATAAAAGTGCTTTTTACTACCATTCCCTGACTGACGTAATCCCAGATCATTATTACCTTGCAACCAGACGAGCGGATACGCGGATAAAGGATCCCCGCATCATACAGTCTTTTCAGAAGGATGAAATATTTGATGCCGGCATCACGAAGATTCCATACAACAATTCCAGCATCCGAACATATGACAGGGAGCGCATGCTGATTGAGCTTATGAGGTTTAAGTCCAGGTTTCCGATGGATTATTATAAGGAAATCATAGGTAACTACCGTAAGCTTTCCTTCGAGCTTGATTTCGGGCTTGTCGAAGATTATGCCGCCATGTTTAAAAACAGTGCAAAGCTTATGAACATGATACAAATGGAGATACTCTAATGAACCTTTATGAAGAAATAGAAAAGATCAAGATGACCGGTTACGGCGAACAGAATGCTCAGTCAAAACTCGGACCTGAAAATGGATCTTGGCGTACATAACGACCTCTCCGTTGAACAAGATGAATATGCTTTTGACGTAGGTTTTCAGGAAGATGCCGTAAGCCTTCTCATAAACTCTCCGGCACAGATGATCACGGAAAAACTCAAATCCATGATAAGATTCGGCGTCCGCAGCACCAGATATAAGGACGTCTACGACATCTGCTATCTTATCGAGCTCGTGAAAATAGATCAGCTGAAAGATTGCATTCAGAAATACATTTTTGACGATGCAACGCTTCGAAACGTGTCCGACATGAAAGCGGTCGTTACCAGAATAGAGCGAACGTTTACAAATCCTGACTATCTGCGCGAACTCCACAAATCCAACAAAAACTGGCTTGACGTTTCAGATGACGAGGCTCTCGAAAGGGATCTTGCCTTTATAAAAAGCATTACCTTTTAGCAGCGATGCCTCCCTTCTCTAACCATCGGGAGGCATTATATTTCATTTTGCAACTACCGCTGAGCGAGATGTTGAAGAAATGTCCGCATTTGGTGTTGCGCCATAATTGTTGAGTTATAACCCTTCTTTCTTTTCACGCACTTCCAATTTTGGATTCAAGCATAAACACAAGCTCACCATCATTAATTTTTTTGCAAGCCCTTTTTGCAGAAGTTGCAAAATAAAATGGCTCTTTAGACTTTAAGTCTGCAATAATCTCCGTTAGTCCCACTATATTTCCAGGAATCCGTTTTTTAGAAATGAATAATCGTATTTTCTCATATTGATACCCCGCACAAATTGACTACCTAAATTCTATCATTTTTTTAGGTAGTAAATCAACGGATATTTTATTTCACGCTTATGATAACATACTTCTTTTTTATATGGTCTTTTTTAGGTATTTCCGGTGCCATCGAAGGCATTTTGCTCCACATAGGTCATCATAGTGTTGTTTCTCCAACAATGCGCTAAAACCATCATTAGTATGGCCACGTAACCGATCAGCGAATTCTTCATGATGGCTCCAGCCACAAAAACTCCGATGATGCAGATGCCGAGAAATACCATGATGGCAATATGGTCTCTTAGCCATTTCTTTTTAAAGAAGTCAATTTTGTCCTTCAGCGCGAAGCTACTGGATTTGATAGTCTGGGTCAGGTTCTCCTCAGCAGCCTGCTTGTATTCCTCTTCCTTGAGGCGATGTCCGCTGAGGAGCTCGTTGACGGAAACTCCAAACATCTCGCTCATGGTCAGAAGGGCATCTGCCGGCGGAAGGTAGTTGCCCGTCTCCCACCGGGATACCGTTTTATTGGTAACGCCGACCTTCTCTCCTAACTGTTCCTGAGTCAGTCCCTGCTCTTTTCTTAACTGTGCAATAAACTTTCCAATTTTGATCATATCCATGTCTTGCACCTCCTTGATAAAAACATATCAAAAGCCGTGCCAAATGTCTTCCCCATAGACAGCGAATTATTGGACATTGCCCATTTTTCAGGCTTTTGGTCATGATTCTATCCTAAGGATAGCAAATCGGCGATGCTGCGTCAAACATTATTCTAGAATTTATAGGACAGAATTAGATTCTTGATTTTTGAACAAAAAATATAGGGAGCCTACCGTGTAAACTCCCTATACCAGAAATAGCTTAAATTCAAGCTTTTCGGGGAACCCTTTCGTAGATTATTTCTGCCCGTTCCTTTGCCGATCCTACTTCATATGATTGAAAAAATCCTTAGCCAATGACTTCACCTCACGCTCTAAATTTAGTTCGAAAGCATAACCGGTTTGCTTTGATAAGTTTAGTATACGGGCCAATGAATAGACTGTACAAGAAGTACAGCGGGACTGTACTTAGCAGAAAGAAGGTAATAAAAAAGACCGATCACTCGGCCTTTTTTTCATGAACAATATTACATGAATATTTCTCTGAGAAGGTTCGATACTTCCGTTGTTGTCACTCCGTAGTTTATTAAGGTGTTAACGTCAAACGGATCTTGATCCAGACCTAATATAAAATCACTTATGTCTCGCTGAACAGACGGCGGCAGAACAATGGGTTTTTCCACGACTAATTCAACAATAATGCGCAGAATGTCTTTTTTGTGCTTTTTGTATTCCGAGGAATGTACAGTCTCTCCTGCCTCTCTTTTTGCCTTTAGATCCAAGTATGCTTTTGCCTTAAACAGAATCAGATACTCCGGCCTTAAAACTGAAAGGCCATCTATAACGGTGCGCCCCTTAAGAAGAATGTCGTAGTAGTCCTCGTTTAAAAGAATTCCTGAAAGACTGGAAACGTCATCATCAACGTGTATCGGCGTAAGAACGCCTTGCCCGCGAGGCGTAAACTCCGTCCTTGCAAACAGTTCGATCATTTTGGGAAATCCTGAATTGCTTGGCTCAGTAAACCTAAAAAACTGTGGTTTGCCAGACGCAGTGTTCCTATTTTTATATCCTCCGTCATCTATGAACTTCCAAAACTTCTCGCCAAACTCAGGTGTCAGGGCCTCTATGATAAGCACCATGTCCAGATCTTTTGTCACCCTAAACACGGCATCATTGCTTGTAAATACGGTATCGCATGCCGCACCCCCGATAAGGACATATTTGTCAGTATCATTCTCAAAATATTCTTTGAATTTATCCAATCCCGCTACCATACATACTCCTTTAACATTTCTTCTATGGAAATTTCTACTCTTTCATCATCCTTTTCATCCTCAACCGAAAGCAAAACGCTAAGCGGATCCTGAACCCCCGGTTTAATGCAATCAAGAAAATATCCTACTTCAAAAACCCTGCACCCTATGTCATCTCCCTTGGAGGCTTGCTTCAATTCCCTGATTCCTGACATGTTGACCTCGCTCTTTTCTATCGCATAGGTTGGATAAGGATTGTCTGCAAGCATCGAATACTCCGAGAGTGCAGATATTCCGGCGCACAAGCTCATACGTGCGTCTTGCTTTAGGTCAAAGGTACGTATCACGGGATTTCTCATAAACGGCTTAATTTTTTCCCAAAGGCTCTTTTTGTCACCGCGCATCGTAATCGAACGCCGCCTGCCCAACTGATTTATTACTCCAACGTCCAAGTACTCAAGTTCATCGAAGCTCTTGCTGACAGCCATCTTTGAAACGCCCAGTTTTCCCGAAAGGGCCGTCACGGTGGCATTATCATATCCTTCATACAAACCCGTCAACAGGATGCGCTGCGTCAGGAAAGATATCTGATGAACGGGTTTTAATTCACGCTGCCTTTTCCCCAATAATAAGCCAAGGAACGGCAGATATACCGTATCCCCGTCAATTATAAACGGAATGCCATCCTCGATCATTTTGTCTTTTGAATACAGGGATGCCTTATCCAAATATAAGGCAACGTTCAATTGACTTTTTGTCTCCAAAAAGGCCCTGTTCTTTCTAAGCTGACTTAGGCCGACGTATGCCTTAGGTCGCATTACAAGCCACTCAGCGCCACCTGAATTCAGCATAAATATGTCATATGTTCCCTTATACAAAAGCGGAAGCTGTTTATATATGTTTTCCGCTTCTTCCATACTAATGTTCATGTGAAGCACGTTTCTAAGATAATTCAGCATTTTACCCACCTTTTAATTTGTAAACCATTTTAATTTACATTACAAATATAACATGAGTATATTAGGAAATCAAGTACCAAACGTGAATGGGGCCAACAAAAAGTGACTGGCGTATAAATCACTCTCTTCGCCAGCCACCATTTTCTTTTTTTATATGGTGTTAGAGCCCGGCAGAATTAGCCATTCAGAGGCCAACAGAAAAAGCCAATTCTGGCTCAAAAGAAAAAGCCAATGCATCAGCTTTCCTTTCCTTAGTTGTTGTTTTTAGGCAATGCCGCAGACGGCCCGGCCGTAAGCGATATCGTCTCACGCTTCCTGCCGCGATAACTATTATATGATCCGTCCAAAATACTATTGACCATTTCCTCAAACAGCTCTCGTTCGCACAGCATCACCGGCAATTTCCATGGATGCTCGAGGGTAAAATAAAGAAGTCGCCGCCAACTCTTTCCGCCGCCTGTTCCATGAAATCCTGATAAGCCAAAACGCTTGCACCGTGGTTTTTGTCAGGCACGGTAGCGACGAACATTTTCTCGT
>ONSO01000209.1:4262-6618 GCA_900320485.1 uncultured Lachnospiraceae bacterium | reverse complement strand
TTGATAACATTAGGGGGGGAAAGGTTGATTGCACCACCCCGGATGTTTTCTTATGATAGTGATAATCAGGCTGCCAACTATATTAAGTTAATGACATTGTGTATTCTCGGGGTTTTTGATATAATACCATAGTGCTGGCAGCCGGACCCGCCGGCTGGGATAAAACAAAGAAACCAATAGAATAAGGAGGTTTGAAGCACCGATTTTTTCAAATCCACCTGTTGGTCTACCTTTTGCCAGTGCGATGTCATCTTTTTTCAATGGGCAACCAAATCTGTATAAAACGCTCTGACCTTGGCATCCAATGCATTACCACAATCTCTGGTGCATATTTGAGCTCAAAGCCCATTTCCGGCATCCATTCCGTAATAATCTGCACCCTCTGTTTCAACAATTTTTGATAATCATGAATCGTGTTCTTTTCACTTTTCACTTCCAGAATCAGATAAGTTGACTTAGGCACGACAATGTTCTCCAACGCCAAGCCTTCCACAAAATCCACTCCCGTGATCGCATGGTCAAAAAGATGCTCCCTGTTCCATTTTTCCAACTCATGGCAGTAATAAAAGTCATATCCTTCACCGTCAACGTTCGTTACAAGCTGGTAAACGTCACCGCCTGCTGCCACTCCCCGCAGGAACCATTGGACCCCGCGTGTTGTTACGTACCAATTCTCTTCCTGCTTTGCTCGCTCTTCTCCCCAAGGTTCTCCATGGAACCTCACCTTATGTCCTGTCAGGATCATTTCCGGTTTTTCTTCAATTCTGTAATTCATAGACGCACCGCCTTCCATCGATAGTTTTAAAACGATCTTGGAAAAGGATTTTAAGGTCGCGTCTCCTGCTTTCACCTGAGATGGCAAAACGCCGTGAAATCGCTGAAAAGCCCTTGCAAAACTGTCTGGATTGTCATAACCGTATTTCATGGCAACGTCGATTACCTTCACATCTCCCCGTGCCAAATCTGCTCCCGCTAGCGAAAGCCGTCGGTTTCGAACATACTCTCCTATGGTCATGTCACATACAATGCTGAAAACTCTTTGAAAATGATAGCTGGAGGAAAAGCTCTGCGCGGCGATGCTCTCCAGATCCAAGTTCTCAAGGATGTGCTCTTCCACGTAATCAATTGCCCTTTGTAATCCGGTCATCCAATTCATTGTTTTGCTCCTTTTTCAATCGTCTGACTGAATTATAGCTCATCATTACGGTTGCTTCCCGACATAAAATGCGCTTCGGTGCAGGGTAGTCTCAGCTCTTCGCCTTCGCCTCATTCATCATCTGGCGCGGCCACTCCACTTCATAGGTGAAGCCTCTGACGATCAATTCGTCCACAATCCGTTTCCATGCGTCTGCTGCCTTCGCGTACTCTCCCATTTCGCTGAGGCAGCACGCAATGGAAAACATCGGGTCCATGGGCCAAGCATCGGCCTCGAGCGCCGTTTTCCCACTTGCTCACTGCCTGAAAGGTGACTCCCAGTTCATTTGCCAGCTGCTCCTGCGTCATGCCCCTTGCTTCCCGAAGTCGTTTAACATTGTCCGCAATATTATTGTGATTCATCATCTTATCCTCTCAAAATCATATTTCAAGCTTGATAAGTTTATTATACTTTCCCTGCGTTTGAATACAATAACTCCTCCGTCGAGCGGGATTCACCTGATGGTTGAATCTCGCCGTAATGACCGTATTTCACCATTACGGCCAGGCCGCTCTTTTACCGCAAGCTATCTTTATAGTTCTTAAAACGCTGTCCCACTGAATATACAAACTCACCGTTCTCGATCATTTGCAGGATCGTTTCATCCGATGCCCACTTTGCATCCACGGTCTCTTCCGGTTGAAGGACAACCTTTGAAATCTCCATGTCCTTGCACAAAAGAAACAGATCCTGAAAATAATTCTTATGCTGATAGGTTGCAAAAAGCTGCAGCTCTGACTCCTTGGCCTCGATTCCCGTTTCTTCCTGCAATTCCCGGATCGCGGACTCTCTCGTGCTTTCCCCTGCAAGCGTGCCGCCGCCCGTAAATTCCCACAGATTTCCCGCCTTCTTGTCGGGGTGCCTTTTTGTGATAAGGAACTCTCCCTTGGAATTTCTGACCCATGTCTCCGCGCACACGTAATACTCGCCCTCCGCAAACGCTTCGCCTCTTATGTGCGTGCAATTTAAATGCCGTCTCTCACTGTCGTATAAATCCCATAGCTCCATTCATCATTTCCCCTTTACGTTCTCCAATGATAACGTGCTTTTCACTTTCCAAATCCATTCCGCATCAAAATGCTTTATCGTGGGAATGTGTATCAATACGGCATTTCCTGCATATTTCTCCAGCAGGTGCCAATATGCTTCATTACAAAGATA
>ONSO01000209.1:0-4238 GCA_900320485.1 uncultured Lachnospiraceae bacterium | reverse complement strand
TTCATTACAAAGATACTCCGTCGGATGGGAAGCCACGACTGCCTTCAGGCCGGCCTCGGAAAACCTCGCCGCAAGGTTCTCCGGATCAAGTGCCGTGGAGCGAATGATACCGTCCTTTCCCGCAACCCGCTTGATCCGGACGGAAGTCTCTAACCCTTTATCAACGCCGAACAACCATACTTCATCATAATCCGGTGGCATTTTTTCAATGTCTTTTCTCAGACCCTCAAATGAGTTCGTGAGGTAATATTGCTGAGATGACAATGCACTTACCAAAATGGCAGATGAATTATTCTTCCCCTTAAAACCAACAAACAACTTTTTACTCATGCAGCACCTTCTCAAGGACGTCCGCATAGGATTCCCCACGGATCACCGTGAAATTCTTCTCGATCTCCTGCGTCCAAAGATCGATCTCCCCTTCGATGTCTGATACCTTTGGAAGAATAAAGCCCCAGATCTTACATCCCGTTTTCTTTAATTCCGGGAGGAAATAGGAAAAACCCCATTCCACGTCCTCCTTCACGTCCTCAAATCCGTTCCTTGCGTCGACAATAAAAACACTTCCGGCATGATCCTTTAGCATTTCCAAAGAAGCCTTCACGGGCTCCCGATAATCGTCATAATGGGCTTCCTTCTTCCATACGTGAAGCACCGCCCCTCCTTACCATTTGAATCCACGTACGCTCCTTTTCCGTTTCTTAACGGAACGCTCTTGCGGAGCTCTAGGATAAAGCTATAATAAGTCGAGAGCGGAAGTCCGGCAACGTCGAGCATCATGGGTACCAAATCCTCCATGCTCGCAAGGTTTCCATACTGATCGGGAACTTCTTTGTAATTCGACCAGATCACGTACGGAACCAAGCTTTCGACCAGATCCTGATCATATCTGCTCTCCGAGCGCATCAGCGTCCTCGCGATGGTTGGACCATGATCTCCCACCATAAGAACAATCGTCGGCCTTTTCCCCTTCAAGTTCTCCGTCAGTTCAAAAAACGCGTCCTTGCCCGTCCCCCATGCTATATCAAGCTGTGCGGATTTTCCACATCCTCCTTCTTGTTGCTTTCGCAGCCGCCAAGCGTTACCATTAATGCCAATAGACAAATAACTGTTTTCGTCTTCTTCATTTCCTCTCTCTCTTTGCTTGATGAATATTTCTATTTAGAATCGGTTCCGTGCACGTTAACGTAGACGTATTCATTTGCAATCTTAAACCTCAGGGGGGCTGCCAACAATGCTTCCATGGGAACCGCACCCGTCACGTAATAATAGAATTCCTCTTTACTCATTTTCGCGACCCTATTGTATTCCTCCTGTTCCTCTTCACTTAACTCGTCCAGCCTTCCGTCCTTTTGGGCCTTGGAAAGCTCCTCCATTATACTCCGGTAAAAATCCTCATACTCCGCGGAAATAGGGTCTAGTCCAGATCTGTCCTCAAAGACGATCTCCTGCTTTCCTGCCTTCAGCTCCAGACCTACTTTCGCATACTGAGTTCTTTTCCAGTCATTTTCAGCAAACCACTCAACGCCCGCGTCACCGGTCACGTCCTGATTGACGTCAACCGTAAGTACAAGCTTTCCGTCTCGCTGCGAAACCATTGCATCGCCAAAATAGCGGACGTAACTGTATTCCACCGGCTCACTTTCCAGAATCATACCAACGTCCACCCTGACGGAATACGCTCCGTCAAAGGTTGACAGGGGATGGGTCTCTATCCTTTTTTGGCTGCCGGCGGCAACAACTCCAAAATCCCTTCCCCCATCCTTTTCGATCTTGCCTGCCACTTCTCCATCCTTGACCCAGCACAGATCATAGATTCTAAGGGATGCCGTACCGTCATTGAAAATGGTTACGGAAGTCTCATCCTGTTGGATCCGGGCACTGACCCTGTCACCCCGGATATAGAATCCCCCGCAAACCTTCTCCTTTCCGAGCACAATGCGGTACTCGCCGCACGTCCGCGGAACGTCCGATATGTCGAAAGAGAGCGTAACGTCCCTGTAGGCCGGGCATTTCACGCTTTTTATCTTTTTTTCTCCGGTTACCTTTACCCATTCGTTTCCGTCCAGATACTCGACGTAATAAGTGCTGCCGGTGGAAACCTCTTTGTCCGTATTATTCCAGAAAAAGCACTGAATCTCCTGTTCGTCCGTATATCCCCTCATGTTTCCCGGCAGATAGTACCGTCTGGAATACATTCTGAAGTCGTCAACGTTCTGGTTCGGCGTCATCACGCCATCTACCAAACTCCAAAGAACAACTCCCCGCTCCGTCATCTCCAGGTGAATACACTCTTCATGCCTGCCAGCCATGTAAAAATCAAAGCGGCTGCTACGAGGCGTCATGTCATTGGACATACAACGCACTTCATAGCGCGCACCATTTTCATCCTCATCCTCTGCGTCCTGCTTGATGGCATATTCCGGATTGCCGTCACCATTGTAGTCGTCCCAGATGAGATCAAAGGACTTCCCGTATTGTTCCGTGCAGGCACCGGAGTTATCCTTATAATCAATGGGGGAGGAATAGGTGGCTCCCTGCGAAGTACTAAAATAATTGTCAAATACTCCGTAGGTTTTGCCCTCCGCCTCCCACGTCGCTCCGTTCCTTGGGTAAATAAAGACATAGCCAATCTGGCCATCGGAAAGCATAATGGGAGAGGCCGCCGTCGCGCCCGCAGCATGAGAATTGTACGCCTCCGCCATCAGTTTTTCCATATTTTCCGTATCATCGTAAAACTCCCAAAACGTGGGATAAGGGCCGGTACCTGCACTGGTTCCGTTCAGATCCCTTGTGAGATCCGCCTGGAAAGCGTCGTCATAATCAACCACCTCACAACGTCCATTCTCATAATGACACCGGACGTAAACCATGGGGCCGTAGTAATAATGATAGAACTTATCATAGCCATCCTCGCTGTAAAATGCAGAAGTCGAATCCTCTATGTCCGTCTCAAAATGAACCGATGCACAGAACTCCGTTCCATTCCCAACGTAGCCCTTGGCTTCCAGCGTGGTATAATTTGGCGTATAGCTTTCCAATGCGTATCTGCCCTCTTCCGTCTTTAGCGTGTCAAGCCAGGAAAAGACCAGCTTTTCTGCCAGATTCACGTAATCCATGTCCTCCACGGGTTCATCGCATTGTACGGACTGGCTCAAAAGACGGTTGATCACGTCGTCCGTAAAATCATCTTCCGTCGCGAACCGCTCCAGCCTTTCATCATAGGGGTAATAAGTATTCCCGATCCGAAGTGCGCTCTGACCGTCAATGGTTACCTTGCAGACCATTACGTTGCCCTTCTTTGTTTCGGCAAAAATGGTAAAACCCTTCTGCGAATCCTCTGCCTTCAAGGGATAAAGCTGACCGCCTGCCATGATCTCATCCAGGATCCCGGCCAGCTCCGCGTCACCGGCGTCCTGAGCGGGCGTCCCAGCTTCTTTTCCGTTTCCGCTCTCTTCGCTCCCCAGGGCGCTGCCGTTTTCTTCCGTCGTACTGCCGACCTCTTCCACGTCCTCAGTCACAACCTCGCCCTGCCCGTCAGCTACGGCCGCCATGTTTTGGCAGGCACATAAAAGCAGGCACAATGGAATCACCAGCTTTATGCTTCTTGCATGAATTTTTTCTTTTATGAAATTAAACTTCATATATGTCTCTCCCATCAGTTCCTTATTCTCAACTTCATCTTCTAAAGTATAACAAAAAAGGAAACTATGGTCAATTATAAGCCGTCTAACTGCCATTGTCAAAAGAAAAGCCCTGAAACTCATTTGTTTCAAGGCTTTTTTCTCAATAACGTATGTACAATCTGGTCAGATCCGGTTCCCCGTCACCTTGCGCCATGCAACGCCAGAGACCATCAACAAATAAATGCCGTTAATTCGGTATAATTTGTGCATGATACACCTTTGGTCAACCAAATAGCTCACCTAAAATATAAAGGCGAAAACCCAAACCTTGTATTCTCGGGGTTTATGATATAATACCATACTGCTGGCAGCCGGACTTGAAGAAAAAACTTGCTTAAAAAAACAATAAAATAAGGAGGTTTGAGGAACCGACATTCCTTGGAATACCTATTTGCATACCTTTTCACTCTCATTATTTTTTGCATCTTAGATTCCAGATGTTCTCTTACAACTTTTGCAAATGGCGTCCTACTTCGGCCGCATTTGCGGAGCTAATCGGCCGCGATGCGCAGCGAGCGGCCATACTTTTTCTTTGATTTAAAACCACGTTAT
>ONSO01000171.1 GCA_900320485.1 uncultured Lachnospiraceae bacterium | reverse complement strand
ACCAAGGATCCGGCAGAACACCGTGCCCAGCGGCAGACCCGCCAAGGCTCCCACAATGGTCATGAAAATGCTCTGGTACAGATACAGCCGGAATATCTGCGCGCTGGAGCCGCCGCGGCTCTTCATGACGGAAATCTCGTTCTTCTCCATGTCGTACATCTGCCCGGAGATCATGAACAGGAAGGCACACAGCAAGATCAGCACCGGCACCTGCAAGATGAACAGCGCCGCCTCGATCCTGGTGCGCTTCGCGTAGTAATCCTCCAGAAGCGCCCGGTAAGCCGGCTCGTTCATGGTCTTCCGGATGGGGCTCTCCTCCACGTAATACCTGGTCTTCTCACGAAGTTGATCCGCCTTGTCGGCAGTTACGTCGTCGTACTCAAAAAGGTCAAAATAGTTACAGGTGATGGAATACTTGAATGCATTTTCCCCAAGGAAATACTCCCTGAAGAGATCCTCCTTCATGAGACAGACGATCCCCATGGAAGAAGGCTTCACCTGCCAGTAAAAATCCGTGGCATCCGCCTCCTCGAATACGCCCACGATCTTAATGCGGACGTTATTTTTGTTCACGTCCTGCACGTTGATGAGCTCAAAGGTCTCGCCCACAAGGAGATTATTATTTATCAGGCAATCCTGGCTTACCACCACCTCAAAGGCACCGTCCTCCGCCAGACCACTCTCGGAATACGGCTGACCGGAAATGATCTTTGCATGCTCCAAAAGCCCCGACATATATCCAAGCCTTAAACCGTCCGTCCCCAGGTCTAAACGCTTCCACTCCGAAACTATGGAGGATTTTGACAAGGAATAATATTGGATCTGCTCTTTTGTCGTCACCCCAAGGACGTCATTCATCTCACGGAAATACTTTTCCATTCTCGTGATGGATTCGCCGCCTCGGTCGTTTTTCGCCGACACCGTCATCTTATAGGTGCAGGGCCAGAGACCTGTCTCCGAAAGATAGTCATTAAACTCGTCGGCCAGCATTCTGTCAAATGCCGCGTTCCGATACAGCGGAAAGCTCACCACCGTGGCGATCAGAAGGATGCAGCCCAAAAGGAGGCACATAACCATCCACTTCTTATGCCATAATTTTTGCAACATTACTTTAAGCATACTTCCATCCCTTCCGTCAGGCCCTGTACCACCCAGTAATAACTGTCATTATGCCCGCCGCTCACAAAGGACTGCGCCTTTGCGTTACCGTTCTCATCCTTCACGTAAACGTAGGTCATTCCTCCGCCGTAATCATACACGGCAGCTCTGGGCACCAATACCACGTTGTCCATACTCCTGACCTTCGCCTTTACGGTGTAACGATACCGGTCCCACCAGGCCCCGGAGAAAACGCCCTGCAGAATGGTTGCGATCTCGTCTTTCGGCAACAGCACCTCCGTCTTATCCGTCTGAAGATCCGAGCTTACGCCCATCCTCGACATGCTGACAACGGTACCGTAGGTAGAGTGTTCCTTCTCCTCCCCGTCAACGTAAGCCACCTCAACCTGATTTCCGTACTGCAGGATCTGGTTGGGATCCTCCACCTCCACGTAGCAGTAATTCTCATCCGCAATGGCTGCGATATAAGCATCCTTCTGCACTATGGATTCCGCCTTGTACTCCGCCCGTCCTATGATAACGCCGGTCTTTTCCGCAAGGATCTTCGTCGTTGCAAAATCTGCCTTCTGCTCTGCAATGATCTCCTTTACGTCCTTGATCTGCTCCTCATAATTCTCCACGGCCGTTACGTAATACTCTTCCTCAGTATGATCCTTATTCTTTTCCTTGTAGTCGGCAAAACGCTCCTGCAGCCTGCTGAGCCTAAGCTCATTCCGGGCCAGTCCCAATTTGTCAGGCTCCACGCGCACGGTGGCGATCACGTCGCCCTTATTCACGTGCTGGAACAGTTCCACCTGATACTCCACAAAGTACGTCGTCCCATATTCCACGGTGTTTCGCTGTGAGTAATCCGAAGCATACAAAAGCTGCGCCCTCTCGGAAAAATCCGTACCGTAATCTCCCTTTTCGAGCTTCACGGTTTTCTCTGCCGTCACCTTCTGGTCAGGCGTATACAGAACCTTGTCCCCTGCCGCAAGGCCTTCCGTCACCTCCGTGTAAACCCCGTCACTGTATCCCGTCTGGATCGGCACGTAGTCCGTTTTGCCATCCCGGTACACATAGACGTACCTGCCCGCGTCATCCTTCTTTATGGCATCCTTCGGAACCGAGACCACGTCCTCCAATTCCTTTGTCACGATGGTGATCATCGCCTCACTGGACGGAAAAACCACATAATCGCCGATCTGCACCTCATCCCCGGCATTCAAAAGGCTGAAGGTGGAATACACCTTGCCGCCGTTTGCGGACAACCTGACGTACTCGTCAGTCGAGATGGAATGATACTCCACTTCATACTTGACGCCGTCGATCAGGGCATATACTTCTTTTGCTTTCTTAATGGTATTATTGTTTACGTACTCACAGCGCAGAAGCTTTTGGGACATGTCTCCCACTGCCGCCACGGGGACCTCCGCAGGCACGTAAAGGTTGTCCCTGTCAAAGCCCCTAAGCGCCACCACTTCACCTGACGTGCGTGTCGAAACCGTGGTCTTGCTTCTGGTCTTCTGCAGAGATTTCAAAAGATATCTCTGGTGCTTCACGTCCATCTCAAATAATGTTTTCCGCTGTTCCAGATCCCTCTCTATAATGTCTCCGTCATTTTTTGCGATCCGGTAACAACCCTCATTGAAATCATAACCAACCTTCCATTCCGCATAAGCCGGATTCGCAACGGACTCTCCATCGTCATTCGTAAGAAACTCCGCGGGCCTGGAAGATTCATTCTTCTTCATTTCCCGGTAAAACCGTTCCTCCAGGGCCCGCTGTTCTTCCAATGCCTCGGTCTGCTTTTTCACGTAATCCTCGTATTCCTCTTCCATGGTGAGGATATACTCTTTCTTTTCCTTGATCTGCTTGTCAATGTTCTCCGTGTCTGCCAGGATCAATTCCTGCCCGGCCTTCACCTTTTCGCCGTAATATGCACCGTAGGAACCAAACTGAAAGGCGTAATCCGCACTGTATTCCTCTATATAAGGAACCACTGTTGCAGCAAAGATCTTAGTGTCATAAAGATTTCTGCGGGCTGCCTCTTCATAGCTGATCTCCGCATTCACGGGATCCACAAGCTCGATCTGTGCCGAAGCCGCGGTGCCGGGATTCTCCCCGCCGGCAGTACATGCCGCCATGGAAAGTACGAGGCTCCCTATGAGTAATAACGTAACGCTTTTCCTTCTCATTTCAGAATAACCTTCTCTCCTTCTTCAAGGCCGCCGGTGATCTCATAGTAGCCGCCACCCTTAAGTCCAATCTCAATCCACTTTACGTCCCTGTCGCCGGCCGCATTCACCACGTAAACATACCATCTTTCGTCCGCGCCGTGGACTGCCTCCACGGGCAACGTCAGCACGTTCTTCTTCTCCTCCAGGACAATGGTAACGGTACCGGTATCGCCCGTATTAAAGACAACCCCATCGCCGCCTTCCACAATGGTAAAGAACATGCGGTCCGTCCAATTCTCCTTCCGGTAAGGCTCCACGCGGTAAGTACCCTTGCCCGGGCCGCCTACCACGACCATGTCCAGCTGCTCATCTGCATTTACGTACTCGCTGTCCGTCATGTCCATGGTGGCAAAAAACCGTTCCGAATTATCCTTGATCCGGATCACGACCTCGTCTCTGACGGAGGTGGACCCCTCCAGGCGATCCTTCACGATGGAAACCGTTCCGGTAAGTCCCGCGATCAGCTTGCTCTGCCTAACCTCCTGTTTTACCTTTGCCAGCTCCTGCTCATCCAGGGAAATGGCATCGCGCAAGTCCTCACGCCGATACTCATTGTTTGCCTGATAGTCCTCAATGCCGCCGGTCTCATCCCAGCCCTTGCCGTAAAGCTTGTTCAGCCACCTTCTGGATATCTCGTAATACTCATCCTCGTCGATCCTGCCAAGCAGGTACTGGTTCCTGGCGATCTGATACTCCAGCCGCTCAATCTCATCCTCACGGCTTCCGCCGGACAGCTCCGCTAGAAGCGTCCCCTTCGTCACCGCATCCCCGTCCTTGACGTAAACCTTGGAGACCAGCTTGCCGCTTACTTCAAAAGCGAGATCTTCGCCACTATACTGGGAGTACGTACACCGTATGTCCGTCGTGCTGATCACGTCCCTGCGGCTCACCGTTGTCAGCTTATACTCTACGTCCGGGGCTTCCTGCTCCACGACGATCCTTTTCTCTTCCTCCTGCGTGCCTTCCGTACACCCCGACAAAGCTGCGGTCATTACAAGCCCCGCAGCCATCAATCCAACTCCAAATCTATTTACTCTCATCTTAATCCTGCCTGCCATGGAGATTCCTCCCGCGCCACAACTCCCCCTAAAATCGCAATCTGCAACTGCGAGCCCTTCGGCTCGTCCGGTGCGCCCTTCGGCGCATCCTCGCTTTGCTCGGATTCAGGATTTGCCTTGCAAATCCGAACAGATTCGCTTCGCTTCGGATTGCGGATTGCTTCGCAATCTGCAACTGCGAGCCCTTCGGCTCGTCCTCGCTTCGCTTCGGATTGCGGATTACTTCGCAATCTGCAACTATCTTACAATTATTTTTTAGGAAATGCTTCTTACATTGTGCTATTTTTTTCACCATTCTTGCTTACATTGGCGATTTTATAGTCAAAATGACCATTTTTCTCCATTTGTAAGAGCTATCATATGACACTTTTCGTCATATTTGACCATCGTATTGTAGGATTCGCCCAGGCAAGTGATCTCACATTCCGTCAGCACTCCGTCCGCCCACGCAAGGGAAACTTCCGCATTTCCAACCAGTTTCAACCCGGACACGCTGCCACTCTTCCACGCCTTGGGAAGCGCGGGAAGCAGCACAACCCTGTCTTCATTGCTCTGTACCAGCATCTGCGCAATGGCCGCAGTGGCGCCAAAGTTTCCGTCGATCTGGAAGGGCGGATGCTTGTCAAACAAGTTGGGGTAGGTGGATTGTACCAGCATCTTCTGAATGTTGTCATGAGCGCTCTCCCCGTCCCAAAGCTTCGCATAATGGTTCATGATCCAGGCACGGCTCCAGCCCGTATGTCCGCCGCCGTGCGACAATCTCTCCTTCAGCGTCTTTTTTGCCGCCTCCGCCAGCTTTGGCGTGCCATCCACGGTGATCTGCTCCGAAGGATACAGGCCGTACAGCTGCGATACGTGGCGATGTCCGGGCTCCGCCTCCTCATACTCCTCCAGCCATTCCATGACACGACCGTCAGAACTGATCCTTGTCGGCGGCAGCTTCGATAGCCTGTCCCGGATCGCCTCCATCAGCCCCTCCGGATCCTGCAGATCCGGGATCTGCGCAAGAAGCTCCTGCCAGGACGCGCCCGCCGCAGAATCAGCAAATCCCTCCCGGGTCGCACTCCCGCCTTCTCCGGCGCCCTGCCCTGCCGCCTGGCCAATGACCTTAGCACGTTGCCCTGCGGACTCGTTCCCGCCTTCTTCGGCGCCCTGCCCTGCCGCCTGGCCAATGGCCTCAGCACGTTGCCCTGCGGACTCGTTCCCGCCTTCTCCGGCGCCCTGTCCTGCTACCCGGCCAATGGCCTCAGCACGTTGCCCTGCGGACTCGTTCCCGCTTTCTTCGGCGCCCTGCCCTGCCTTAGCTCCGCCGAGGATTTCCCGGGTTCTCAGGCAGATGGTAAACAGATCCCGCAAGATCTGGTTATCCATGGTGGGTCCCATGCAAACGCACCCCTTCTCACCGCTTGGAAGAATATAGGTATTCTCCGGAGAAGATGACGGGTTTGTCACGTAATACTCCCCCCACGGCTCCAAAGCATCTACAAAATACAGTGCCGCCTCCGCCATGATGGGGAATGCCTCTCTAAGAAATTCCTTGTCCTGCGTATATTCATAGTGCGTCCAGAGATGCGTGCAAAGCCATGCCGCGCCCATGGGCCAATACGTAGCCGGGATCCACAAATCCTGCGGTGCACAGTCTCCGTGCACGTCCGTGTTATGATGTGCCACAAAGCCCCGGCAACCATACATTTCCCTTGCCACCTTGCGCCCGTCTTCCCGCATCTTCTTCAAATGCTCAAAAAGAGGCTTATGGCACTCCGACAGATTACAGGTCTCCGCCGGCCAGTAATTCATCTCCGTATTAATGTTAATGGTATATTTTGCGCCCCAGGGTGGCATGAACTCCTGATTCCACAGGCCCTGCAGCGTTGTGGGCAGCGTCCCCTCGCGGCTCCCCGCGATCATGAGATACCTCCCGTAATCAAACAAAAGCTCCTCCAGTCCAAGATCCGTCTCGCCTGCCGCCACCTTTGCCAGCCGCTCATCCGTGGGCAGATCACCCGTCAGGCCCTCGCCCTTCATCATTCCCTTGCCTGCTGCCTCACTCCCGCATGCGTTTGCCGCCGCTCCTGCCGCCTCGCTCCCGCACGCGTTTGCCGCCGCTCCTTCCGTCCGCAACTTCAGCTGCACCCTGTCAAACAATGCCTTATGGTCGGCAACGTGTTCCTCAAAAAGCTCCTCATAGTCCCTGGTCATCACCCGCTCCAGCTGATCGCACAGGATCTCCTCCAAAGCCGCATAATCAGCCTCAGGATGACGGTACTGGGTCACTGCTCCAAAGTACAGTACTGCTTCCTCGGCACCTTCCACGATCAGGCTTTCCCCAAGAACCTTCAGGCTTCCGCCCTTCACCTGACCCTTCATCATCATCACAAAAGCATGCCCGTCCTCGCCCGGCCTGCCATACATTACAATGCCGTTAGCCTCCCCGGCCCCTCCGGCATAAGTCTTCTTCACGCCCTTGAAAAAATACCATCTGTCAAGCTTCAGCGTGAAGTTGATCCTTCCGTCACCTTCCGCTGAAAATTTCATGACCATGCAGTCAGCAGGCTTTGAGATAAAATGCTCCCTGCGATATTTCACGCCGTCAAGACAATATTCCACCCGACACGCGCCATCAGAAAGGGACAAACTCCGCCTGTATCCTGCTTTTTCAGGATCTACAACAGCCTTTGCCACGTCTGGCGATTCCGCATCGTCTCCCTTGATTCCCTGATGTTTGAAGTAGATTCTCAAGTCGCCCAGCGTCTGATAAGGGTTCTCACTGTTTGGCGTACCCGTCAGGACTGTCCCCATCAGGTCCTGCGCCGCGCCGATCCGTCCTTCCCGGATCAGCTCCCGTACCTTCGGCAAGTACTCCCTGGCATCAGGATTAATGCGGTCTTTTTTACCGCCATACCAAACGCTCTCCTCATTTACCTGGATCCGCTCGTTTTCAATATTTCCAAACACCATTGCGCCGATCCGCCCGTTTCCGAGGGGCAATGCCTCCTCCCAGACCTTTGCCGGCTTTCGATACCACAATTCTCTCATGCCTTCCCTGCTCCTTACTTTCTGATCACGCTTCCAGGCTCTTACCTGACTTTCATTCACTTCTTAAGCTCCTATGTCAAGCTTGCCCTCTTGTCCTCTCCCATTATAATATTTCACGCGGAAAATTTCCACGTAATCCTTGAATTCCTCTCAATCGGCGTTTTTTTCTCCCGCCCCCATCTCCGGGCTCCCTTTTCCCATCCTTCCCGGCTAATCCAAAGCTTCTTTTTCCCTCTCAGATTAGCCTTTTCCGGCCTCCGGGCTTCCTTTTCCCGCCTCCCCGGCTAATCCAATGCTTCTTTTTTCCTCTCGGATTAGCCTTTTCCGGCCTCCGGGCTTCCTTTCCCCGCCTTCCCGGCTAATCCAATGCTTCTTTTTTCCTCTCGGATTAGCCTTTTCCGGCCTCCGGGCTTCCTTTTCCCGTCTCCCCGGCTAATCCAATGCTTCTTTTTTCCTCTCGGATTAGCCTTTTC
>ONSO01000170.1 GCA_900320485.1 uncultured Lachnospiraceae bacterium | reverse complement strand
GCCAAAACCACGCAATCGCCAACACGGATAAGAAGGTACAGACCCAAAACAAGGGTCTCTTCATACCCATAACCTCCTCTGTTTATTTTTTATTTGCCAAGCCTCCCCCAACTTTTCCCGGCCTTCCACGCCTTTCCCGGCCCTTCCACAGCCTTTCCCCAAGACGACCTTTTCCGGCCTTTCCACAGCCTTTCCCGGCCCTTTTACTTTCCCTTCCCCTCCTGTGCGTGATCCAGGGTCGTTACAAGCTCCATGTTCCTCTCATAAATGGCATCCTCAAAGGTCTCCGGAACTTCACCGTTTACAAGGATCTGCACGCGGCTTACGTTAGGCAGCTCCGTCAGGGAATTCACGATGGAATAAATGGCAGTCTCCGTGGAAACGTTATTCACCACCGATAAAAAGCCCCCGTCAAGATTGACGTAGCAAATCCCTTCCTTTGTCATAACGCTTAAAATCTTAGTGTCAGCGCTGACGGTCCGGTACAGTCCCGCGATCTTTCCGCTGGGCCCCGCCAAAATCTCGTCCACAATGAACCGCTCCATGGGGACGTTGGTGGAATAATACTTTTCACGATATGCCGCGATCAGGCGGTTCCCCTCAGCATTGGCAAAATACAGCTTTACTCGGACCTGATCGTAGGAGTTGATCTCGCTGCCGTCATTATAAATAAACTGATCCGCCGTCATCCAGCCTACCTGATCTCCCGCCGCATCATACAACTGGCTTCCCTCCACAAGGATCTGCACGCGGTTTACGTTATCTGCCTGTACAAGCGTCCTTACAATGGCTGCCCGCACCAATACCTCCGTTGTGGCGGAAAGCGTCTGATACTGCTTGTCAACGTTCAGCACAAGGCTGCCGTCCTTATACTCTACTCCCAGCACGCTAAATCCCATGGCCAGCGGAGCCTTGTAGGTCATCTTCTCCGACGTTGCGGACAGATAGCTCATTAGCGTCTTGATCTGCTCCTCCGTAGCCCCCGCAGGCTTTGCATATTCATGGGTCTCCACCTTGGTCTCGGAGTTGGATACAAAATACGCTTGCACGGTAAGACCCTTGGGCTTTTGTTCCTCGCCGCAGGCCGCGAGCACGCAAAGAAGGCCTGCCATGCACAGGCAGACAAGCATCCATACCCATCTTCTCTTTTGGGGCATTGCCGCATTCTTCATTCGCACTCCACCGCCTTATCTCTTTCCTTCCACGCCCAAGACCCCCGCATCCGGCACTCGTCCTCGCCTTCCACGCCCAAGCCCCCCGCACGATTTTCTATCCCTTCTCCTCCCGTTTCTCCCCGGGAATGTAGTTCAGGGGAATCTTCACCGTAAAGGTCGTTCCCTCCGAAAGCGTACTCTTTACCGTGATGGAACCGTGATGCAAGAGCACCGCGCTTCTTGTAATGGACAAACCAAGTCCCGTGCCTCCCATTTCCCTGGAATGCGACTTGTCAGCCCGGTAAAATCTTTCATAAACCCTCGGCAGATCCTCTGAAGAAATGCCCACGCCCGTATCGCTGACCTCCAACGTGAAATACTGATGATCCGCATCCAGAACCACCTTGACGGAACCATGCTCCTTGTTGTACTTAATGGCATTCTCCACAAGGTTTGTGATGACCAGCGTCATCTTAACCTCATCCACCTCCGCAATGACGGGCCGCACGCTTTCAAAGACCACCTCTACGTCCCGCTTTCTCGCAATGGGACGAAGCCTTTTCATGATCAGCTCCGTAAGGTCGTTAAGATTGATGGCGACCACGTTCATTTCCTGGGCCGTCTTATCCATTTTCACTAAAGACAGCAGGTCCGTGATGATCCGGTTCTCCCTGTCGATCTCCGATACCATGTCCGTCATAAATTCTCTGTACAGTTCCGCCGGCACGTCATTCTGCGCCAGCAGGGAATCTGCCAAAACCTTCAGCGAAGTCATGGGCGTTTTCAGCTCATGCGATACGTTTGCCACAAATTCCTGGCGGGAATCATTCAGCGCATTCATTCTTCCCAGCAGGTCATTAAAGGCATCCACGATATGTACCGTCTCCACGTAATCCGGCACGGAGATCGCCTTTTCGCTGGTTCCCTCCTTCACTTTCCTGATTTCGTCAGACACCCGCTTAAAGGGCTTCGTCAGCACTCCGGAGAGCAAGATGGAAGACACGACAATGACCATGATTATCAGTACTACCAGCGTCAGTGCATTCCGATCCATCACTTCCATCATGGATACTATGGTCTCATTGGATACGCTGGCCAGCATGACGCCCACGACGTTAGCCTTTCCGTCAGTTCCCGAAGAGATAATGGGAATCGTCATTTCTATGTAGCCGTTTTCCTTGTCATAATGGGTTACGTTCTCACCCCTTAAACATTTGACCACTTCCTCGGAAATAATGTTCTTCCCCTCGCTGATGCCATAGGTATCGCGAATGACCTTACAGCTCTTTCCGATGATCATGATCCTTCCCTCATAGAGGTTGGAAATGGTATCCAGCTCGGAATTGATGCCCTGACGGGACGCCATAAAACTGGGATCCTCCAGCCTATAGGTGGAAAAATAATTGTTACTGATCAAATGCTGCGCCACGACAAGAAGCTGGTTTTGAACGGTGGCCGTCCTCTGGCGCACCGCCCGGTCCTCATACGTCTGCATGATGGCATGGCGCATGAGAACGCTGGTAAGGATCCCCACCGCCAGCACCAATGCGCAGATCCTTCCCCGGAAGCTGCGCAAAAAAATGACCTGTCTTAACTTTTCTTTTACGTCTTCCGGAATTTGCATCAAACGGCTCCCTTACTCACTTAACCTTGAAAATAATAGCCCACGCCCCACTTTGTCCGCACGTAACGAGGCTCGCTGGGGTTGGATTCGATCTTCTCGCGAAGTCTTCTTACGTGAACGTCCACGGTGCGGACGTCGCCGGGGTAATCCGTTCCCCAGATCAGCTTCAACAGATTCTCCCTGCCGTACACCTTTCCCGGATTGAGCATCAAAAGCTCCAGCACCTCAAACTCCTTGGCCGTCAGCCCGATCTCCGTGCCTGCCACGTAAGCCCGCCTTCCCTCGCAGTCCAGCCGCATGTCGCCAATCTCGATGACCTTTGCCTGCCCTGCCTCGGCGTTCCGGTTGTCCATCCTGCGCATGATGGCCTTGATCCTGGCCTTCACCTCCAGAATGTTAAAGGGCTTTGTCACGTAATCATCGGCGCCATACTCAAGTCCCAGGATCTTATCCATGTCGTCGCCCCTGGCCGTCAGCATGATCACGGGCACGTCGGAGAATTCACGGATCTGCTGGCAAACCTCAAAGCCGCCGACCTTAGGCAGCATCACGTCCAGCAAAATGATGTCGTATTGATTGTTTCTTGCGTATTCCAGGGCTTCCTCCCCGTCATATGCGCAATCCACCGCCATGCCATCCTGCTCCAGGCTAAATTTGATCCCCTTTACGATCAGCTTTTCATCATCTACTACCAAAACCTTCCTGTCCGCCATCTTCTTCTCCTCCTCTTTTTCCGCCCGCGCACCACGCCGATCCTTCCCTGCGCGGCCCGTCGCCGCCTTATCCCGCCGTGATCAGGTCTTTGATCTGCTCATACAGGCCTTCCTTGATCCCCGGCACCTTAAGGACCTCCTCGATGCTCTGAAATTTCCCGTGTTCGTTACGATACTTCAAAATTGCCTTTGCGCGGCTGCTTCCGATCCCGGGCAAGGAGCAAAGCTCCTCCTCTCCCGCACGGTTAAGGTCCACCTTTGTCTCGCCCTTTTCTTCCGGAGCCATGGTCCTGCTTTCCTCCACCGTTGGAAAATAAAGCTTTTGGCCGTCTTCCAGAAATGCCGCAAGATTTACGTAATCCGTATCAGCGTCATCCGCAAAGCCTCCCGCCATTTCCAAGGCGTCCCCCGCCCTGCTGCCGGCCGCGATCTCCATAAGGCCCGGCGATCTCACGGCACCGCATACGTGGACCCAGATCATCGTCTGCACGCCGCCGCTGTCTCCTTCCTCCGCGCCGCCCCCTGCCGCGCCATTTCCGCCGCCTGCGCCTTCTACGTTCTTCCCTGCCGCACCATTTCCGCCGCCTGCACCTTCTACGTTCATCCCTGCCGCACCATTTCCGGCGCCTGAGCCTTCGACGTTCTTCCCTGCTGCGCCGCCATCCTGCGTTTCCGCAGCCCGGCTAAGCGTCAGCGCCCTGTCAGCTTCGCAGCCTGTGGCAGCCGCCAAAAATAACGCAAAGAACAGCACGGCCGCGCCTCTCCATGGGAGAAGGCCTGCGCCCCGCTGCCTAAAACATGATTTTATAAACTCTTTTCTCATACGCCCATTCCCTTCGCATTGCCGCGCATTCCCTGCGTTTATCTGCGTTTGCGGCACTCGGGTACGTCCTTCCTGCCGCTTTGCGGGACCCATGAGACGTTGCTTTTACCGATAAATTTATTGTAAGCGAAATCCCTCCGCATTACAAGCCGAACTTTCTTAAAATCTTTTTAAGACTCCCACTTAAACAGAACCATGCCGGCCACCGCAATGGCAAGCCCGATGGCCTTTCGCCATTCAAAGGGCTGTCTGTCAACCTGGAACATGCCAAAGAGCTCCGTCAGATATGCTACGGCAAGCTGGGACACCACGATGATCAGCACCGCCTTCGCCGGCCCAAGCAGAGCCATGCTCTTAACCACCGTGAAAGTAATCAGTGCGCCAAAAACGCCGCCAAGCAGCATGTATTTAGGCTCCACCGAAAACACTTTTAAAAGGCTTCCCCGCTCCATGCCAAACCACGCCCCAAGGCAGGTCAAAAGCGCCGTCAGCTGGACAAAGGAGCTGGCAGCCCAAATGCCGGAAGCCTTAGTCACCTGCGTATTAAATATCCCCTGTATGCTCATCAGCGCCCCGGAAATCAGGGCAATAAAAAAACCGGTCATGCGGCACCTCCTCTTTGAGAGTAGTATGCCCACGCCGGTTTTCCCTTATGCAATATTATTGCAATTTCCTTATGCAATTTCCTTATGCAATTTCCACGCGTGGATTTATTCCACTTCGATCTGCGTTGCGATCTGCTCCTCCAGCTCCCGGACCAGCGGCACAACCTCCTCACCATCCCAAACCTTTGCAAATAAGGCTTCCAGCTGAAGCCAGAGATTTCCGATCTCCATCATCTTCGGCAGGGAAATACTCTTTGCGTACTGATCCGCAAAGATCCCAAGAAGAGGCTCTCCCCGGCTCGCTTCCAGCGCCGCTGCCATCTTCCCGGATCTTTGATAAAGCTCCGTGGAATAAGCCCTGGTAACGTACTCCGCAAAGCGGTTTGCCAGATCCTTATGCTCTGAAAAGCCATTGATGGCAACGGCGTTCGTTACGGAAAGCGTCCTGCTCTTTAAGGCATCGCTTACGTCGGGAAGCTTTGCAACGCCGTAATCATATACAAAGCTGCCTTCCGCCTTTGCTTCCTCAAGCCGCCTTAACACGTCCGTTGTCCCTATGGTAAATACCAGCCTGCCCTCCATAAAATCCTGCAGCACTGATTCTTTGTTAACCGTGCCGGGTTCAATGAAGAAGAACTGGTTCAGCGCCTGATATACCTGAAGGCACTCCACCGTTTCGTCATTGTAAATGTTTAAGTTATTCTTATCGTCTCCGCAGTCGCCGCCAATGTCCAGATACTCTCCAACGATCCAGTAATTAT
>ONSO01000031.1 GCA_900320485.1 uncultured Lachnospiraceae bacterium | reverse complement strand
TGGGTACCGCGCCTGCTCTCTCGGGAGAGAATGCACCGTCGCCGTCCAGCGCGTTAAATACGTCAACCACCTTGCCGTTTAAGTGTGCGCCTACGGACACGCCGCCGCCCATGTGAACCACGATAAGACGAAGACTGTCATAAGGCTTGCCGATCTCCTTTGCGTATCTCTTTGCCACCGCCTTCTGGTTCAGGGCATGGAACACGCTGGTACGGGGAAGCTCGGGAACGCCGGAATATCTTGCAACGGGTGCCAGCTCATCCACAACCACGGGGTCAACAATGAAAGAAGGGATTCCAAGGGAATCACCGATCTCTCTTGCCAAAATGCCGCCAAGGTTAGAAGCATGCTGACCCTGCTTACCGATCACAAGATCATGCAGAAGATCATCCGTTACCGCATAAGTACCACCGGGAATGGGCTTTAACATACCGCCGCGGCCCACTACCATGTCAAGACTCTTCATGTCAAAATTCTTACTTGCAAGAAGATCCGTAATGATCTTTTTTCTAAAATCCTTCTGATCCACGATGGTAGGGAACCGGGAAATCTCCTCCGTCGTGTGACGCAGCGTCTCTTCGAACAACAAAGTCTCATCCTCAAACACGCCAATCTTCGTGGACGTAGAACCCGGATTAATGATCAAACTCTTGATACCCATAAAACACTCCTCCTAAATTCACTCTATTTTACAAAACCAATTCTACTCTTATTCCGGTGCTTCCCGGTCTCCTGCCCGGCAATGCCTTACTTATTCAGCTCGTGCGCTACGACTGCTGCCAATGCGATGGAGTTTACCTTGGTCTCGAAAGTGTCGGAACGGCTGGTAAGGATTACGGGAACCTTCGTTCCGGTGAGGATACAGCCATTCTTTACGCCGGGAACGGTATGAACCAATGCCTTGTATACAAGATTGCCGGCGTGAATGTCAGGGAACAGCAGAACGTCTGCGTCGCCCTGGATCTTGCGTCCGGTTGCTCCCTTATGCTTTGCCGCCTCAGCATCAATGGCAAGGTCAAGGGAAAGAGGTCCGTCAACAACGCAACCCGTGATCTCACCCTTCTCGCACATCTCGGTAAGCTGCTGCGCCTCAACGGTGGCAGGCATCTTAGGATTTACGACCTCTACGGCTGCAAGGGGAGCCACCTTGGGAAGCTCAATGCCGCAGGCCTTACATACGGGAACCGTATTCTTAATGATGTTGGCCTTGTCCTCCAGCGTGGGATAGGTCATAAATGCCACGTCGGTCAGGAACAGCAGATGATCGATCATGGGAATGTCAAACACTGCCACGTGGGAAAGGGGACCACCGGTACGAAGGCCAACTTCCTTGTCAAGCACGCTCTTTAAGAAGTTCTTGGTGTCGATCAGGCCCTTCATGTACATGTCAACTTCGCCGTCATGAGCAAGCTTAACGGCCGTAAGGGAAGCCTGGATCATATCCGGCTCATTGATGATCTTGAAATCATCGATCTTAACGCCGATCTGTGCTGCGATCTCCTTGATCTTAGCCTCATCACCAACCAAAATGGCATCAGCGATCCCACGATCCTTTGCCGCGCGAACTGCCTCCAGGACTGCACTGTCCTGTGCCACGGATACGGCAACCTTCTTCATGCCGCACTCCTTCACCTTTGCTACGATGTCGTCAAAACCCTTTTTCATTTTTCCTTGTTCCTTTCCTGACCGAACGATGCCTTCGACACAGATCTTCTCCGCCTCATCCCTTCGGCTTTTTCATTTTTCTGCGATTTGTTGCATGAACTCGCATGCACGCTACCCTAAATCATATCATTCCCTGCCGCAAAAGTCAAATTGTACCTTTTCTCTCCAGAAATCTTCTCTTTTGCATCTCCCGCGACCTAATCTTCTATGCTCAGCTCCGTTGCCGGCAAAAGCTCCGCCACCTTTCCGCTGATGCCCGTGGAGATCATCCAAAAGACGTCTCCCTCCGTGCCAAAGGCATAGCTTCCGGCGTGATCATAATTCTGTAAAAATACGCCGGACCGAACGGGCATCCAGTCTTCCGCTCCCACGGGATGCACCGATACGTTTCGCACCTCCATGGTCCGCACGTTGGCTGAGGCCGCCGGGAGGTAATCTTCCATAAAGATGGCCACGTCATAATAAAATTTCACGTTTTTTACGCCAAGGTCATATTTACTGAGCAGCGTCCACTCTCCCGTCTCCAGATCCAGTACCTGCTGCTCAATGGTAGTATTACCCGTTATTTCCGAAGTGTCCAGCTTAAGCAGCATGCGGTACCATTTTCCTGCCTTCCAGTCATAATCCGTGATGCAATGTACGCCATCGCCCTCGCCGGTAAACGTTTCATTGTCATCCGGCTCCGGGAAGACGCGCTGGGCACGGATGGTCGTCACCTCTCCCTTTTCATCCGTGCAATACAGATCCCAGATCGACTGGATCGCAACAGGCGTCTCTCCCGGCGCGCGGTATTGAAATCCGGCGTAACCGTTGATTCCGACGCTGCTGGAATAACTGGCGTATTTTCCCTCCAGGTCAGAATAATCCAACAGGAAATTGCCAAGGCAACAATAGGTATAATTCGGCACGTAATCCGCCTTAAACTCTATGGAATACTCATCAAAGCGGTCTGCGGCAGACGCATGCATCCACGCGGCCACGTAAGGTGACAGGGTAGGATCATTTGCATTGAATTTGTCGATCTCCTCCTGCGTCGGGAAATCCATTCTCGCCTTCCACTTTTCCAGATCTGCCACCATGTCGCCCGGGGCCTGCGCACTTGGATCCTCTGCATTTGAAGCTTCTTTACTTGCATCGTTCACGCTTGCATCCTCCGAAGCCTTGGCATCCTCTGCCTCTCCGGAGCCTTCCCCACTGTTTGTGGGCTCCTCAATTCTCTGGCTAAACTCCTGACCGGCCTCTGATTCCTTCGTCTGCGTTCCGTTATCGCTGCATGCCGAAAGGCTTACGGCCAGACACGTGATGCCAATGGCCGCCAAAATGTTTTTCCTGGTTGTCCTGTTTCCCTTGATCATTTCAAAAATATCGATCCTTTCTCATTTTTTTATTTTTCCGGCATAAGATACTCTGCCAGCTCATCCAGCCTGTCCACGCAGGCATACAGATACTTTTTGTCCTCCTTCGTCGGCTGCGTTTGATCCGGCACCATGACAACCTTAAGCCCCGCCCTATATGCCGCCAAAATGCCGTTAGGCGCATCCTCCACCGCCATGCATTCCTCCGGCAATAGGCCAAGCTGCTCACAGGCATAAAGATAAATATCCGGCGAAGGCTTCCCCTCTTTTACCTGCGTGGCACTGATGATCTTGCTAAAATACGGCCTGATCCCCGTCAGATTCAAATATTTCTCCGTCCGCTCCAGAGGCGTGGCCGTGGCAACCGCCGCAGGGATGCCCCGCCTTTTCAGCTCCTCCAGGATTTCCACGGCGCCGGGTTTTAACGAAATGCCATCCTTTTCCAATTGCTTCTCCATCATTTCCGTCCGCCTTGCGCGGATGGCATAATAGTCAAGGTCCTCTCCAAACCATGCCTTTAGCCTTGCAGGCGCAAAGGGTCTTCCAAGACTTCGCATGGAAAGCACCTGTTCATCCGTCAGGTGATAGCCAAATTCCGCCATGGCCAGGGGCCAAAACCTTCGGTAATACTTCTCCGTATCGATCAAAGTTCCATCCATGTCGAATAAAACCGCTTTTATCATTTTTCGTTTCCTTTTTCCTCCGAAGACGAACTTGTCCGCAAGCCTCCCATGTCCGTTTACAGCCTTTTCTCGATCTCTTCGATGAGGATCTTCAGCGCCTTGATCCTGGCATATTTCTTGTCATTGGATTCCAGCACGTACCAGGGAGCCGTCGTGGTATTGGTCTTTTGGAGCATTTCGTTGATGGCATTCTCGTACTGATCCCACTTCTCCCGGTTTCTCCAGTCCTCATCCGTGATCTTCCACTGCTTCTCCTGGGTGTTCTGGCGATCCGTGAAACGCGCTAGCTGGGTGTCCTTATCGATCTGCACCCAGAATTTAATGACAATGGCGCCCCAATCCGTCAGTTCCTTTTCGAATTCATTGATCTCGTTATAGGCTCTCTGCCAGTCATTTTCCGAGCAGAACCCCTCCAGCCGCTCTACCATGACGCGCCCATACCAGGTGCGGTCAAAAATGGCAACGTGTCCGGAGCGGGGAAGTCTCGTCCAGAATCTCCAAAGGTAATGCCTTGCCTTCTCGTGAGGCTCGGGGCTGGCAATGGGATGCACCTCAAAGCCCCTGGGATCCAGGGCACCGGTAATGCGCTTAATGTTTCCGCCCTTACCTGCAGCGTCCCAGCCCTCGTAAGCTATGATCACGGGGATACGCTTGCGGTATAATTCGTTGTGCAGTTTTGAAAGCTTTTTCTGGAGCTTATCCAATTCTTTCTTGTAATCCTCTTCCGGCACGGTCTTATCCAACGGGATCTCCGAAAGCTTCGGTGTTTTACGAAGGGGAAATACGTTTTGCAAAACGGGCACTGCCTGCGCGCCGCGGGACAGGGCCATGTCAATGCCGTTCACCATAATGTCCAAGAGCTGTACCTCAGCCCATTTTTTATCTTTGGCATCAATCACGTACCAGGGCGCCTGGGACTGGTTTGTCTCGCGAAGATACTCGTCAAAGACTTCCATGCACTTATCATAATGCTTATTCTGCCAAAGGTCCCAATCACTGACGCGCCACTTGGTATTCTTGTCATCCAATAACTTTTCCAGGCGCTTTTTCTGCTCCTTCTCATCTATGTGGAAGAAGAATTTCAGCACAAGATACCCATTGTCCGTCAGCTGTCGTTCAAAGGTCTTAATGCTGGACACATGCGCCTTGTAGTCCTTCTCCGAACTCTTCCCGAGAAGATAATCCTTTGTCACCTCATCCATCCAGCTGCCGTCAAGGAACTCATATTTTCCGGCCTCGGGGATCTTGACAAAATGGCGATACAAGAAAGGTTTTCTCTCCTCATCTTCACTCTTGGTTCCCATGGTGGCCACCTTAAAGAATCTGGGGTCAATGTTGCGGATCACCTTTCCAAGTACGCTGCCCTTTCCAGCGGCGCCCCACCCCTCCAATACCACCAGCACGGGAAGCTTGTGATCCCGGATCCGGGTCTGCTTTGTGGCAAGTCTCTCTCTCAGTTCCGTCAGTCTTTTCTCGATTTCCTCATCTGCAGGACGCTCTGATCTCTTATAATCCTTTAACATGTCGTAACCTCCCTTTCCCTAAACAACGTCCGTTTTCCAAAGGCAACTTCCCGATTTCATTCGGGATTGCAAGCGGAGCTTGCAACTATTATATCATGCAGTTTCCGTCCCCGCAACTTAAAGAAAGGCGTTAGCACGAATGCTAACGCCTTTCCTTTATTTATTATGGGCGAGATGTGATTAGCTATTGATTAGGGAAGCATGTCAGAACTGCCGAAGAACTCTTCCCACTTCTGAGTACGCTCGTCGATGATGTCCTGACCACCTGCATTTAAGTAGTTCTTGATCTCCTCATCCCAAACCTTGTCGAAATCGCTGGTAGAAGCAACAACTGCCTTATCGTAAGCAATGTCTCTCTTCTGGCTCAAGGTATCGCCGATACCTTCCTCAGCAGAGATAACGCCAACGTTTACGTTCTTACCAACTCTCAGGTCGGTGTTTGCGATGGTATGAGCCCTGATAACTTCCTCAGCAGGGATTCCGGGATAGTTCAGTGCTCTGGACTTGTTGGTAAGCTCCTCGCTAATCAGCTTCAAACCGTTAACGGTGATGGTGTAGTCGATGTTCATACCGGAGTTCATGATCGCATTGCCGGTAGCAGCCTGGGTCTGGATCGCACCGTCAGCAGTCTTAACGTGGGTAACACCCTCGTCACCGATCTGCAGATACTGAATGTGCTCAGGATCGCTGATCCAGTCAAGATACAGCATGGATGCCAGAGGCTCCTTGTTGGTCTTGGGGAAGAATACCTTACGGTCAATGGGGCCGGGTACGAACTTGGTGTGAGTGCCGTTCTTATCCTCGAAAGGATCGATGGCTACGAACTTCGCTTCAGGTCCAATGTTTCTTGCAAGGTTAGCGTTGATGCTGTCCTCACCGTTTCTGTAAGGGTAATCCCAGTTGTGGGTGAATGCGCCTACGAAGCCGGCCTTCATCATGTCATCCTCGGTGGTGTCGCCGCTGCCGTACTGTGCAAAGTCATTCCACATAAGTCCCATGTTGTACCACTTGTTCAGAAGTCTAACGCCTTCCTTGGTACCATTCTGGGTAAGCTTTCTGTCATCAAATCCGTTTACGTAGTACTCCTTGTCGCTCATGTTAGGATCAAGGAAGGACTCGATCAGGGTTGCTGCTCTCCAACCTACGTCGTAGCTTACGGAGTAGGGAACCATCTTAGCTGCATCAGCGCCAAGCAGAGTGCTTGCATTATCCTTGAATGCAACCAGCATGGCTTCGAACTCAGCCTTGGTGGTAGGAGCCTGAAGACCCAGCTTGTCAAGCCAGTCCTGACGAACGAAGGTCAGAACGCGGTTAGATACTGCCAGCTTAGCCTCAACGCACCAAAGGTTTCCGGTCTTAGGATCCTTATCCCAGTTGATGTTGGTGTCGCCAAGCCAGTTCCACAGATTAGGAAGATCGTTCTTGTAGGTCTCAACGTAAGGAGCAAGATCGATCACCGCATCCATGTTTGCATAGGTCTGAATGGTAGGATAGCTGTAGGTTACGCATACGTCAGGTGCGGTACCTGCTGCAAGAAGGTTGTTGATCTCATCAACCTCGGTCCAACGGGGAACCTTCTTGAAGGTTACGTCTACGTTGTGATCCTCCAACATACCCTTCTTGATGTAGTCGGTATACATGTTGTTCTCAGGATCGGAACCGCCATCATTACCACGGTCGTAGATCTCAACTACAATGTGCTTGGTCTCTTTGAACTTACCGTTCTCAAAATCAGCGCCTGCCTGCTTTGCTTCTTCCGCCTTGCTCTCGCTAATGCTGGAGTTCTGTGCGGATTCGTCGTCCCCGCCCTTGTCACATGCTGCCATGGTGGCGATCATGCTACACGCAAGCAGGATAGAAACTACTTTCTTCTTCATGTTACTTGTTTCCTCCCTTAAACATTTTGTTGATAGTTTATAATTAACGAGTTACCCCGTTAGTTATCGTTTGCTTACTCCTTAACGGCACCAAGGGTTACGCCCTGGATAAAGAAACGCTGCAGCCAAGGATAGATGCACAGAATGGGAATCGTTGAGAACATAACAACGGCTGCCTTCATCGCGGCCCCAAGTCCGGGTGAGGAGAATCCCTCCTGCGTAGCTACTTCCATCTTACTGGTATTGTTCATGATGTTGAACAGGTACAACTGAAGGGGATAAAACTTTTCTTCCTTCATGTACATCAGGGCATCGCCGTAACCGTTCCAACGGCCAACCGCGTAGAACAGGGCCAGGGTTGCGATAACGGGCTTGGACAAGGGCACGTAGATCTTATACAGGATCTGGAAGAAGTTCGCGCCGTCGATCTCCGCGGATTCGCGAAGGCTGTCCGGAATGCCATAGAAGAAGCTTCTCATAATGATCATGTTGTAAATGCTCAGACAGCTGGGAATGATCAGTACCAGCGGGTTGTCCAAAAGCTTTAAGTCCTTCATCAGGATATAGTTGGGAATTGTTCCTGCGTTAAAGAACATGGTAATGGTAATGTACACGTTGATCACGGAGCGTCCTTTCAGTCTTTCAAAGATCAGAGGATACGCACAAAGCGTGGTCATAAGCAGTGAAAAGAGGGTACATACCACCGTCAGGAACACGGTCCAGAAAAAGGCTCTTACGTATTTACTGTTCTTAAATACCTGTGCATATGCCTGAAAATTCCAGCCCTTCGGTAAGAAATAAACGTCATTTCTGACCAAATACTCAGAACTGCTCAGGGACTTAGCAAGCAGGTTTAACATAGGTAACAGGCAGGCCAGGCCAACGATCACGCAGATGACCACAAATACCCAGTCGCCGATTCTTGCCGTTGTAGACTTTACTTTCATTTTCGTTCAACCTCCTTATCCTTACCAAATACCACGCTCGCCGAGTTTTCTGGAAATCCAGTTTGCGCTCAGGATCAGGATAACTCCCACTACTGACTGGAACAGACCGATCGCCGTCGTCAGTGAGAACTGTGAACCCTTGATACCTACGGTGTATACGTAGGTTGAGATCACTTCAGCCTTGTCCATGACAAGCTTGTTGTACAGAGCCATGGGACGCTCCATGCCGCCGCCCATGATATAACCGAGGTTCATGATCAGCAGGACAACGATGGTGGGCTTCAGACTGGGCAGGGTGATGTGCCACATCTTTGCAAATCTTCCGGCACCGTCCATGGCTGCCGCTTCGTAAAGGTCGGGGCTGATGCCCGCAATGGCTGCCAGATAAACGATGGAGTTCCAGCCGAAGCTCTGCCAGATGCCCCATCCGATGTAAGTCCTAACCCAGTGTCTGCTCTCAGCGATAAAGGGAACCGCGTCAAGTCCGATGCTCTTTAAGAACATGTTTACCATACCGGAATCCTGTGCGAACAGCTGGAGGGAAAGGCTTCCGATGATGACCCAGGAAAGGAAGTGGGGCATGTAAGCCACGGTCTGGATCACTTTCTTAAATCCCTTAAAAGGTAACTCGTTCAGGATCAATGCGAAGATAATGGGTGCAGGGAATCCGAAGATCAGATCCTTCAGGTTCAGCGTAAGGGTATTGAACAGGGCATTGATAAAGTCTCTGTCCTTAAAAGCCTTGATAAAATACTGGAATCCATAATTCTTTGCCCATGCTGCGGACCAAACGCTCTTACCGATCTTGTAATTCTTAAATGCGATCTGCACGTAGAGCATGGGTACGTACTTGAATACCAGCAGATAGATCAGCGGCAAGGCCAGCAATACGTATAATTGCCAATACCTCTTCAGATAAACGCTGAAAGCCGATTGTTTTGTTTGATTTTTTTCTTGATTTGTTACTTCCGCCACGGAAAATTCCTCCTTCCGGCATTTTAAATCCTGCTACTACAAAAAATATCTGCCCATTTAATGAAATCATAACATTTTCAAATTCACAAATCTTTGTAAAAAAAAAATTAAATATTGCAAAAATCACCCATTTATTCTAAAATGTTGCTAAAAGAAATACATAAACCGTTTTACTTTTCATTTATGAATTTAATGGAGAATCTGCATACATGGAACCTGCCGTCATTGAATATCACAAAACAAACAATAAGATATACTCCCAATTGGAGGGACACTGTCATTCCGTATACGAGATCTACTACTTTATCTCCGGCGATGCCGACATTATGGTGGAAGGAAAGATGTATCCCCTTTCCCCCCACACCCTGTTTCTCATCGCTCCCAACGTACTCCACGGCATCCGGGTCAATTCCCGCGCGGACTACGTAAGAAACATCCTCTTTATCTCACCGGACAGTCTTTTGCCGGAACGCCGTCATCTGTTGACGGGGATCCTTCCACGCAACAAAAAAAAGCCCGCCATGGAGCTCCTTTATGAGCACACGGAGGACTATCGTCTGGATGACTTTTTCTATAATCTAAAGCAATTGGACGACCAGCCGCCCGAGGTAAAGGAGATGCTCTCTCCCATCTTTGCGGAAGCCCTGCTCTCCCAGATCTATCTGTTGGGGCGTTCCATTAAGCCGGCCACGTTTATCAACCAGATGCCGGAAAAGGTCATGGAGATCATTTCCTACCTGAATGCCCACCTGACGGAACCGCAAACCCTGGATGAGATAGCCTCGCACTTTTTCATCAGCAAAAACTATCTGAACGTAAACTTCAAAAAATATTTGAGCACCACCGTCATGGACTACATCCGGTATAAAAGGATCATTCTCGCAAAGCAGGCCATTGCCGCCGGCGAATCCGCCATGGATGCCGCCCTGCAAAGCGGCTTTACGGATTACAGCTCCTTCTACCGCGCTTATGTAAAATACGTGGGCATCTCCCCCAGGGCCAATATGTCCACGGAGTGGCCCAAGCCATGATCCAAAAACGCATCCTGCCAAGCTAACGGCATACGGCCGGCAACGCAAAGCCCCGCGATCTTAAGTGACCGCGGGGCAAGCCATTTATTCTCCAATGATCTGAAGGGAAAATCTCTCATTCTCCCCGCCATTTACGAAAAGCTTCTTCTCCTTTTCCTTCCAGGTAAGCTCTGTCAGCACGTACTCGCCCTTTTCATAGCCATAGCCGTCTCCCGCATCCTCATAAAGGGTAAAACGGCCATCGGCACCGGCATAAACCGTAAGCTCCGCGACGTCCCCCTGCTCCTTTGTGGAAAGGGCAAAGGCTGCCTTCGGGAGAATGGTGCCCTCGCGCACAAACAAAGGAATCCTGTCCAATGGCGCGTCCGCCGTGATCCAGCGTCCGCCCTCCAGCCGCTCCTTTGTCCAAAAATCATACCAGCCGCATCCCTCAGGCAACCATACCTTGCGGCAAGGCTTTCCCTCACGTTTTTCCGCGCCAAAGTAAAACGGCTCCGTCACGGGGCATACCATCAGCCCGTCCCCCAAAAGGTACTGGTCGAAAATCTCCCAGGTCTTCTTATCCCCCGCAAATCCAAAGGCCAAGGGCTTCATCATGCTGCCATCCTCCCGCCAGGTTGCTCCCGCCAGGGAATAAAGATACGGCATGAGCTCATAGCGGAGATGATTGGCCTTAACCAGTGCGTCATAAAAAGGCGCCTCCGGGCGGTCAAAATTCCAGAGTTCCCGCCTAAAATCCGTTCCATGGCCCCGGAATATGGGAAGGAATGCTCCCCACTGATACCATCTGGTAAATAATTCGCAGTATGCCGGATCCTTGGGCCCCTGATCATAATCTCCGTCCCAGAACCACTGCAGGCCGTTTTTCACAAAGAACGCTCCTATGTCCACGGTCCAATAGGGCAGTCCGCTGGCACAGAAATGAAGTCCCGCCGCGATCTGCTTTCGAAGCGTGTCCCAGGATGCGGAAATGTCCCCGGACCACAGTATGGTTCCAAACCTCTGCTGTCCAAGATAGCCGCTTCTGGTCAGATTCACGACGCGCTTTTCCGCCTCTCCGCGGCGTCCCCCGTAATACTCCCTCTGCCCTTCATATACTGCCTGCGCATGATAAAAGCCATAGGCGTTGGTCTTCGTTGCGGGAAGGTGAAGCGCAGCCGTATTACAATACTCCTCATAAATCTTTGTACTCTCCGGCTTTACGGCATGATTCCACTCAGGCGTAAAGGGTTCGCTGTTGTCACACCACCAGGCGTCCACCCCATGACGGAACAAGCCCCTCTGCGCCTGCTGCCAATAGGTTCTTCTGCCCTCTTCCTTTAGGGGATCATAAAGATTGATCCCCGGGAGCAAGAGCCCCTTTTCCCGGAATTCCTCGTAATTCTCCGTCCCCTCCGTCAGATTCGGCCAGATGGAGATCATAAACCGCACGTTCTCCTCATGAAGCTTTTCCGTCATTCCGGAAGGATCCGGAAATCTTACGGGATCAAAGGATTTCTGTCCCCACTGGCCCTCCGGCCAGGAACACCAGTCCAAAACAATGCAGTCCAGCCCGATCCCACGCTCACGATACTCCCTTGCCACCGCAAGGATCTCCTCCTCCGTCTCATAGCGCTCCTGAGACTGCACGTATCCAAAGGCCCACTTGGGCAGCAGGGCCGCCTTGCCCGTTATTTTCCGGTATTCCCTGATGACGCCGTCCATGGAACCGCCGTTTAAGAAAAAAAAGTCCATCTCAGGATCCGCCTCGGAATAAAGATAGGTTCCCTCCTCGGTATCATTAAAAATGGCAGGAGCGTACGTATTCCATAATATGCCGTAGCCCTTGGTAGAGACAAACGCGGGGATGGCGATCCGCCGGTTTGCCTGATGCAGATATACTCTGCGTCCCCTCAGGGAATGGTACCCCTCCTCATGCTGGCCAAGACCATAAATGGCCTCCTCCCCGAACCGGAAATTCAGGCGTGCATGATAAGCAGTGCCCACCTGGATCTTCCCGGCCTCGCGGATGACCTCTTTCCGCCCGTCCGGCGTATCCACGTATGTCTTTTGAGCAGAGCCCTCCTCCATGCGGTAAACAGGGAACTCCTCTAGCTCCTTGCTCCGCTCCTTCCGGTCACGGAAAAGCTCCCTTCCCTCTCCGTCGCAGTAGCAAAACCGGTTCGTCTGCCTGTCAATAAAGACCTGAAGCCGCGCCATTTTCAGCACAATGCTTTCCTTCGTCTCCTCAAAAGTCCAATCTCCAAAAGGCTCAAGGGCAAGAATGCCCGGCTTTTCCTCCCCGGAAAATGCCTCCTTTTCCGTAAACAGCACGCGAATGCTGCTCTCATCCACCGGAACCAGCTTTTCCAGTCCGTTTTCCAGAAACAGCCACAGGGCATCCTCCCTTCGCTCCACCCTAACGACGCTCCTCTTTTTGTTTGGCACGCAATATAACATCTTTGTCTCCCCTCATTACGTTTTATTGCCCCTATTGTATTTCTTTTTCCGCGCTCACGTCAAGTCTCGGCGGCTGCCTCCCGGACGGCTTCTTCTTTGCTGGCTTCTTTCCCGCTGCCTTCCTTAATGGCTTCCGCCCCGTTGCCTCCCGGCTTTCCCGTTTCCGCTTTTCCTGCTTCCTTTCCGCCGCCTTCCTCCTTGCCCGTCTCCCGCTTTACGTCCTCCGTAAGGGGAAACTCCAGCGTTACCTTAAAGAGGTCTGCGTCCACCTCCAGCGTGACTTTGCCGCCCTGCAGCTCCATCAGACTGCTGACTATGGACAGTCCCAGCCCGTTTCCCTCCGTATGTCTGGAAAGATCTCCCCGCACAAACCTCTCAAGAAGATCCTCCGGCGATACGTCCAGGGCATACTTTGATACGTTCTTAAACTGGATCTTCGCCTTATCACCGGCCTGCTCCGCGCTTAAATAAACCCGGGTATCCTTTTGGGCATATTTGCAGACGTTGTTCATCAAATTGTCAAAAACCCTCCAGAGCATTCTCGGATCCGCCATGATCCGAAGGGGCACGGGACTTTGCCTTAAGATCAGCTCCAGCTCCTTTTCCTTCAGCCTGCTCTCATACTCTCCAAGGCACTGTCCCAAAAGCACCCTGACGTCGCAAGGCGCCAGATGCACCTCCAGATTTCCGGTCGAGGCCTTAGACGCTTCCATCAGATCCTCTATGAGCTTTTTAAGCTTTGCCGACTGACCGTGCAGGTGGGATGCATACTCCTGAAGCTTTGGATCGTCCCCCGCCTCCTTCTCTATCAGGTCGGAGAAATTGATGATGGAAGTCAGCGGAGTTTTAATGTCATGGGATACGTTGGTGATCAGCTCCGTTTTCAGCCGCTCACTCTTCATCTTTTCATTCACCGCCAGCGTAATACTCCCCGCCATGGCATTTACGTCTTCTCCCATCTTCCGAAGTCCTTCAGGAAACTTGTCCGTCTTAAGCTCCCCCTCCATGTTGCCGCCGGCCATGTCCGCCACCTTGGTCCGAATCTTCCAAAGGGCAGCGCCGTGACGCAAGATCCACGGGATCAAAAGAAGCTTCAAAACGCCCCAGGCTCCCAAAAGCATCTGCGTCCTTGCCTGCCATGGCATAAAGATCAGGATCAATCCCGCTTCCGCCGCCGTGACAAAAAATACAAAAAGGGCCAGCTTCCAAGTCGTCGGAATGGAACAAAGTGCTTCCCACCATGCCAAAACGACCTTTTTTAGTGCGCGGCAGATCACGTAGGAAACAGTTCCATGGTACCACCCCTTCCTTTGGGTTCTCCACAGGAGGACGTATAGCATAAGGATCGCAAACAGCTCCATGAGCACCCATTTCCAAATCAGGGAGACGCTGATGATCCTCTCCGCCATCATCCATCCTATTTCCTCCCTAAGAACCAGATACCACCCGATCCCCCCGAGGCAGAAGACCAGATCTATGGGAAGCAAGTCTGCCAGCGTCCGTTTTTCCGTATTGCCTCTCTTTAACAGGATGCCCCCGATGGCAAACAGCAAAAGCGCAAGTACCGCAAGGCCAAGGAATCCACCCATGACGACGTATCGGTTTTGAAGCAAAAATACTTCCGTTTGGAGCTGATTTACCGGCAGCTCCGCATACGAGACGTCATCAAGCAAAACGTAAACCACGTATTTCTCTTCTTTTCCCGTTGCCTTATCCACTCTGCTAACTTCGTTCCGATATGCCTTTTTCTCTTCTTCCGGCGTCATGTTTCCGCCAAGGGGCCGGCCAAGGGAATGACAGACCTTATACTTGATCTGATATTTATCACTAAACTCATTCGCTGCATCCCAATTCTCCTGAAAGGCCAGCTTTAAAAGATGGCTTGCCAGCTGAAATGCAAGTGTTTCATTCGAAATCTTCCCCGTCTCTTTCACGGAAGTGATCAGCTTCCACGGATCGATGCCCATTTCCCGCTTTATGTTTGCAGTCATCGTGGTCCGCATTTCCATGTTTCGAATGGTCGCCTGTACTTCCACGTTATTCATCCTAAGGACGCCGTCATCTATCAGGACCAACGTCCCTGCTCCAAAGAGGGACGCGGCAGTAACGGACGCAAAAAACAAGAACGCAACCAAGACAAATAATATTTTTCTCATTCCGTCAATTTCCCTCCATGCGATAGCCCTGCCCCCAGACCACCTTTAAGTACCGAGGCTCGGCAGGGTTGATCTCCACCTTTTCCCTGATGTGCCGGATGTGTACGGCTACCGTGCCTTCGCTTCCAATGGCCTCTTCTTCCTTCCAGACGTGGGAATAGATCTCTGCAGGGGAAAACACCTTTCCCGGATGACTCATCAGGAGCTTTAAGATCTGATACTCCGTGGGCGTCAGGCTGATCAGCTCACCATCCAGAGTCACCTCCCGCCTGTCGTCATTTAACTCAATGCCGCCGATGCGGATCACGTGATTTTTCATGACGCTTCCGCCAAGAAGGGTATACCTGCGAAGATGTGACTTGACTCTGGCCGCCACCTCCATGGGATTGAAAGGCTTTGTAATATAATCATCCGCCCCCTCTCCAAGACCGACGATCTTGTCCGTCTCCTCCCCCTTTGCCGTCAGGAAAAGGACGGGCACGTTACTGATCTTCCGGATCTCCGAAAGAGCCGTGAGTCCATCCATCTCCGGCATCATCACGTCCATCAGCACAAGCTCCACCGTCTCCGTCTTCACCAGATCCAGTGCCTCCTTCCCCGTATGCGCCTCAAGGAAATGGTACTCCGGGTTTTGAAGATATATTTTTAATGCGTAAAGAATGTCCTCTTCGTCATCACACAGCAAAATGTTGTACATTACCTGCCCCCTCCGCTCAGATTTCACGTTTCAAAGCTGATCTGAGACCATTGTAACAATGTTTTGGTACGGCATCAAGAACCTTAAACAATTCTTAAAACTCTTTTTTAATGCCTTCCGTTTTCGCCCCGAGCCCCCGCAAAGATCTACGCTTTTCCTTGCTTTTTCCCCACCTTTCCAGTAAAATGTTATCAAGGGCAGAGCTTTACTTAAAATGCCCGGCAAGGAGGAGTTTTCATGAAAGAACAGCTCTACACCATTCCCCTGAACGATGCCGTGGATGCAAAGGACGAGTGTCCTTTTTGCTTTATCGAGCGCGCCGTGGAACAGGACCTCATTGATTTTGTTCTTGGGAGCAGCGCTTCCTACATGGAAGCGGACGTGCGGGACATGACGGATAAGGCCGGCTTCTGCCGCACTCATTTTCAGAAAATGTTTGATTACGGCAATACCCTTGGCAATGCCTGGATCCTGAAGACGCACTACCGCAGGATCATAAATGAATTTAAGGAACAGGAAAGAAGCTTCTCCCCCGGAAAGCTCTCCTTCAAGGACAAGCTCATGCGTCCCAAGGGCGACGCGCCCGTCTCCGCTTTTGGCGGCTGGGTAAAAAAGAAAGAGGAATCCTGCTACGTATGTAAGCATTTTGCGGACACCTACGATCGGTATATGGATACCTTCTTCTACCTCTATAAGCAGGATGACGCCTTCCGCGACAAGATAAAGCATGGCAAGGGATTTTGCCTCAGCCATTTCGGCGACCTGTGCGACGCTGCGGAATTAAAGCTTGGCGACAAGGATAAGAGTGAGTTCTATGCCATGGTCCTTCCCCTGATGGAACAGAACTTAGAGCGCGTCTCCGAGGACGTGGCCTGGATGGTGGAAATGTTTGACTACCAGAATGCCGGCGCCGATTGGAAAAACTCCAAGGACGCCATCCAGCGCGGCATGCAAAAGCTCAAAGGCGGCTACCCCGCCGATCCCCCTTACAAGATGAAAAAGTAATGAGTCCAGGCACGCAAAAAAAGAAAGGGCCGCCGAATGCTTGCATTCGCAAGGCCAATTTCTTTTTTGCGTATGTGGCGAATGCCACACATGAGCACCTGCCCTTTAGGTGCGAATGGCCTGGACTTACCCACATAACAAATCACGGAGGTTCCCATGAAATCTTTTCGAATCGATCTTTGGAATCCGGCGGAATACAACTACAAGGCTGCCTATGGCTTTATGCCTAATCTGCGCGCTTATCTTCATGACGAAGATTCCCGCGAGCGCAAGTGCATGATCATGGTTCCCGGCGGCGGCTATTGCATGCTGGCTCCCCACGAGGGAGAGCTCCCCGCCATGGAATACTACCGCATGGGTCTGAACGTCTTCGTTCTGACCTACACCAACGACATTACCATGTCCGTTCCCCTGAAAAAGCAGCCCATGGAGGATCTCTCCCGGGCGGTTCGCCTTGTCCGAAGCCGCGCAGATGAATGGCACGTTGCGCAGGACAAGCTCCTTGTCTGCGGCTTTTCCGCGGGCGGTCACGTCTGCGCCAGCCTCTGTACGCACTTTGACGACGTAACGGATCCTGACCCGGCCCTGAATGCCTTCTCCAACCGGCCTGACTGCGCCATCCTTGGCTATCCCGTCATCACCTCCGGAAAATATACCCATATTTACTCCATGCAGGCCCTCCTTGGAAAGGAGCCCCCGGCACAGGAGCTGGAATACTTTTCCCTGGAAAAGCAGGTCAAGAAAAACACGCCGCCCTGCTTCCTTTGGCAGACGCAGGAAGATGACCTTGTTCCGGTGGAAAATACCTATCTGTTTGCCATGGCCCTACGGGAAAAAGGCGTTCCCTTTGCCCATTACGTATACCCCCACGGCGGCCACGGACTCTCCGTGGCCAGCATGGAACAGTTTTCCGGCTGGCACGGCGGCGAATATGTCTGCGAACAGCTGGGCTTTGCCCTGGAGCGGGTGAAGGCTGACACGGCCGTAAACCTCACGCCCCAAAGGCGGCAGGAGCTCATCGCGCAGTTCCATTTATTTGACGATCCCAAAGCAGCTTCCGCAGATGACGCCGGAGATCAAAAGTCCGCAGACTCCCCAGATGACTCCAAAGCTCCTACGCCCGCAGACTCCCCGGATGACGCCAAACCCGAAAACGTCTCCGGAGCCGCGCAGGTCAATCCCTTTGCTGACGTCCACACTTGGCTGGAGCTCTCGCGCACGTGGTTTGAGCGCTTTTTGTAGGAGCGCACCGGGCCAACGCAGTCTTGCACTTTTTGCGAAACCGGAAGACCGTTCCGACGCGACAAATCCCCTCCCTGCCCCTTGACCTTGCAGTCAAAAAAAACGGCTACCTCCCGGTAGCCATTTTTTTAATGACACTAATATATTGCAATACCTCTCCCAGCACCATGTCCGCCTGGAAGGACCCCTCGCGGAAATGCTCCATGATCAGGCCCTCCGCCGCGTGATCCATCAGCCGGAACAAAAGCCTTCCGTCCGTTCCCTGCGGCAAAGCGGCAAAATTGATCCGCCGGTACACGTCCTGATACGCATTCTCCAGAATGTCCTTTTTCTGACCCACGTAGAGAAGCACTTCATTAACGTCCTCATAGGTGGAACGTGCCAGGAACTGCTGCATGTAGGGATATTCCTTCATGGCATCCAGCCTTGCGGTCTGGATCAGTTTCATCACCTCAAACACGTCCCTCTCCCGGATCCCCACAAAGGTACTGAGCTCCAGGGACATGTATCTCACGCTGTAATCATATACAAACTGGTAGACTCCCAGCTTATTGTCAAAATAGTGAAACAAAAGGCCCTTACTGATGCCGGCTTCCTTTACGATGTCATCAGTACTTGCATGGCGATAGCCATTTACGGCGAACACCTTCAGTGCGGCATTGATCATTCTGTCCTGTTTTTCCTTTTTCAGCTCAAAAAACTTACCGTTCATCTCAAACTCCCATCTTTCGACATGCTTAAAGTTTAACATACCCGCGGAAAGCTTTCAAGTAAATCCGCTTTTCAGGCAGCGTAAACTTACTGTAGGATTTAATCGGGCAGAGGTGCCCCTTGTGACATGCATTGTCAGACTCTTTTTCCTACCATACCACTTTTCTTCATTTA
>ONSO01000167.1 GCA_900320485.1 uncultured Lachnospiraceae bacterium | reverse complement strand
CTCTCAATCCCTATGTCCTTGGGAAGGTTTCGATTACAGGTTCTTAGCTGAAACAGCTTATTTAAGAGCTCTATGGTATCCTTCACGGCCACTGCGCTGGTATAGGGCCCAAAATACTTGGATTTATCCTTCTTCATGCTTCTGGAGAACAAGATCCGCGGGAAGGGTTCACCCACCGTTACCTTAATGTAGGGATAGGTCTTGTCATCCTTTAAGAGCGTATTGTATTTCGGAGAATGCTCCTTGATCAGGTTATTCTCCAAAACCAGCGCCTCCAGCTCCGAATCCGTCACAATGTATTCAAAACGCGCGATCAGCTTCACCATCTGGTCGATGGCGGGCCCGCGCCCAATGTTTTCACGAAAATAAGACCGTACCCTGTTGTGGAGATTGATGGCCTTCCCCACGTACAGGATCCCGTCCGACGCGTCACGCATTATATAGACTCCCGGATTTTTCGGAAGCTTTTTCAATTCCTCTTCAAAGTTAAACAATGGACACCTCCGCACACGTACGCTCCAAAGTAACTATAGCGCACTTTGTGATGGATTTGCAACGTCTTTTTACCCAATGACAAACGTCACTCCCCACGCTTTCAGGCAGTGACGTTCTCCCTATTGAATTTCCGCCATAAAAGTTTTAACATGAAGCCATGACGTGAAACACGCAAACCAGGCATCAGCGTGCCGAAAGGAGTCCTTATGGAAAACGAAGAAAAGAAAGCGTTGGAAGAAAAGAATCCCGTAAACGGAAAGAAGAAAGGCCTCGTAAATGCCGTGAAGGCGATCGGCAACAGGATTGCCGACGTCTTCCGGGATTACCCCGTGACCATGATCGCCATCATGCTGGCGGCGCTGATCTTTGCCATATTGGTGGATTGGGACCATCTTGATTCGACCATATATTTGGAGAGGGCTGCCGCCTTCTTTCTGATCACGGCGGTCCAGTCCCTGTTCTTCGAAGAATTCTTCAAGAAAAAATGGGTTGTCCGCGGCGCCGGATACGGGATCAGCGCGATCATTTCCATTGCTTACGTGGCAATTCTCTCCTGCCAAGAGGAGACCCTGTTTAACGCAAGCATGGAAGTTGTATCGGAAATCACGATCAAGATCCTTGCCGTCCATGGCGTGATCATGATCGGTCTCTCCATCTGGCACATGTTCCGCCGTCTTGAGGAAGACTTTGAAGTCTACGCCACAAAGGCCTTTCTCGAGCTCCTGAAGGCCACCGTCATCTATGCCCTGTTTGCCGGCGGTCTTGCAACCATTATCCTGATCTTCAATGCCCTGCTCTTCGATACGGACGACTTTCTTTTCCAAGTGGAGATCTTCCTGGCCAGCGGCATTTACGTTCCCATGTGCCTGAAAGCCATTTCCGGAAAAAATGAAGAGCCCGGAAAGTTTTTCCGCGTATGCATACGCTACGCCCTGCTTCCCATGCTCCTCATCGCTTTCGGCATTATTTACTTATACATTGCAAAGATTTTTATTACAAATGACGTTCCTTCGAATAAGATCTTTTTCATCCTTGCCTGCCTGTTTACCGTCGGCATGCCCATCTGGACGGCAGTGCACGGACTTAGAAAAAGTGAAGACTTTTTAGCAAAAGCCGCCAATTTCCTGCCCTACGCGTTTCTGCCCTTTGTGTGCCTGCAGTGCTGGTCCATGGGCCTTCGCGTAAGCGCCTACGGCATTACCTCCGACCGGTACTTTGGTCTGGTCCTGATTCTGTGTGAGATTATTTATTTTATCCTGTATTTCCTGCACCACAGAGGCCAAAAGCAAGCCATCTCCTGGATGCTGTTTGCCTTGATGGCATTGTCCTTCCTTACGCTCCTCTGCCCCGGAACCTCCTGCGAGGACGTCACCATCCGTTCTCAGATGAGCCGCCTGACAAAAATGCTGGAAGATCCCAATCTCTCCAAATCCCAGCAGTCCTCCATCAAGAGCACCTACCGTCAGATCAGATATGCCGGCTATAAAGGCAAACAGGCCCTGAACGAAAAACTTACTGCTGAGCAAAAGGAGCTGATCGAATCTTTTGACGAATACGGCTACCTGACTTCGGATATCATCTACGTAAACGATTATAATAACGAAGACGGCATGGAAGTTGCGGGATACAGTTACGTTTACAATATCGCTGCTTCCGACGTCAGGGACTTAAGTGACGGGAAACTTCCTTTTCACTACACCGGTCGAAATACGACCTCCGAACCCATCACCGTTGATCTAAGCGAGCTGCTGGATTACGCGATGAGCTTCACGGACAGGACCCGCTCAGACTTCTCTTTGAAGGGCCACCAAAAATACGTGGTTGACGAAAACCGCGCCGTCTGGCTGACAAACTTTAGCATGGAATATAACTCCGATACCAAGGAGATCCGAAGCCTTCACGTGAGCGGCTATCTCATGGAAAAATAAAATTACAGAAAGCACTCATCATTTTTCATGCTTCTGATCAGGCCAAGAAGTCTTGTGGCATTGATCAGAAGCTGTTTTCTTGTAAGTCTTCCCGCCTTCAGTGCTTCCTTTACGTCGTCATAATCCGCCTTGCTGCCCGGCATAAACAGCTCCCCGCCGGCTGCCGCGACCCTGGACGCCCTGGCGCCGGGATAGGCCGTATCCTTCGGCATGGTGCCGCTCATCACCCAGTCCGTCATGACAATACCCTTAAAGCCAAATTCCTTGCGGAGTACCCAGTCGATCAGATCCCTTCTCTCCGACGTATGGATGCCATTGAGCAGATTATAGGAAGACATGACCGTCATGGGCTGGGATTCCCGGATGCAGATTTGGAATCCCTTCAGGTAGATTTCCCTCATGGCCCGCTCGCTGACGGAGCTGTTGTTATAATAACGGTTTGTCTCCTGATTATTGGCGGCATAATGCTTGATGGTAACGCCCCTGCCGGGATGGTGCTGCACGCCATTGGTGATGGCTGCCGCAAATTTCCCGCTGATCAGGGGATCCTCGGAAAAATATTCAAAATTCCGTCCGCAACGCACGTCCCTGTGTATGTTCAGGGCCGGTGCCAGCCAAAGATCCACGCCGAATTCCACCATCTCCCTGCCGACGATGTCGCCGCAGCGCTGTGCCAGCCGAAGGTTCCAGCTTTGCGCGATGGCGGTGCCAATGGGAATGGAGGTACAATACTGGCTCTGCACCTGCGCTCCCCTCTTGGGGCGCTTGGTATTTTTCAGTTTCATCATCAGTGCCGCCGGCTTCGGCAGAAAGTCCGAAAGTCCCTCCAGCATCTGATTTCCCAGGCCATGAGCGCCATTCTCGTCCACCCAGAATTTCTTGCTCAGTCTAAGTCCCGCGGGCCCATCTGCCATGGAAAGTGCCGGAACGCCTTTGTCCTGAAGCCTTCCCGTGGTTTCGCCTGCAGCTCCCGCCACCATTTTCCCGGAATCTCCGATGACGCCAAAATGTCCCTGTGAGGGTTCAAATGCGCCGATCCCAAAATAGATCAGATCCTCATCCTTGAGATCCAGCAGTTCCGGATCGATCTCCGTCTCCTCCGCATAGCTGACCTTCTCCGTCTGAATGGCCTTGGGATCCATGGTCAACAACTTTACGCCGGAAGGCACCTTCTCCTCTTCCGCGGGTTCCGGACGGAAATCTTCAAAATCAGGGGTTCCAAGCACGTGCCGTACCTGCTTTGTGATCACGTCCTTTTTCAAAACGATGCCGCTGTAGATCTGATCGTCGCGACTGTTTTTTCCAAGGCGCAATAAATAAGTTCCCTTTTCCAGCAGATAGGCGCTGGTCTCCGGATCATAAGAAGCAAGATCCGACATGGCAAAGGCGATCATGAGCTCCTGGCTCTCTCCGGGAGAGAGCTCCTTTGTCTTGGCAAATCCTGCAAGTACCTTCCTTGGCTGATCCAGCCGTCCTGATGGTGCGGAAGCGTAGAGCTGGGCAACCTCCTTGCCCGCAGCTTCTCCCACGTTTTTCACGGAAAGCTTCACCGTAACGATCTCTCCGCTGATCTCCGCCTCCTGAAAGCTTATTTCAAATTCCGTATAGGAAAGTCCATATCCAAAGGGAAATGCAGGTTTTCCTCCCACGGCATCAAAATATCGGTACCCTACGTAAATTCCTTCACGGTATCTGGTATCATCCCGGTCTCCAAATTCTCCCAGCTTTGGATAATCTTCCCAGGCCGCCCAGGTGGTTGCCAGTCTTCCCGACGGACTCTTTTTCCCAAGCAGCACGTCCGACAATCCCATGCCCGTCAGCGCTCCCAGCTGAGAAAGCAATAGAATGTTTTCCACCTTCATGACCGGCGTCAGGTCCACGGGACCGCCCACGTTCAGTACCAAAAGGAACTTCTTATACTTTTTCCGGAGCGCCAAAATATCCCTGACCTCCGTATCCGTCAGGAGTATGTCACCCTTTTCCGGCTTTCTGTCGTTGCCCTCTCCGCAGATCCTGGACAACACGTAAATTGCCACCTCTCCGGCGCCATTCAGGGGAAACTCATACTCAGGCTGGGGCATAACCGCTCCCATTCCCTCTATGACGGCATTCACGTGCTTCTCCTTTGCACGTTGTTTCACGCTCTTTACAAATTCCTCCCTGGCCTTTTTAAGCCGTGCGTCATACGCATCCAGCCAATCCTTAGTCGTCACGGTAAAGCCTGCCCGTTCAAGCCCTCTCTCCACGGAAATGGTAAAGTGAGAATAAACCTCACCGGAACCCGTGCCTCCTCGCAGCGTATGTCTTGCGCCACTTCCGTATAATGCCACTTCACATGGCCCGTTCAGCGGAAAATCGCCGTTCTTTTTAAGCAGCACCATGCACTCCGCTAACATGCTGCGGACCCTTTTTGCATGCTCTCTTTCCAACTCCGTAAGTCCCATGACCATAACCTCCCTTATCGATCATTACAATCCCCGGCCCGTCTTTCGAAGGACACAAGACATCTTCCCAATATATAGTATACTTCAGGTACCCCCAAATGGCAAGTGCTCTCCTCACCGTGTTTGTATACATCCTTCATATCATCACGGAGATCCACGTCTACGCGCATACTAAAAAGGAGTTGACCGAGAACTCGGTAACTCCTTTTTTACGGGGATAAGGATTATTGCTTACGTTAAGCTCTCCTTTCATAGTAATTATCAGCAACGTACCCCTTTTAATATCCTACGTCGATCAGTTGCCACTCACCTTCTTTTGTAAGTCCTAAAGTCCATTTCCAATTCTCATATTCAAAATCCGCATTAAACGAGCTCCATTCTTCGGCATCGGATGGTGTTTTGAAATCACTCAGAAAAACAGCGCCTTTCACAAAATTGGCGTCCCACCCTTTTTTCTTTGAGCGTGCATTAATCCATTCCACAATATCTTCTTCAGCACTTTCATCATATCGGATATTATGCAATTCGCAATTTTTCCACTTCTCAAACCGATGCAAAATAAGAATGACTGCCTCAATTTGCTCTTCATAAGTTAAACACGTCGTTGTTCCCAGATCAAATGAAATATCCTTATATTTGTTTTTGATTTCACCTCCTAATCCTCTCCCTATTTCCTCCCAAAAGAAAAGATGATTTAAGTACTGGCATAACTCCGCTCCACCATTTATTTCATAAAAACGCAGGCCTTTTCTCAAAACGTCGGATACATTTAAGTAAAACTCCCGTCTGCCGCCCCCATTATCCGTTACTTGAATCATATAATTCCAATTTTGATAATCCAAAGAGAGCTTTTCCTTTTTTACCGAAATGGAATTTTAATTTCGAAAAGTGCAGTAGATCCTGAATCTCAAGAGGAAATAAATAAAAA
>ONSO01000136.1 GCA_900320485.1 uncultured Lachnospiraceae bacterium | reverse complement strand
CATGCTAAACAGCAGCATGGGAAGTCTTGCCGAAAGAACGTTTAATCCAAAAAGCTTGATAAACGGCACCATGAAGTAGGATAACAGAACGCTCATCTGGCCATAGCCCCAGGCCGTAAAGTGCACGGGCATATACGTGCCAAAACGATCCGTTCCATAGTTTGCAAGTGCCCTGGCATCCACGGCCGCCATGGCTCCGTCCTGATTCATGCCGCCGGGGATTCGTCCAAAACCCCAGATCCTTATGACAAACGCCAATAGGAGCAGGCCCCAGAAAACCATCTTTTCCCTTCCGTCCCAGGGGAGCCTGACCCGCGCCTCATCCGGGGCCTTTTCATTTGTCGCCTTTCTTTCCAAGGCAATGCAGCCCCCCAGCAAGATCAAAAATGCAATTGTCATCAAGTCATTCAAAAATGCCTGTACGTTCATGTTCTCTTTGTCACTCCGTTGCCCTAAGGGCCGCCTGCGTCAGGCAAGCTCATGCTTTATTTTGTCAGTCACGCTAATGTCTTTTCCCAGCTGGACCTCAATGATCTGAAGTCCCGTTTTTGCCCTGGCCAGATGCCTTTGGCCTGCGGGAATGCAGATGACGTCACCTGCCTTTACTTCCCTGCAAACGCCGTCAAGGATGACCTCTCCCTCGCCGGAAATGATGGTCCAGACCTCCTCCCGGCGCTGGTGGCTGTGGTAATTCATGCCATGTCCCGGATTCAGCGTCACCAGGATGGTCAGGCTCTCCGGCTTTACGTCCAATACCCGGAAGCTCCCCCAGCTTTTTTCCGCAAACATGATCTTTTGATCCATGGCATCCACGTAGGGCTTTAAGTAGCTGCTCTGTTCCTTGTCGCTGACCAGGATCCCGTCCGGGCTTGCCGCGATCACAAGGTTCTTAAGTCCCATGCCCAAAATCGGGATGCCCAGTTCATTGATGACGTGGACGTTCTCACAGGTCTCGTTAAGCCTTGCATTTCCGACGATCCGCTCCTCCATGGCCTCCGTCAGGGTATTCCACGTTCCAAGATCCTTCCACCGTCCCGCGAAGCGCATGACCGCAATGCTCTTTTCATGCTCCACCACTGCATAGTCAAAGCTGATCTTTGTCAAGGTTTCATATTTGGCAAACAGATCCTCGTAATCCGTAAAATCCATGAGCTCATGCGCCCTGTCAAGCACGTAGGAAAGCTTAAATCCAAAGACGCCGCCGTTCCAAAGTCCCCCGGCCTCCACGTATTTTTTTGCCGTCTCCAGGTCAGGCTTTTCCTTGAAGGTCTCCACCTCCGCCACCGGATCCTTTGTCTTTGGCATGACGTAGCCGTACTTTTCCGAAGGGTAGGTGGGATCGATTCCCATGAGCACAATGTTTGCCTCTCCCTCCTGCGCCAGCTCCCAAAGCTTTTTGATCGCCATAAAATAATCCTCATCGACGCAGGGATCCACGGGGCAGACAACCACGGCCTCCTCCCCGTCCACTCCCATCTTGTCATGAAGAAATGCCGCCGCCAGGGCAATAGCCGGAAACGTATCCCGCCTGCAAGGCTCCACGGAGATGCGGACGTCCTGACCCAGTTGGTTTTGCAGGGCACTGACCTGAGACTTGGACGTGGCAATGGTCACGGTCGCTTCGGGATCCACCGCGCGGATCTGGCGATATACCCGCTGCACCATGGATTCATAGACCGCATCATCTGATACTTCCCTTCCGCATTCCTCCGAAAGCTTAAAAATCTTTAAGAATTGTTTTGACCTTACTTCATTGGACAGGGGCCAGAGGCGCTTGCCTGAGCCGCCTGACAATAAAACAACGTTCATGCAGTTTACCTCTCCGCCCTCATGGGGTTATTTAAAAAATCTTCATATGCCAGCCTGATGCCGTCCTCCAGCTCCGTCTTGTAGGTCCAGCCAAGCTTCGTTGCCTTGCTGACGTCAAGGAGCTTTCTCGGCGTTCCGTTGGGCTTTGAAGGATCCCAAAGGATCTCCCCCTCATAGCCGATGACCTTTGCCACCAGCTCCGTCAGTTCTTTGATGGTCAGCTCCTTTCCGGTACCCGCATTCACGGTCTCGTTCCCGCTGTAATTGTTCATCAGGAACACGCAAAGGTTTGCAAGATCGTCCACGTACAGGAACTCGCGAAGGGGTGACCCGTCGCCCCAGCAGGTAACTGAACTTGCTCCGCTAAGCTTCGCCTCGTGGAAGCGTCTGATCAGGGCAGGCAGCACGTGGCTGTGCTCCGAATGATAGTTGTCGTTGGGGCCGTATAGATTGGTCGGCATGACGGAAATGTAGTCCGTCCCGTACTGACCATTCAAGTATTCACAGTATTTCAGTCCACTGATCTTTGCCAGAGCATAGGCCTCATTGGTCTGCTCCAGCGCAGAAGTGAGCAGGCAGCTCTCCGGCATGGGCTGGGGCGCCATGCGGGGATAGATGCAGGAGCTTCCAAGGAACTCCAGCTTCTTACAGCCGTTTTGCCATGCAGCATGGATCACGTTCATCTCGAGGATCATGTTGTCATACATAAAGTCAGCCTTCGCGGTGGCATTTCCCATGATGCCTCCCACCTTTGCGGCAGCAAGGAATACGTACTCCGGCTTCTCCTCGGCAAAAAACTTCTCCACCTGATCCTGGCGGGTCAGGTCTAGCTCCTTATGGGTGCGAAGGACAAGATTGTGATATCCCTGCCTCTCCAGTTCTCTGACGATGGCAGAGCCAACCATTCCTTTATGACCTGCCACGTATATTTTTGCGTTCTTTTCCATTTTCTCTACCTCTTTCCGTTTCGTAAGACGGGCGCCTTTTACGCCTTTTACGCCTTTTACATGCTCCGTTATTTTACGACGGCTTCCATGCTCCGTTATTTTACGACGCCCTTCTCCAGGTATTCCGCCAGGTTCATTTTCACGTGTTCCTCCGCGCGCTCCACGGTAACCTTCTTTACGTCGGACTCCACCATGATGCGCACCAACTCCTCAAAACTGGTCTTTGTGGGGTTCCACCCAAGGACCTTTTTCGCCTTGGAGGGATCTCCCCAAAGGTTTACCACGTCCGTCGGGCGGTAGAAATCCGGTGACACCTCCACCAAAATCCTTCCCGTAGCCTTATCCAAGCCTTTTTCCTCCAGGCCCTCACCCTGCCATTCCAGTTCGATCCCGGCATAATGAAAGGCCAGCGTTGCAAACTCCCGCACGGAGTGCTGCACGCCCGTGGCAATGACAAAATCATCCGGCTTCTCATTTTGCAGGATCAGCCACATGCATTCCACGTAATCCTTTGCGTACCCCCAGTCACGCAGACTGCTTAAATTACCCAGATACAGTTTATCCTGCTTTCCCTGGGCAATGCGGGCAGCCGCCAGAGTGATCTTTCTTGTCACAAAGGTCTCTCCCCGTCTTTCGGACTCGTGATTGAACAAAATACCGGAACAACAGAACATGTCATAGGCTTCCCTGTATTCCTTGGTGATCCAGAAGCCGTACTGCTTTGCCACGGCATAGGGGCTGTACGGATGGAAGGGCGTATTTTCATTCTGAGGCACCTCCTCCACTTTGCCATAAAGCTCCGAGGTGGACGCCTGATAAATCCGGCAGGTCTTTGCCAGACCGCAGATGCGTACGGCCTCCAGAATGCGAAGGACGCCCGTGGCATCTACGTCGGCCGTATATTCCGGCACGTCAAAGCTGACCTGCACGTGACTTTGCGCCGCAAGGTTATAGATCTCATCCGGCCGCACGCTCCCAATGACCTTCACAAGGCTCATGGAATCAGCCAGATCTCCGTAATGAAGGTGGAATCTGGGATTTCCCTCCAAATGCGCAATTCGCTCTCTGTAATCTACCGACGACCGGCGGATGATGCCGTGCACGTCATATCCCTTTTCCAGTAAAAATTCAGAAAGATAAGAGCCATCCTGTCCGGTAACGCCCGTGATCAATGCTTTTTTCATAGATTTCCTCCCTAGGCTTATCCTTTTTTGACAATTGTACTAAGTTATCATAACACAGAAAAACCAACTTCTGAAGCCCAAAAGTTGGTTTTTATTTGCATTATATTGACTTTTTCCATTGCTCCCTGTATTTTCTTGGCGGCATGCCCTCCACGCTGCGAAATACCCTGGAAAAATAATGGAGGGCGCCCAATCCGCATTCCATTCCGATTTCTTCCACCGTTTTGTCGGTAAACCGAAGAAGATGCTTTGCGTGAGTAATGCGGATGCCCAGCAGGTACGTGTTAATGGACTGACCGTACTGTTCCTTAAAAACTCTTGTCAGATAATATTTATTTACAAAAAACTTTGCGCTGAGTTCATCCAGGGTGATTTTCCCGGCAAAGTTTTCCTCCAGATAAGCCCTGACGGGGACAACGCTGCTCTTTTTCACCGCCAGCTGCGCCGCCTCCTCCGGATGCCAGGATTCCACCATCAGGAGCGTTAGCAAGGTGCCAAGCCCCTCATTGATCTTCATGTCCCTGACATAGTCCGTTCCCTTGGCCAGGGCAAATAATTTTTCCCAGGTCTCCCGGAAAGTCTCCGGAGCATCCGGTTTGAATACAGGTCTGCCGCCCCGTTCCACGTACTTTTCATAAACCTGCGCCAGCGTTGGCCCGTCAAAATGACACCATTCCAGCGTCCAGAGCCTATTAGGGCTGGTCGCGTGGGAATAGGCCTTCCGGCAATCAATAAAGGCGCAGCTCCCCTTTGTCAGTTCATAGGTTTTCCCTTCATACGTAAGGGTTCCCTCGCCATCCGCCACCATAAAGAACAGGCAGGAGACAAGTGCTTTTCTCGAGCTGACGTGGGGTCTTTTGGCAGTGAGCCTTCCGATCTCCTGCAAGTGTAAAAGATTACTTCTTGCGAAACCGGAAGGCGTATACAAAACACGATCTGAAGCTACTATGGCTGCTTTTTCATCAGAGAAAAAATCCATGCACGGCCTCTTATCTTTCGACGTCAACGTCGCCGCTGGCAGTAGTCACCTTCAACTGAAGGTAAGGCTCCTCCCCAATGGTACCCACGGCCGTCTTGCCATTCTTAACGTAGGTCACCTTCTCCTCCGTATTGAGGCAGTCAAAGAAGGTTCTGATGTCACCGCTGGCAGTCTTTAAGGTCATCTGGACGCTGGCATCCTCAGGAAGCTGAACCTGAGCATCACCGCTGGCGGTAGAAACCTCCAGCTTCTCACCTGCCTTCGTAAGATTACAACATACGTCACCGCTGGCCGTGCGGATCACGCCATTTCCCTGCTGGTCCTCAATCTCCACGTCGCCGCTGGCGGTACTCACGTTCAGGCTGCCCACAGCCTTCTTCACCTTCACGTCACCGCTGACGGTGCGAATGGAAACCTCTCCCTCCAGGGCCTCATATTTCACGTCGCCGCTGGCGGTGCTGATGCTGATCTCACCGATGGCACATGCACCTGCCACGTCACCGCTCATGGTCTTGATCACCTGCTTAGCCGCGCCAATATCCTCCAGCGTCACGTCGCCGCTGGCAGTTAAGATCTTCAGCTCTTCCAGCTTACCTGCACACGCCTCGGGAAGGAATACGCGAACGATCCCTCTTCTCGGAAATCCGATCACGCTGGAACCATAGTGGATCTTCAGCGCATTACCGGCAACGGTATACTCCAAAAGCTGATTCTCCTGAGGATCCTTATTGTAAAGCTCCTGGATCAGGATCTCAGGATCCGTGGTCAGCTGAACGTCCACGTCCACGGGAGAATTCTGAAGCTCCATGGTAATGGAGGTAATGCCATCCTCAGAGAACTTTCTCTCATTGCAGATCTGCATGTCCTTATAATCTCCTTTGTCGCACTGGAAATTTGTGCCGACGTCGCTGATGATCTGCTTAATGCTGGAGCTTACGTTCTCAAAAAAGCTACTGTTCATGAAGGAATTCAGGGCGTCCTTTGCCTGACGGCCAAGATCCCCCGCCTGCTGTTCAAACTGCTGGCTGAATTTCCCTGCCTGCTCCTCAAACTGCTGGCCAAACTTTTCAGCCTGCTGTTCAAACTGTTGGCCAAACTTCTTCGCCTGCTTGCCAAAATACTCTCCCTGCCATTTCCAGTATTCTGCCTGCTTATCCCAGTATTCACACTGCTTTTCCCAGTATTCGCTCTTCGCCTTCTGGTCGCCGCATGCCTCGCCTTCCGCCTGCGCGCCAAGCTCCTCTAAAAGCTCCTGTACGTCACCGATGGATCCCATGACCATGGTATACGCCTGCTCCTCCGTAAATCCTCTCTGGATCAGATCCTCATATTTCTCCTCTGCGTTGGAGATCATCTCCTCCTGCAGTTCTTTTGCTTCCTGTGACTCCGGTACTCCCTCAAACAGCCCCTCGATCACTGACTTAATCTTGTCCTTCATTTTATGCCTCTCTTTCCGTCGCCCATGCGACATTCCCCTTCCTATTCATTAAAGCTCCGTCACCACGCACTGCTTTATGCCGGCAGATCATTGCCCCGCCGCACATTGCTTTATGCCAGCAGGCTGTCGATCATTTCCTTTGCCTTTTGCCATTCTGCCTTATTCTGCGCATACGCTTCGCGTCCCTTCTCCGTAATGGAGTAGTAGCGTCTGCGGGCTCCCACTTCCTCGTCGCCCCAGTAGGTGCTTACCAGCCCCTCCTTCTCCAGCCTCCGGAATGCGGAGTACAGCGTAGCATCCTTCAACTCCATCTGGGAATCCGTCTTAGACATGATCTCCTTATTGATCAAATATCCATAGCTGTCATGCTCCGTCAGGCTCGCCAGAATTATGGTGTCCGTGTTTCCTCTTAAAAGATCTGATGCAATCGACATCTTGCCACCATCCTTTCTCATTTTTTTTATGTGTTTGTCATATCGATTTATCTTTCCTCGATGTTTATAGCCTACCACAAGATACCTCGCCTGTCAAGGTATCTTTTCATAAATATTTTCTAAACTGACAAAAAAATGCCTGCCGAAGGAATTTCCTCCGACAGGCATTTCTTACTTCACGGCCAATGCCATGGGATTATTTTATTTCTGGGCTACGTCCTTCATGGAGAAGCTGATCCTGCCCATCTTGTCCTTACCAAGGCAAACAACGGTAACCACGTCGCCGAGGGTCAGATAATCCTCAACGCGCTCCACTCTCTCCTTCGCGATCTTGGAGATGTGAACCATACCTTCCTTGCCGGGTGCGAACTCGATGAATGCGCCGAACTCCTTAATGCTTACAACCTTGCCCTTGAAGATCTGGCCTTCCTCGAAGTCGGTCACGATCATCTCGATCATTTCCTGAGCCTGCTTCATCATATCCTTGTCAGTACCGCAGATGGAAACCATGCCGTCATCGGTAATGTCGATCTTTACGCCGGTGC
>ONSO01000081.1 GCA_900320485.1 uncultured Lachnospiraceae bacterium | reverse complement strand
AAGCGGCACCCTCGTGCCGTCGGAAAGATACAGGTTCAAGGTAACCTTGTCGTGCATCTGCTTGGCTACCACGTAGTAAGAGAACTGCCAGCGGTCCAGGCTTCCCTTGGGGCTGTAAGGCGCGTTCTTCACAAGCTGCGTCTCCGTTACGTCGCCGTTTTTCGTATTCAGTGTCAGCACCGCATACGCTCCCTCGTCCGCCAGCACGTAATCCGGCATGGTTACGTAGAACAGAAGGCCCACCTTGCCGTCCAGGTTCGTGGAAACCGCTTCAATGTCTGCAGGTTCTCCACCTTCTTTCACCCACTTGAGCTCCACTGACTTTGCCAATGCTTTAGGCAGACTCGTCACCTTCTCGCCGGTATCGGCAATGACCCAGTTTCCCTCGCCAACCGGCAGTTTCACGTCCACGGTAACGTTCTTTGGCGTCTTAACGGAAGTCAGCGACGTAGCTTCAAACCAAAAACCGATGGCGTTTGTCACCGTTCCAAAGTCAAGGCCGCTAAGATCAAGGCTTTTTAAGCCGGAGCATCCGTTCAACATAGCTCTTACGTTTGTAAGCTTTGAGGTCGTAACACCGCTAAGGTCAAGACTTTCCAGCTCGCTGCAATCCTGAAACATGCTGCTTGCATCTGTTACGTTGGAAAGATTGAGGTTCCCGAGCTTTATGGATTTCAAACTGCTGACGGTACTGTCATCTTCCAGCCGTTTAAAGCATGCAAACATGGCGGATACATTCTCCGCCTTTGAGGTATCAAAGTTTGAAACGTCAAGGCTTTCCAAGGAAGCGCAGCCCTTAAACACGTGATCAAAATACTTACAGCTTCCGGTTTTTAGCTTTGACAAGTCGATGCTTTTCAAGGAATGGCAGCCTTCAAACATGCCGGACATGTATTCGATCTTTCCCGTATCCAGGTCGAACGCATCTATCGTCTGCAGGTTCTCACAATTCCGGAAGAAACCTTCCAGCGTTGTTCCGTTTACTTTATCTGCCTTGATGGAGGCCGATCGCACGTTTACAAAATCTGCGAACAGATTTTTCTTTACGGGAAACTCCGTCACGTCAACGTCGATCCTTTTTACGCCAATTTTTTCCGCCTGAGAAAAGCTAAGCTCCCTGCCTACGTCAGAGTCCCTGATCATAAGCGTCCCGTTCTCATCTATGGTCCAGGCAACGTAATTGGTCTGCGAAGGATCCGCTTCCTCCGGATCATGATATACTTGTACGTGATAACTCGTAATTTCAATCTGATCCGTCTGGAAACTGTCAATAAAATCAGGTATCTCAACGTTCCAGGTGATCTCATTTCCGTTTAGGGAATGATCACAGTATGCCAGTCTCCAGCTCGGCGTTCCGCCCGTCGAACCAGAAAGCTTTTCCTTTATGCAGTAATCCATGTCTTCCATGGTAAAATAACCCGTCCCGCCATACGGCGTCCGGCATTCCACGGCATATTCATGCACGTGATCATGAAAATATACCGTCCACGTGGCATAGGATTTTTCACTGCCCAAGTAATATTTTTCCTCGAATCCGTCCGTCACAAACGTAAGCTCCAAGGTCTTTTTTGTGGCAGAGTACCTTACCTCCTTGGATGGTTTCGCACTGTCATACAGATCCGGCACCATGACCGTCTTTTCCTGCGCCTTTACAAGCAACGGAGAAAGCCAGAATGCCAAAAACACACCCATTAACGCCCCCAGGAAACGCATCAGGCCATGAACCGTTTGCTTCTTCCCTCTCACTTCACCTTTCATTTTCTTTTTCGCCCCTTTCATCTTCTATCGCAAGCCCAAAATGTCTGGCCTTTACTGCCAGCTCCAGTCGGCTGTGATATCCCGTTTTCTGCAAAAGATTTGCCACGTGCATTTTTACCGTGCCCTCGCGAATGTCAAGCTTCTCGGCGATCTCCTGGTTGGAGAGTCCTGAAACCAACATTTTTAGGACTTCGATCTCCCGGTCCGTCAGCTCCGTGCTGACGGCATTGCCAAACATGACCTCCGGCACGGAATTAGGATAAACCGACTCTCCCGCCATGGTCCGGTCCATGATCTCCTGTATGGTCTGCTCCTGAACCTCCTTTTGCCAAAAGCTCTCAACGCCGATCTCCCTCGCCTGTTTCTCATAGGAGAGCTCCGGCATGGAAGTGACTATAATGATCTTTGTCTTCGGGCAGACCTGTTTGATTCTTCTGGCAGCCTCCAGCCCGCTCATGCTTCCCGGGATCAGTACGTCCATCAAAACCAGGTCGGCATGCTTCTCCAAACAGTATTCCATGGCCTCCATCGCCGTCGGAAAGGAGCCTGCAAGTTCGTATTTCTCCGACCTTCTGACGGTCTCTTCAAAGACCTGCCTTATCATTTTAAAATCTTCCGCGATCACTACCTGAAACGCCATGTTTTTCCTCCCTTACGCCATTTCTTCCAAAGGTCCGGCCGGCAGATTTACGTTCATCTGAAAGCGCGGCCGGGCCGTCACTTCCATGGTGCCCCCCACCATCTCTACCTCCCTGCGCAGATTTGCGAGGCCTCCCGTTTCCCGTATTTCTCCTTCGGGAACTTTCCCGTTGTTGGTAAAACTTAAATGATAGAAGTCATTTTCTTCCCTGATCCTGACGGTGGCTTCATCCCCCTCGGCATGCTTTAGCACGTTAATGACGTGGGTTGAGATGGCCTTATCAATCACGGGAAGGAGCCTTTCATCTTCCGGCAGCTTTCCAACAACCTGAAGCCGGATGCCCAGCATGGCAGCCTCCTTCTCCACGACAAAATACGGAACCTGCCAGTTCTCCGGGCTTTCCCCGATGAGATGCCTGATATTGCTTTGCCACGTGAGGATCAGTTCTTTCTCATCCACGGTTGCCGGCGATACAAGGTACCTTTTTACCAGAAGAAGACTTCGTCCCAGATTGTCATGTAACGCCGCTTTCATCCCAAGGAGCTCCCGGCTCATGGTTACGTATTCAATGGTTCCAAGCAGGGATTTTAATCTTACGTTGAGAACCTTCGCTGCCTTTTGTTTTTTCCTAAGCTCCTCCGTCATGCGCTGCTCCTGCGTCAGATCCGTCGCAGTGATCTCATAGACCACGCCTTCTTTCATGGTAAGCTTGGACCTTCGCATGCCATAAACTCTTCCGTCAGAAAGCCTTATCATAGGCTGTTCCCCGCCCTGAAGACTCTCTTCGCCCAGACCTTCCGTCAGAGCCTTCCAGAACTCTTCCGCGTCCAACAAGGACTTGCCAAACAGGGAAACGCAGATTTCGTTCATTTTCTCATTGACCAGCATGGGTCGTCCGTTTTGCAGGGCAAAGCACAGTCCCATGGGAAGCATGTCCATGGCTTCCTTGATGGACATGGCAGAAATATGACTTTTTCTCCATGCGGAGATCCGGATCGCCTCCGCCACGGCAAAAATCGTAAATGCCGCAATGGTCATGACGATGCACCAAACCGGCAGATCGTGCAGATACTTTAACTTGTTGTCCCAAAGCATGCACAGAAAGTAGTAGCATCCCAGACAGCCAACGTTGAGAAGAATACATTTTACGTGAGACCTGCGCCAGCCGATCTGCAAGTAGCTTGTAAGATTGTAAAACAGAAGGCACTCTACTGTCAGGCTCCAAAGGATCAGGCTTCCCTTCCAGATTTCAGAGAGTTCAGAGAAATTCATTCCTCCACCTCCTCTCGAAGCGTCAGGTACCACGTATCGTCCAAAAACTTCACGGAGAGACTGGCCCCGGCTTTTTTCAGCTGTTCCTTTTTCCAGTCCTCCGCCACGGGTTTTCTGTCGCAGTCCGTTCCAATATTCATTTCAAATCCATTTTTATGGTGAAGCGATACAACGAGAGTCCTCACGTGTTCATAATTCTCTTCCAGTACGGTCTCCAAAAGCTCATATGCAAGGATCAAAAGCTCCGCGGCGCATTCTCCGTCCTCACCTTCAGAGTGATCGCAGGTTCTCCCCGTAAGCTGATAGGCATCAAGGGATTCGGCAATGGCGCTCCCAAGCTCCCGGATCTCCAAAACCTTCTTTTCGTCCGCCGCCAGCATTAGGTTTCCCATGCGCTTTACGTAAGCCCCCAGGACCGCCACGCGGATCAGTTGCCGGCGAAACCGTTCTTCTTCCCCGGGACTTCGCCCCCTTTTCTTTTCTTCCTTCTCCAGCTCCTGCGTCAGGATCTCATCGATCGCCATGGCCTGTGTCCGTACGGCTCCGGCAATTTTGTCATAAAGCCGGTTCTTGGTCTCATAGCTGATTCTCTCCGCAAGGATTTCATTTTCCTGACGGATCAGTTCATTTTCATCCTCCAATTGCTCCGTGACACGCCGGATTTCCTCATCAATTTTCCGAATGGCGGTAAGATCCTCGGTCCAAACGACGCTTCCCCCCGAAATCCTTTTTCGATTCATGCGGAAATTCACCGGCTCTCCGCCTTCCGTCAAGGATTCTCCCGCACCTTCTTCCAAGGTGCGAGCCCTCTCAGGATCTTCTTCAAAAGAATCAGACGCAAAAACAATTCCCCCGTTCTCGTCATATATGGCAGCCTTGGCATGGGAAAGCCGAAAGAACGGTTCATAGTAGGAATTTGTCGGCACAAGGCCGATCTGAAACATGCTTTCAAAGGGCAGAATAAAAAGTGCACATACAACTTCCTGAATGTTGTATACCTTAAATCCAAACAAAATCGGCGCACCGCCGCACACGTAATATAAAACCAAAAGTCCAATGCAAAACAGCATAAAGAAGGCCGGCACGTACCAAAGTTTCTTTGCTGCGGAAATTCGGCATTTATAGAGGATCACGCCAAAGGCACCAAAAGAAAAAGCGGCACTCCAGGCCACGCAGGCAAAATACAGCGGCCCATATTCATAATTTCCCGACTGAATGTCATCCGTTGAAAATAGTAGTCCGTGCCAGTGATTCGTCATAGCCAGCAAAGAGAGAAGCACCTGTAAAAGCCAAAGCCATTTCAAATGCCTCAGGGGATCCTCCTCTTTTGTTTTATCGGTGCAGCAGGCACTTAAAAAGGCACAAAGCGGAATTGCCGTAAAGCATATATAATAAGCATATCTGAGATACTCATCCACCACCGGCACGTTTCCAAACAACGTCCACCTGCAAATGCGTTGAATAAATAAGAAACCCATAAAAAAACTGGCAATCAGAAGCTGCCTGCGGATCACGGGGATCATGACGCGTTTCTTAATTGTCAGGGCCCATGCGATCACAATCCCCAGATACGCCACCGAAGCCGTGTTGTAGGATTGAAAAGTCCGGCCAACCCAAAATGCCGAAATGCAGGCAACGGAAATAAGCGCCGCGACAAACAATATTAACCTGATTTTTTGTTCCGGCGTATGTTTTAGCATCTCTTCTCCTTTCGACGTACACACCCACATTATAAAAAAGCCGGGGACGAAAATCAAGACAAAGCCATTGTCCTTTACTTTTTTGTGAATCCTTAATATAATAATCCAAGAGGCCGGGAAGCATTTCAATTCTCGCGCCATGACCGGAAGCAAAATCAAGGATTGGATATTACGCTATGGAAATGCAGACGAAATTGAAAGATAAAACTTATGCCTGGCTCTTTCAGGTGCCCGGCCGGAAAAAAGGATACGTGCTTTTACTGTTGATCCTTCAGGCAGTTCACGGTGCCAGCGGCGTTTTTTATGCTCTTTTGCTGCGCGCCATTGTCGATGCAGCCGTAGCCGGAAACCGCAGCGGATTTTTCCAAAGCGTCACCGGCATCTTGCTTTTGGTATTATTCCAGCTGATCCTCCGGGCCGTGATACGCCAGCTTTCCGAGTATGCGCGGGCCGTTCTGGAAAATGGTTTTAAGGAGAGGCTGACAAACTACCTTCTCCGTGATGATTACGCGTCCGTCAGTACGGTGCATACGGCGGAATGGCAAAACCGGCTGACAAACGATTGCGTGCTTGTGGCGAATCATTACGTGGAAATCATTCCCGGCCTTACGGAAATGGCGGTAAAGCTTATCAGCGCAGTCATTATGATCTTGATGCTGGAGCCCTTGTTTGCCGTAGTCATCTTTCCCTTTGGCCTTCTGCTGATGCTGTTTACCTGGCTGTTCCGCGCAAAGATGAAACGGCTCCATAAGTCCGTTCAGGAATCAGACGGAAGGCTCCGCATTTTCTGGCAAGAGCATCTCTCAAGCCTGCTCATGATCCACTCCTTTGCCGCCGAAAAAAGCGTGGAACGGGGCGTGGCCGAAAAAACTGCGGCACATAAAAAAGCCCGGCTTCAAAAGACCTGGTTTTCCAATATTTGCAACTTTGGCTTTGGCTTTGCAATGAATGGGTTGTACCTAGTCGGCGTCGCATGGTGTGGTTACGGGATTCTTACGGGAAATATCTCCTTTGGAACATTGACTGCCATCATGCAGCTGATCTCCCAGATCCAGTACCCCTTTGCCAATATTACGGGATATCTTCCCAAATTCTACGCCATGCTTGCCAGCGCAGAGAGACTTATGGAAGCGGAAGCACTTCCCGAAGAATTTACGGAGCCGCCCCTTGGCGCCTGCGAGATCCGCAACCTTTACGAAAAGGATCTTCGTGCCGTGGGACTCTCCCACGTAAGCTTTAAATATCACCCTGCAGACCCCGCCGACATTTCTTCCGGCGACGGCCGTCCCTTAGATCTGGATAACCCTCCTTCCCTTCAAAGGGAGGCGGCGGCGCTGCAAGACTTCTCTTTAGAGATAAAAAAGGGCTCCTTTGTTGCATTCACCGGGCCCAGCGGATGCGGAAAATCCACAGCCCTAAAGCTTCTTACCTGCGTATTTAAGCCAAACGGGGGAGAATGCTACTACATAGATAAAGCCGGAAACAAAAATGCCCTTAAGGCGCATCACCGCAGGCTTTTTGCTTACGTGCCCCAGGGGAATCAGCTTATGAGCGGAACCATTCGCGAAGTGGTCTCCTTCGGAGAAGAAGACGCCGTAAGCCCCGGCACGGGAAACAGCGCGAACGACGGCGCGGGCCGCTTGCAAAGTGCCCTGCGCACCTCCTGCGCATGGGACTTTGTGTCCCAGCTTCCGGACGGCGTTGACACCCTTCTTGGTGAGCGGGGCGCCGGACTGTCCGAGGGTCAGATGCAGCGCATCGCCCTGGCAAGAGCCATCTACTCCGAAGCTCCCATTCTGCTTTTGGACGAGTCCACCAGCGCCCTGGACGCGACTACGGAGCGCGCTCTTTTGGAGAATCTGAGACAATTAAAAAACCGGACCGTGGTCATTGTCACCCACCGTCCGGCTGCGCTGGAATTCTGCGATCAGGTGATCGCCTTTGAAGTCCGCGACTAACGTTGATCCGTTGTTTTGAAATCTCCCTGTTTTCCCTTTCTCCTATCGTTTGTATACCTTACCCAGCAGCTTATAATATGCCCCTGAAAGCCTTGGATCCTCCGAGATCCGGGTTCGAAGGGGCTGAAGCGTTAAGGCCATGATCGCCCGGTATTTCATCAATTCCCCTTTTCCCATGTACTTCTTTGTAATCTCCCGGTGTTCTTGTTTTGAGCGCTTTTGATTCGCCTTGCTCTCCGAATAACCGCCGCCCTCATACTCCGCCATGGTAATCTCAAGATAGCATTCCCTTGCCCCTCCGCGGTAATGACACCACAGGAAATGGTCATAATCACCTCGGATCTTGTATTTTGTCTCAAAAGGCTTTTCCTTGCAAAGGCGGACGTCATAAAAACATGCCTGATGGCAGGGTACGTTGCGGTAGCAGGTAAAGCCCGTGATCTTTGATGGCGGCACGATCAGGGACTGCTTTTCCTTCCATGAAACATTGCCATAAACGATCAGACGTTGCGACGCATCCTCCCCTCCGTCGCCATTTCCGGTGCCGCTTTGGTTCCTGAGCCTGTCAATCTCCCCGGCTACCTTCTCCAAAACGGTCTCATCAAAGAGTCTGTCGCCGCAATTTAAGAAAAATACGTACTCTCCCTTTGCTTCTTCCACGGCCTGATTCATGGCATCATAAATCCCCGAATCCTTTTTCGAAACCAGGCGCACTCTCGGATCTTTTAAAAGCTCCCCTGCCGCCTGAAGGGAATCATCCGTACTCCCGCCATCCTTTATGATCAGCTCAAAATCCCCAAAGGTCTGGCCAAGAGCGCTCTCCAGCGTTCCCTTAAGCTTTTCCCCGGGATTCAGGCAAACTGTCAGCAATGAAAACGTGCACACGGCCTAATCTCCTTCCCCTAAAGCCTTTATGCGACTCTCTTTCTTCTGGCAAGCCAGATAACGCATGCGCATCCCACCACTAAAAATCCAATGCATGCGGGCCAGCTTACAAATTTCGTGTTCCCCAATCCGAAATACTGGACAAGCAGGGATAAAACGTTGTAACCCACGTGCATGAGGACGGGCACCTTAAAGTCGCCAAAATACTCATAAGCGTAGGCGATAAAATATCCCATGACGGTTGCATTTACTGCCAGGACCATGTTGCCGTGATAAATGCCAAACAAGATGGCAGACGCAATGATCGCAGTTTTTACGTCGAAAAACTTACGGATATAACCATAAATGGTGCCGCGGAATAAAAGCTCCTCCGCCAAGGGCGAAATGAGTCCGTAGGTGATAAACGCGGCCCAGAGGGAAGCGTGTGCCTGTGCCTGTGAGATCATCTGAAATTGTTCAGACCCGCCTGCAAATCCGCTTAAAGTCAAAAGCTGCGCCACTCCCAGACCCAGAGTGGGCGTTGCCAGCGCCAACACGGCATAAGCACTTTTAGGTTCCGGCTTTAAGTGGGTCAGGTACATGTCCTGAATGGTCCTGCGAATACACCCCTTGGCCGCCTTAAAAATGGCAAGCCCGCCGGCAATAAAACCGATCCCAAGGATCAACGTTACCACGTCGTCTGATGGATTTTCCACGCCGTTAAATTCCAAGAGCAGCAGGCACAAATTCCTGGCAAGTCCTCTTGCCGCCACAAATAAAATAAACTGGGAAACCAGGATCCACGTCTTCTGAAAGTTCCCCAGATCCTTGTCCATGTCTTCAAATCCGCGCAGAAGGAATCTGCGGAGCTCCTCCACGGAGCGCACGATATAATCCGCGTGAGCCTCCATAAGCTCTTCCATGCTACCGTATCCGAAGCTTACGCCAACAGACTCCACGCCTGCCTCCCTGGCGCCTTCCACGTCAAACTTCCTATCACCTACCATAAAGACCTTATGCCTCTGAACCGTCCCGCCATGGAACAGTCGGCGAAGGGCTTCCCGTACCACTTCCGCCTTCTGGGACCTTGTACCGTCCAGCTCGCTCCCTACGACAACCTCAAAATAACTCCGGATCTTAAAATGTTCCAGGATCTTCTCTACAAAAACCGTGGGTTTGCTGGAGGCTACCGCCAGGTGCAGTCCGCGCATGCGCAGCTTTTTAAGCATCTCCGGAACGCCGCGGTAAATCTCATTTTCAAAGATCCCCGTATCCTGAAAGCGTTCCTGGTACTTTGCCACCGCCGCCTCTGCCTTTTCATCGTCAAATCCGTAAAACTGCTTAAAGCTGTCCTTTAAAGGCGGACCGATAAAAGGTTCCAGCTTGTCAAGGTCCGGCTCCTCGATGCCAAAGGACGCGAGGGCATACTGCGCGCACTTTGTGATCCCCATTTTGGGATCCGTCAAGGTACCGTCAAGGTCGAACAGGACATACTCCTTTCTGACCCAGATCTCCTCGCTCCCCTTTCCGCTTCCCCGGCGCATTCGCGATGCATCCCGGCCGTCCATGCCGTTTGCACCATCCGCCGCGCTTACACGGCCGCCTGCCGCGCCGTCTGTACCATTTGCCGCGCTCCCTCGGCCGTCCGTACCATCCGCAGCATTTTCCCCGCCCTTTGCATCGCCCTCCGGGCTTTCCCCGTCGGGTGAATAGGGTTCGCCTGCCTGTCTCTGCGCAATGTATCGCATTTTCCGTTCTGCCATGTTAAAAGCTCCTTAGCTTGTCCGTTCCGTCATCCACCGTATTTTCGATCTTCAAAATCTTCACGTCGTACTCAATGGAGGCGTTGACCTGTACGTGAACCACGTCCCCCTCCTTCTTTCCAAGAAGAGCTCTCCCCAGGGGCGACTCATTACTGATCAGCCCCTCCAGGGAATTTCCGCGAACCGTGGTAACGATCTTATAGGTTTCCTGACTGCCGTCATCCACAAACTCCACGGTTACCGTATTGTTGATCCCCACCTCATCCTCCGCGGAATCCTCGGAGATCACTTTCGCCGTCTTGATCATTCTCTCCAGATAACGGATGCGGCTTTCGTTTTGGTTTTTAACCTTCTTTGCTGCATGATATTCAAAATTCTCGGAGAGATCTCCGTGGGCCCTGGCCTCTTTTACGTCCGCCAACGCCTGCTGCCGCACCACAACCTTCCGGTGCTCGATCTCCTCCTGCATCTTTTTAATGTCACTGGGCGTTAATTCATCATACATTCCTCTCACACTCCATTTCTTATGCCGTAAAGGCATCTGAAAAACTATAACCCGATTCCGTAAAGCACTGCCAGGCAAAGCATGATCTGGATGATCGCAAAGCGGTAAACCGTCTGGGTATTTGACCATCCCCAGTTTTTCCGGACGTGATCATGCAGGGGCGTGCGTACGTTTTTCATGATATGGATCTTAAAGGCACGGATCAGGGAAACCTTTACCAGTCCCAATCCTCCATCCAAAATAAGTACCAGCGCCATCGGCACGTACAAAAAAGGGGATCCCGTCTTTAAGATGGCAATGGCGATAAACAGCCCCATTGCCCTCGATCCTGCATCTCCCATCATGAGCTTACTGGGCGTTGCGTTAAACCAAAGATATCCCAAAATGCAAACCGAGAACAGAAGATTCATGAAAGCGTAATCTCCGTCCGCCTCCCTAAGCAGGTCGATGCCGTAAATGCCAAGGAGCGTTACAATGGTCAGCGTTCCCGAGAGACCGTCTACGCCATCCGCACAGTTGGTCACGTTGACGGAGGCCCATACAAGGATCACGGTCAAAATGGCAAAAATCCAGGCCGGCAACGTAAATGAAATCCCAAGCAGAGCCAGGTCCACGTCGCTGCCGTTAAACTTCAGATAGGTGAATGCCACCATGGCGGCAACGCAAAAATCAAGAAAACCTTTCTTGAACTCTCCCCACGGTGTCTTTGCCGCATCGTCAAGATAACCCGTCATCATGCAGATCACTAAGAGGATCAGATAGATGACCCGCTCCGGCGTCAGCGGGGCAAAAAGAAGCGCTGCCCCCGCAAAGGATAGGACAAAGAGAATTCCCGCTCCCCTTGGCTTTCCTTCGGACAACTTTCCGTCATGGGCATAAGCCCTTCCTCCATC